>DAIMNW010000105.1:0-8524 GCA_036719905.1 Chitinophagales bacterium
CCAATAATGATGCAGTGACATGTGTGATGACCAGCAATGCAACATGTGCCAGTCCTTTGACAGCAACTAGCGGTTCGGTAACCATTCAAATCAGCGGAAGTGTTACTCCATCGGTTTCTATTGCCGCATCAACTAATAGTGTATGTGCAGGAACTTCGATAACCATTACCGCCACACCAACTAACGGCGGTGCTTCACCCACTTATAATTTTAAGGTGAATGGAACTACTGTGCAGAACACTACAAGCAATACCTACACATCCAGTTCATTTGCCAATAATGATGCAGTGACATGTGTGATGACCAGCAATGCAACATGTGCCAGTCCAACTACTGCAACAAGCGGAACGGTTACGATGGTGATTAATCCTAATGTCACCCCATCGGTTTCCATTGCAACATCCACTAATAATGTGTGTGCAGGAACTTCGATAACCATTACCGCCAGCCCAACTAATGGCGGCGCTTCACCTGCTTATAATTTCAAAGTGAATGGTACCACGGTTCAGAATACGACGAGCAATACCTACACTTCAAGTTCATTTGCCAATAATGATGCTGTTACCTGTGTAATGACCAGCAATGCAACTTGTGCCAGTCCTTTAACAGCAACTAGCGGTTCGGTAACTATTCAAATCAGCGCTAGTGTTACTCCGGCGGTTTCTATTTCACCATCCACCAATAATGTATGTGCAGGCACTTCCATAACCGTTACCGCCACCCCAAATAACGGCGGCGCTTCACCCACTTATGATTTTAAGGTGAATGGTACGACGGTTCAGAACACCACGAGCAATACCTACACTTCAAGTTCATTTGCAAATAATGATGCTGTTACCTGTGTAATGACCAGCAATGCAAGTTGTGCCAGTCCTTTAACAGCAACTAGCGGTTCGGTAACTATTCAAATCAGCGCTAGTGTTTCTCCGTCGGTATCCATTTCAGCATCCACTAATAATGTATGTGCAGGAACTTCAGTAACCATTACTGCCACACCAACAAACGGCGGCGCTTCTCCCACTTATGATTTTAAAGTAAATGGAACAACAGTTCAGAATACCACCAGCAATACCTACACTTCATCTGTGTTTTCAAATGGCAATAACGTTTCATGTATAATGACCAGCAACGCCAGTTGCCTTAGCACTTCAAGTGCCACTTCAAATTCTATTATTATGAGCGTTAGCTCTTGTACTACTACAGTATTACCTAATGATAATATCTGTCAGGCTATAACATTGTCTTTAACCGGATATAACTCAGGTAACTTCTCTATGAACGGAGTTGTAAACCCTAACCTTGGTTCGTTACAAGGCAATAGTTCTGCAGCTACGTTCCAGCCTGGCGAATCAGCTCCTAGTTCTTTGTGTAGCGGTGTTAATAATACGCCGAAATCACTTTGGTATAAATTTTATGGACCTCAGTGTGGAGGAGTTAGTCTAAAAGTGAGCACCCTCAACCCTTATACTGCGTTTAATACAATTTTATCTGCTTACACCAACCCTTCTGGAGACTGTAATCAAACCATTTCATTAGTTGCATGTAATGATAACGACCCACTAGCTACCCCTACGGGGCAATCAACCCTTAATTTTGCGCCCGGCAGTCTGGTTCCTGGTCAACTTTACTGGATACAAGTAGTGGGTGTTGGCACAAGTGGAGGGGCATTCCAATTGGATATTGATGGAGATGTTCCAAACCTTACCATCAATTCAGTTACCTACGGAACCATAGATGTAAATATTCCTTCACCAAGTAGCGCTATCACTAATCAATATGCTACCCGATTAAGGTCTAGGGTGCAAGGCAACACTGGTTATACTGATCAATATGTTACTGGTCTTAGTTCAAAAATATTAAACTATTTGACTTCCGGCACAACTTATGATATTTGGACGCTTCATGACTGTGGTTCAGTAGCCAGCAATGAACGTTATTTTTCTGCAAAAACCAGCACTACCACACTGACTGGATGCACAGGTTCTAATATTGCCAGTGGTCCTTCCATTACTCCTGTGACTAATCATTGCTCGTTAGTCACTATTAGTTGGCCGGCATTACCTGCAGCACAAACAACTGCCGCTGCATATCGAGTTTACTGGCGCCAAACTGCTCCTACTTTGCAAGCCGGCTATTGCATGGCCACTGTGAATGGAACAAGCCTAACCCTTACCTTCAGTAATAATCTCATCCCTGGTGCAACCTACAATTTTTGGTATTCAGTAATCTGTACAGGGGGTGCCATGGCTACATCTCCAATTACACCTTATACGGCTTGCAGTGGAGCTGCTAAACCACAAGGCGATACTGATAACCAGGCAGATGAAGTATATGAAAAAGACGGTGTATACTACGTAAATATGCCATTCAACTATTTAAACATACCTATACCACAGAATATGGAATCTGGTAAAGTATATACTGTAAAATTAAACGAGGTAAACAATACTGAATACTTTGATATTAATCGCCAATCGGCAACGATAGCTACCGAGCAAGGCTTGATGCACTTACTGCCTAATCCAGCCAAATCAGCCGTAATAATTCGTTATATGTTGCCAACTGTAAGTGACAAGTTGACTATTCGGATTTTAAATATTCAAGGAAAAGAACTCTATTCAAAGGTGCTTGACCATCCAAATCAAATAGGTGATGAAAGCATTAATGTGAGCGAATTGCCTAATGGAATTTACTTGACTAATTTGCAGAGTAACGGATTTTCTATAACTCAAAAATTGGTTATAGAGAAGTAATTAGTTGATGATTTAAAAAAAAGAGTCTTGCCTGTAATGCAAGACTTTTTTTTTTCTAAATACTTACATCCTCTTTTCAAGTAGCTGCAATATTTGGTCTCTTTTGCGTTGCGAAAGAGGAACCTCTATATGATTCTCAATAATTAATGATCCGCCATTGTTCTTATCAAATCGTCAAATTTTTTCGGCATTTACTAAATAGGAATGATGCGTTCTTATAAATCCGAAGGGCTCGAGCAATGATTCATATTCTTTCAAATTTTTGGAAACCATAATAGATTCCATTTTGGAAAAATAAAAACGTGTATAGGGTCCATCAGCCATGCAATAGGTAATATCGGCCACCGGCACAAAATAGATATGTTCGGCATCGCGAAGGGCAATTTTGTGATGTGTATCCGGTTTCTGGCTGATATGCTGCATAAGTACTTCCAATTGTTGTTGCAAGTCTTTCTGCTTCAATTGCGTTTGTGCTCTGCTAATAGCTTGTTGCAGGGCAAGTGGCTCTACTGGTTTTAATAAAAAATCAATAGCACTAAATCGAAAGGCCTCAATGGCATACTTATTATGAGCCGTTACAAATATTAATTGAAATGGATGAGATGGCAATTTTTGTAATAAATCAAAGCCGGTTCCATCATCCATTTCAACATCCAATAGCAAAACATCAGGTTGGAAGCTAATTATTTTGGCTATTCCCGATTTTACCCCATCTGCTTCTTCAATCTCAGTGATATCGGGGCAGGTGATGGCTAATAGTTCTCTTAATACCTGCCGCAGCGGCGCTTCATTATCGGTTATTAGTAATCTAATCTTTATATAGAATGGGCAAATATATTTTAACTTCTACTCCTGTTCCAGTTGAGGCATTTTCTATGGAGAAACGTGCCTTGGTTTTCAACTTAATATTTAACAAATATATTCTGTCTTTTATGATTTGACTGGCTCTTGAAATATGACCACCCTTTTCTTGCATTTTTTCTTTAAATCCGGTTCCATTATCGGTGATGGTTATGGCAATATCATGCTCTTGCTTTTCGAAATATACATTGACCACTCCTGTATAGCTGATGCCACTGAATCCATGTTCTATGCTATTTTCGATAAATGGCTGAAGAATCATAGCCGGAATTAGCAGCTCGTGGGGTTCTGTATCATCATGCATACTAATCTGGAAGTTGAATTTGTTTGGAAAACGCATTCTCTGCAATTCCAGATATTCAGTTAGAAAATCAATTTCTTGTTCGATGGTCACATACTCTTTGTAGGTGCTCTCCAGGGTTTCTATCATAATATGCGAAAATTTTGAAAGATTGGAAGCCATTGCTTTTCCATCGTTGTCTCTCATGGCAATAGTTTGCAAGGAAGTAAGTGCGTTGAAGAAAAAATGTGGATTCATTCGGGCCCTGTTTAATCGTTGCTCAGTTTCCAGAATATCTTTTTTGTGTTTCAGTTTTTGCTGTCGCAAATAGAAAGCAATAGCTGCCACAGCCATCAAGGCAGCAATAGCCATTAGTAGAAAAATCTGTTTCTCTTGTGCCAACTCGTGAATCTTACGCTCATTTTTTTCCTGATTGTACTTTTTCTCTAACTCAGCCACTTCTTTAGTTTGCTCTGCATTTCTGATACTGTCGTTGAGTGCTTTCGACATTAAAGTATAATCCAGAGCAAGCTTGTAATCACCTTTCAAATTGGCAATTTTTGATTTTAATTGATAATACTCTGCCGTATAAGCAGGCATATTGAATCTTTTAATAAGTGCAATGGCCGTATCAGCCAACTGCAATGCTGTGGTATAATCTTTCTGTTCAATAAGGATATCGGCCTTATCTGAGAAATACAGTTGGAGATCTACAATGTTGTCTGGCGTAATATATCTAAACGAGCTATCCAGATACGCTAGTGCTTTTTTCCAATTCCCCTTTTCATATTCAACACCCTGCAGGCTGTTAAACGCCTTGGCTGCATAAGCAGGGCTATTGGTTGCTCTGGCTAGGCTGAGTAATTGCCAACTAAGAATACCTGAAGTATCGAGACTGCTTTCCACTTTAGTATCTTGATAATGCCAGAGGTAGCGTTTACTAATAAGATACATGACATCTCTTTTTTCAATGAGATTGTTAATTTTTGAAAGCAACTGTGTTGCCTTTCGTGTATAGTTTATTCCAATTGTGGCTTGATTGGTTTGGTTGAAAAGTTGAGCAATCATGGTATTGCAAGTGGCTTGCTCCGAATAATTACCGGCTGCCTCGGCAGCTTTCAGCGCTTTCAAACTGTACTCTTGTGCTTTGCCAAAATTGCCTTTGCTATAAAATACGTTTGCATAAAATTCGTATAAATCGATTTTTACTGTATCGTCGCAACCTTGTTGAGTGTAAATGGCTTTAGCTTTATCAAGATATAACACGGCAGAGTCGAGCTTACCGGTAGAAATAAAATTTTTGGCAAGTATTTCGTCTCCTTTTGCTTTGCAAATTTCATTTTTAGAAAGGAGAAGTCTTTGAGCTAATACAACTTTATCTTTCGCTTGTGCTTTCAATGCATTGAGATCAGAGCAAGAGCAATCACCATTAGCATAAGTACTAAAGGCATTTATAATTAATAAAAAAAGCAGACTGTATTTTTTCATATTCTAATATCTACTACTTGTGCGTATTTATTCAGCTGAAAGCAATCTGAAGATAAATTATACTAATTAGTCAAATCATCAAGCTTGTCCAAGACTACTTATTCTTTTGAATTGCAATTAATTATTTGGGCGATTAAAGGTAAAAACTTCATAAAGAGTATACCTACGGAAAAAAGAGTATGTAAATGTTGAAATTATTAAGCAGGCGATAGGTAGGGGCTTAATAAGTGATGGGTTTTAATTAATAAGTGAGGGTTGGACAATACTATTTACTAAAAATCGCTGGTATTCGTCTATCTATCACTTGTTATTATTCAGGCAGCACTTATCAATTTCAAAATTTTTAGAATGATTTCAATAATAGTATTGCATCCTAACACTAAAATTTATACTACTATGAAACAGACAATTACATCCTTTGGCAGTTGGGCACCAACAAAACTGCTTATTCTAATAAGTCTGCTTACACAACTGTCTACCAACAGTTTTGCAACGGTTTATACATTTAACGGTAATTCGGGATCTCCGCTACCAGTTTATTGGTCAAATACGTCTCTCTGGCAGGGTTCGCAGTATCCGGGTAGTACCATTCTTTCCGGCGACTCGGTGATAATTGCCGGTGGCAATAGTTTTGGAGGGGTAGTGGTGGATGTTAACCTAACAAATTCGGCAGGGGCTACCATTCTTTGCTTGGGCACCAAAACCCTCATTGTAGGTAACGCATTGAATCCCAATAAGACATTTGATAATGATGGCATACTTTCCGGTACATTAAACATTACTGTAGGTCAGCCTACCAGCACTTTTAATAACTATAGCTCGAATTGTACTATTAACTTCTTATTCATTGGCAATGGAACCGTCAACAATTACCTTGGGGGTAATATCACGAGTGCAACGGGTGCCAATATAGTATCGAATGCAACTTTGAATAACTACGGATATATACTTTTTAATGGGTATGTAAACTTTACCAGTGGTGTAATCAACAACACTTTTGCCATGAACTTTAATAGTGGCGCCGAATTATTCCAATCTTCTACCACCATCACGAACAGTGGAAGCATAGTATTTCAGAACGGAGCTAGATGGACATTAGAAAGCAGTGCACCTTATGTGAATACAGGCCAGTTAAAGCTATTGCCAGGCTCTACTCTACGATACAATATTGGAGTAAATCTGGATGATTTAACCATTTTTAATGGTGCCAATATTATTTCAGGCAACGGCAGCATCATCAATGATTCGCTCACCATTCAAAGCAATTCTACCTTCTGGCTTGGGGAAGGTTCCTTAACCGATGATACACAAGTAACTATTGATGGTGATTTTACATCATCTGGCAATGTGAAAATGGATTGGAGAGGAATCAGTTTTTTTCCGGTATATGAATCGCCCAGGATGACTGTTAATGGGGATGCCTATTTAAGTGGCACTTTGACTATCAATGGTTTAAACGGTTATATGCCTAACAGCAGCTATGGTTTTTTGATTATGGTGGCCGATACTGTGCATGGAAGTTTTAATAATGTGGTATGGCCTGCCGGTTGGACAGGGCAAGTGTATTACAATATGCCACTCGACGGCTGGGTAACGGCCTTTATTCAATTGGCACCCACTACGCCACCGGTTAATGATAACATATGCAATGCAAAAAATTTTGGCTCTTTGCGTTATAACATTGGGGATAATAGTCAAAATAATATTGCTAATCCGAATATGGGTGCTACTACAGGAACTACTTATGCCTCTAAAGCTCAACCAGGTGAAACTGCCCCAGGTGCATCTTGCTCGGGAACGGTTTCGGCATTAAAAAGCGTTTGGTACAAGTTCATAGCCCCACAATGTGGCAATATTGATTTGAAAATTTCGACCAATAATGCTACCACCAACTTCAACACTATTTTAGGATTATATACCAATGTTTCAGCAGATTGTTCGCAACCCATCACACAGGTAGCCTGCAACGATGATGCCTCAGGTGCGACTGGCGGTCAATCCACTCTTATTATACCAGCTGGAACGCTTACACCCGGTGGTACTTATTGGGTGCAGGTTTCAGGCGTGGGCAACTCATCAGGTAATTTCGAGATTAGTATAGATGCCGATGCACCTATCATCTCAACAGGAGCAACTACCTATGGAACTATTGCTGTAAACTTACCCACAGTAGGCAATCAATTTTCAACCAAACTTCGTTATCGCAAACAAGGTCTAGCCGGATATGCCGATATATACGTAACCGGTCAAAGCTCAAAGACAGTGACTAATTTAACTTCAGGCGATACCTATGATTTTTGGGCCATGTACCGTTGCAATCCTACAGGCACTGAGATTTATTTTTCGGCTCCAGCCAGTGCTTCTACCTTATCAGGATGTGGAGTAGGGTCAATAAGCAATGGACCAACTGTAACGCCGGTTTTAAATCATTGTTCGTTGGTAACTGTAAGCTGGCCAGCCCATCCGGGAGCCCAAAGCCCAGCGGCTGCTTACAGAGTTTACTGGCGCCAGACTTCTCCTACTTTGCAAGCCGGCTATTGCATGGCCACTGTAAATGGAACCAGCCTTACCCTCACTTTCAGCAATAATCTGACTCCAGGTGCTACCTACGATTTTTGGTATACGGTAACCTGCACCGGAGGTGCTACAACCAACTCACCCATCACCACTTATAGTGCCTGCTCAGGCGCACCTAAACCACAAGCCGATGATAACAATCAAGCCGATCAGGTTTATGAAAAAGATGGAGTTTACTATGTAAACATGCCCTTTAATTACCTCAACATTCCAGTATCACCGGATATGGAACCCGGCAAGGTTTACACCGTAAATCTGAACGAGGTAAACAATACAGAATATTTTGATGTCATTCGTCAATCTGCTACCGCAGCTAATGAGAATGGAATCATGCGAATACTGCCTAATCCGGCCAGTCAATCTACCATTGTGCGTTACGTATTGCCTAATGCAAGTGAGCAACTGAATATACGCATACTAAATATTCAAGGTAGGCAAGTCTATAATCATTCAGTAACTAATCCTAATCAAATAGGTGATGAGATGATTGACCTCAGTGAATTATCCAACGGTATCTATTTAATCAATCTTCAAAGTGCCGGTTTCTCCTCCACACAAAAACTGG
>DAIMNW010000284.1:0-2346 GCA_036719905.1 Chitinophagales bacterium
ATTTTATTCATTACCAAAAAGATCCCTTTTTGGATAATCGTTCTTACTTTTTTCCTTACCGACATTTGAAATTGGAGCTCATGAATGAAGCGGCTGCGTTTTTAAAAACACAAACCGATTTTAAAACTTTCTGCAAACGAAAATCCAATAATGCCACTACCCTTTGTCGAATTGATTTGGCTGTGTGGAAAGAAGTAAATAAAGACTCTATCATGTTTGAGGTACGTGCCAACCGGTTTTTACGCGGCATGGTTCGTGGGCTGGTGGGCACCATGATGAAAGTGGGCATGGGAAAAATGTCGATTGAACAATTTAAAGCCATTGTGCTCAGTGGCGATAATCGTCAAGCTAATTTTGCTGTACCGGGCAATGGCTTGTATCTTACGGCGGTAGTCTACCCTCCGGGAACTTTCGACCTTACACCAGCTTAAACAATTTACCCGGCAAGGCCTGCACCATTCCATTGAGCTCAAGCATGAGTAAAGCCGATGCCACGCTGGTGTTGCTAAGTTTAGATTGAATGCAGATGGAGTCAATATCCATGGCATCTTTTTCTCGTAACACTTCCGTTATGGTTTGTTCATCATCGCTTAGGTTTACAAATAAATCGCGTTGAATGTTTTTTTTCTGTGCCGTGCTTTGGTCCCAGTTAAGCATTGAAATTATATCATCAGCATTATCAACCAAATGCGCCTGATTTGTTTTAATTAAATAATTGCATCCCTGTGAGTAGGTTTTATTTACCTCACCCGGAAATGCAAACACATCTCTATTATAACCATTCGCTAGTGCAGCGGTAATCAAAGCCCCTCCTTTTATTGCCGACTCAATCAATATGGTGGCATCGCACATGCCGGCCACAATACGGTTGCGCTGAGGAAAATTCTCTCTGTCGGCTATGGCGCCACTCATATACTCGGTGAGTATGCCCCCTTGCTCCAGCATTTCTTTAGCCGTTTTTAAATGCGCTTTCGGATACATTTGGTCCATCCCATTGGCCACCACGGCCACCGTATCTAAATTGTTTTTAAGCGCTGCTTTATGTGCAGTTATATCTACTCCATAGGCCAAGCCCGAAATGATAAGTGGTGCAAAAGGGCTTAACTCGGCCATCAGTTTTTCTATTACCATTCGACCATAGTCAGTCATGTTTCGTGTGCCAACAATGGCTATGGTTTTCTTCTTGTTTAAATCGGTGGTGCCTCTATAATACAAGAGCAGGGGCGCATCATTACAGTTTTGTAATCTAATTGGGTAGTCTGCATTTAAATACCAGAGTGGAGTAATGCGGTGTTTCTCTATAAACTTTATTTCTCTCTCTGCCCTTATAAGACAATTCTGCCGGCTATCAACTATTGCTTTGGCACGTACAGAACCAATACCCGGTATTTTTTCTAAAACACCTTGCTTGGCAGAAAATATTTTTTCTACTCCACTGCAATAACTCACCAGATTACGAGCCAACACAGGCCCTATTTCAGACAATTGGGTAAGGGCTATTTCATAGAGCAATTCCGATTCCATAGAAATTCAAATATGGAGCATTTTTTTTAATAACAAAACCGGTGAATTTGGTTGTAGGAGTATGACATAATAGAATGTTGCTTTACTTTCGTTCAGGGATAAATCTCCGGCTGCAAGACATTAATTAATTGTTAGTTTAAAATATTCTACAATGAAAGAAATCACTATGAAGTATTCGAACAACGATTTAACAATTGTTTGGAAACCGAATGTTTGTATACATTCGGCCATTTGTTGGCGTGGCGAAAATGGTTTGCCCCAAGTTTTTAATCCTGCAGAAAAACCATGGATAAAGCCCGGTGGTGCTGATACCAGAAGAATTATAGAGCAAATTAACAAATGCCCCAGTGGCGCCTTGTGTTATTATATGAATAGCGAAAAAGAAAAAAACAGTGAAATCGCTGTAGAGAGCATTGTCGAAACAGCCCCCAACGGACCTTTGCTGGTCTATGGTAACATTATTGTAAAAGATACTAATGGCAACAAAACACAAAAAAATAAAGTAACAGCTTTTTGCCGCTGTGGTCATTCTTCCAACAAACCCTACTGCGATGGGACACATAGTAAAATCGGATTTCAGGGATAGCTGTGAACAGCCTTTTGATGTAAAAGATTGGGGGCATTGTATATCATCAAATAAGTCGAGCATAATTTGGGTTGATGGTCGGTGTTGGGAACAGCAAAGACTAATGAATTGGAAAAAGTAGAAACTTTTTGTCTTTGATTGGGGTATATTGGGGAACCAATCACCAATAATTAGGGGCTGAAAAATCAAAATGAGTATCGCTTCACTACCGAACTTGTGGAGTTCCCCGGATGGAA
>DAIMNW010000106.1:0-8431 GCA_036719905.1 Chitinophagales bacterium
ACGTTCAAGGCTTGCTCTTTTATTTTTTCTAGCTCGTCTTTCATTTGAACCACCCACTGTTGCATGGCTGCATCATTAGCTTTACTTCCAGTGGTATTTATTTCACGTCCCATTTCCTGAGTAATAAATCCTAGTTTTTTACCTTTCGATACATCCTGGTTATTTAATATTTCTACAAAATAATTACAATGCGTTCGCAAACGGGTAATCTCTTCCGAAATGTCGAGACGTTCAAAGTGGTAAATAAGCTCTTGCTCAAATCTATTCTGATCTACATTCAACGCTACTTCCTTTAGTTTGGTGAGCAAATCATTTTTTGCTCGTTGCTTACGTCCATCATCAAGCTTTACCACTTCAGCTAAAAAATTTAAAATATTTTTTACACGTAATTCCATTTCGCTTCGAAGCACTTCCCCTTCCTTCTTTCTAAAAGCCATTAATTTAGAGATAGCATCTTTAAGCGTTGATAGTAGCAGTTGGGTTTCATCATCACTAATGCCATTATTGGCGCTTTGCATTACATCGGGCAAGCGAACAATATGGCTTAAAAGATCGGCCTGATCTTGATTATACTCAATGGCAATTTCCTTTAACTCTAATAAATACTTTACCACCACAGCTTTATTTATATGAGCTTCGCCACCACTATTATCGGTTCGTTGAATATTAACAATAATATTGCCTCTATGTAATTCGTTTGTGAGCAGCCTTCGCATATCCATCTCCATTTCATTGTAAACAAGTGGGGCTCGTAGATTTATGTCAAGCCCACCTTTACCATTCAATGATTTCATTTCAACAGTAATGGTTCTAATATTGTCGGTGGCTACCGAGCGACCGTAACCTGTCATGGAGTGAAGCATAATCTAAATCAGATTTGTAGATAATTAAAGAAGGTTAAAGATAGTATGTTAAATTTGCTTCAGCATGCCCAATGATGTATTTCATTTCAAACAATTTTCAGTGTGGCAGAAAGGGTGTGCCATGAAAGTAAGTACCGATGCTTGTTTATTTGGAGCTCTTATTGCCCCCCAAAATTTACCATCGACAATTTTGGATATAGGTACTGGAACTGGTTTGCTATCGTTAATGTTGGCGCAAAGGTTCGATTCAAAAATAGTGGCTGTAGAAATTGATCCATTGGCTGCAGCCGATGCTATCTTCAATTTTGAGCACTCACCTTGGAAGCATCGCTTGTCGCTCATTACCGGCGATATCAAGTCTCTCCTCTTTTCCAATTCCTTCGATTGTATTATTAGCAATCCTCCATTCTTTGAAAATGACTTAAAATCACCATCTAGTTCGAAAAACATGGCTAGGCATACCGAGCATTTAACATTGGAAAATTTAACCGTTATTGTAAGCAACCTGCTTTCCGACGATGGTGAGTTTTGGGTACTATTGCCACCTTCTAGAATGAAAGTACTTGAGAAATTGTTCGATGGGTCTAATTTAACAATGGAGAAGGTTATCCATGTTTATCCAAAAGAAGGTAAAGCCATAAGTCGTCAAATTGCATGTTTTAGATCAAGAAAGGGGGGACAATTAGCTGAGAGAAACGTAATTGTGCATAGCGACAAGAATAGCTATACCAATTATTTTAATGAACTTATGCAAGATTATTATCTGTAAATTCACAAACCAAACTTTCTATAATTATTAAAGCCATGTACGAACATCACAAACAACCGTTGATTAGCCGTCGCCAATACTATCGCCGTATTACAGTTAATTTAGCCATTGCCATTATCGTTTTGGGGATAGCCTTAGGAATTGGAATATTGGGCTATCATTTCTACTTTCATCTAGGATGGACCGATGCCTTACTGAATGCAAGTATGATATTAAGTGGCATGGGACCGGTCGACACCAAAGGGAGCAATGGTGCCAAAATATTTGCATCAGCTTATGCCTTATTTAGTGGTGTTGTTTTTATTAGTTCTATCGGTGTAATAGTTGCGCCCATACTTCATAGAGCACTACATCGGTTTCACTTGAGAGTTGATTAAAGTACAGAAGGAGGTGGGGTAGAATCTTCCTCCACCTTATTAGGACGTAAAGCCGTTTTAATTTCCGTCTTAACTATCTCTGTTAAAATACTCCAACAGGCCATTACACAACTCAAGAACAATACCGAAACAAAAGCGATTAAGGCATATTTTATCCTTGGAGGAACTTCCTGAGTAAAAGGAGGATATGGATAATCAAGTACCGAAACTACAGGCGTAGATTGCTGATATCTGATTACCGCATTTTCTTGCATTTCAACTAATTTCCTGTATCGTGATTCATAAATAGTTTTTTGTAAAAGCATCTGATCTTTGGGCACATTGACTACTGCTTTTTTTCCAAACTGATTCACGTCAAGGAATTCAGCTGTATTGTATACCAACCTATCATAAATTTCCTTAATCGAATCGGTACGGCGGTTTATGTATTCTAGATCTCCTCTAGCTTTTGCCGTCTTTTTATCAAAGTTAAATTTGATTAGTTCCTGTAAAGTAATTTCATTAATTGCGCCTGCCAGTGCTGATGTGTAGGCTGATGTGTATACCGAGAAAAAACCGTGCTCATCTACTAACCCTACAGCATTGGATCGAAGAATGTTTGAGGCTGCCAACACGATTTCTTTTCGTGTCATTTTTTGAAGATTATATTTTTTTTGCCAAGGATAAAAAGCCTTGTTTGCATCCTCAAGTATCCAATAACCTAAATAGGGATACTTTTTGGGAGGCTGATTGTAAACATCTGGGGTTATTTCTCGGTTAGCTGAACTTTGAGATATAGTGCGACTGCGAATAACCTCAGCCAACACCACCGTTGATGTCTTGTTACCAAGCCCTCCACTTATCAAATCCAGCGGACTGCCTTGGGTATCAGCTTCTTTATCGGGGTAAATAGTAGAAAGAGCGGTATACTTGGTTGGAAGTATTCTGCCCCACAAATAACCCCCAATAGCAGCTGCAAGTGATGCCAGCAGAATGAAAAGGAAATACCTTTTCAACTGTTGCCCAAGCATGGAAAGTACTTCTGCCGGATTGTAAATATTGGTCTCCATTGGTTTATTAAAATCTTTCACAATTGAATCTATTGTTGTGATAACTTCAAAATGTTCATATAACCCAGATACACAAAGATAGCCGTACTGAAAGTTGTCAAAGTAAGACTGGCTGTCTGTATAAATTCTCGTGGAAGATTTTGAAAGTGGACTTTACGTTCAGGTTTTACAGGCACCGTGATGACAGAACCATAATCCACTCGAGGATAAGCGATAAACCCTAAGAAAGTTTTGCTTTTTTTAACAATTCCATTCGCATATTTCACTGTGCATTTTCGCTTCCATGGTGAATCGCCAAATCCGCCGGCAAGATTAACGTAGTAAAGAAAATTGGTGTTTTCTCTATCAAAAAATACGTTAACAGGAACCTGAACATCACCCGTAATTCTCACCACTTCATCCAACTCAGGAATTGTTAACTCGTCGCCTTCGTTCAATATAACGTCTGATTTGCTTCCCGGTTTACGAATGGCTTCGTCCAGGTCAATTAGAATAACCGCTCCTGCGGTAGCTCTTTTAAAAGTTGCCCCCCGTACGTTGGCCGTTGGCAGCAACCCCCCAGCTCTGCGTATCAACGATGAAATATGCTCCTTGTCATCTTTTTTACTGTACATACCAGGATATTTAACCTGTCCATTAATCATCACATTTTTCTGAAATGAGAAATCTGGATTCTTTCTAATAAATATTTGATCATATGGCGAAAGAACTATTTTTTCAGCTATTGTATCATCTTCCAATATTGGATCAAGGGCGTACTGCTTGATGATTGTTTTAATTGGAATGTTTTTTCTCTTGGCATCTTCAATACTTACAATACTGGCTATCTCCACCAAATTATATTCTGCCTCTCCTTTCATTCCACCACAGATATACAACAGATCCTTTAGCGTTCTTCTTCCTGAGAGAATGTAATTGCCGGGGTTTCTCACCAAGCCTGAGATGGTTACATAGGGTATATCTGTAAAATTGTTGATACTGTATATTTTTAAAGCGTCGAATTGCTTTATTTCGATATTGTTTTTCTCGTAAGAACTAGAATCCTTTTCAACAATTGCTTTAAGATTAATGGGAATATATTGGATTTGAAAATCTTTTGCAATTCGGATTACATAAGCTCTACGCAAGTACGCCTCCCCTTTAAGACCTCCTGCCTTGGCTATAAGATCACTTACGTGTTCGCCTGCTTTGAGTTCATAAATACCGGGATAGGCCACCTCCCCAATAATCTGGGCCTTATTAGTAATTTCATCGTTAATGTTTCTAATAAAAACGCGATCTCCATCTTGTAAGTCAAACTTTTTGGCTCCACTTACCACTTCATAGGCATTTAAATCAATGATGCTTACCTTTTCGTTCTCTGTTCTGAAAACTTGAATGTTAGCTAATCGAGCATTAAACTTTATTCCGCCAGCAAGGGTAATCAAATCCTTCAAATCTTCGTTTTCCTTCAACTGATAGATCAATGGTCGCTTGATTTCGCCGGCTATGTCAATCTGTTTTTTATATACGGAAACAAACAGGAAGTCATTATTTTCCATATAAATATCATCTCTTTTATCTCCATTTTGAAGATAATTATATACGTCAAGTGCATCTATAACTTTATTGTTACGTTTCAAATACACTTCGCGAAGCGATCCTAGTTTATTGGGTCCACCTGCCAGGTACATGGCATTAAACGCGGTATTTAGGGCTGTCATGGAGTAAGCTCCTGGTTTATTTACCTCACCCACCACATTTACACGAATGGTTCGCACAGCTCCAATGGTAACTTCAATATTGCTCCCTTGAGGAACGATTGAAGCAAACTTAGATTTTAATAACTCTCTAGTTTCTTTAAATGTGACTCCTTGTAAATAAATTTTACCAATGCCTGATGGGAATATTGCCCCATCTTTTCCCACGTCATATTTCTGTTGAAATTCGGCCGAACCCCAAATGGTTACCACCACCTGATCACCGGGTCCAATTTTATAATCATCGGGTGGTACCGGATTTTCAACGGGTGTAAATATCAGCGATTGTTTGTCAAAAATGGTTCCACCATAAACTTCGGTATTAACATTGGTGTTCTTACCAAAATAATCAGGCAGCCCTTGCAAGGCCTTTACCTGCTGCTTTTTTGCTTCTTCCTCTGAGAGGTCTCTCTGAATTTTGAATACATCTTTACTACTGGTCCGATTGCCGGGTTTTAAAAATTTTTGAATTTCGTCATCGGGTACACCTTGCTTACGCAACTCCTCAATTCGATTCTGCATATCCGGTGTGGAATAATCAGAGTTGATAGGCAATAAATCATCCCCTAAATCATTCCCTGTGGTGTTCTGATTTCCGCCTTTTTGAGTTGGCGTATTGGTTCCTTGAATTTTAGATGTGGCATTGGTGGGCACGTTGATGCCTGCACCTGTAGTTCCGCCGCCGGTTGCTCCCCCTGCTGATCCTCCACCACTTGTAGTTTGGGCAATAATACTATTTGATGCAAACAGGAAGAAGGAAAAGAAGCCAATAAATAACCTAATGGTGATAGAGTTTCGCAAACGGTATTTCATTCAGTTTTTTAATATGATATTTGATTACTTTTATCCAACCTTAACTTCATTAAGGGGCTTTCTCAAATATGAAGACATTTTAGGTGTGTAAAAGTAAGTAAAATTTTTAAGCCAAGATGAACCCGGTTGAATATAGCCTGATAATCCCTGTTTACAATAGTGCCTCAACACTGCCCGAACTGCTAAGCCGTATAGAAATGGCTTTGCCAAAATACAATTATGAATTAATATTAATTGACGATTGTAGCCGGGATAGCAGCTGGGAAGTCATGAATAGCTTGCAAAAAGATAGCTTAAAAAAATTGACCCAAATCAGATTATCCAAAAACAGAGGGCAACACTCTGCCATTTTGTGCGGTCTGAATTATACCTCCGGCCAATTCATTATCACCCTAGATGACGACTTACAGCATGCGCCAGAGAATATTCCTGACCTGATAGCAAAAATGGAATCTTCAAATGCTGATTTGGTATACGGCACCTATCGGGAAAAAAACCACTCCTTAGTACGCAACCTGGGCAGTTGGTGCATACAATTTGTTTTTCGAAAGGTTTTTTCTTGCCAAGGGCAAATTACCTCATTCCGCTTATTTAAAAGTTCCGTGGCTCAAAAAATAATAGCCCACCAGCCCGGTTATGTGTTTATTGATGGTTTGTTACATTGGTATACTTCGCAAATAGACCGAATTGAAGTACCACATTATCCAAGAAAATCAGGGCAGTCGGGGTACAATATGATTAAGCTGATAAAGCTATCAAGCAGTTTACTTTTCAATTACAGCACACTTCCTCTTCGTTTTATATCCATTAGCGGATTTAGTATTTCTCTACTATCGTTCATCATCGGTATCATTTTTATTATCAGAAAATTTATGCTCGATGTGCCCATTGGATTTACAGCGGTCATTGTCTCCATCTTTTTTACCGCAGGTGTACTAATATTAATGTTAGGAATTGTCTCAGAATATTTAAGCCGAATCTACAATCAACAAAATCACAAGCCTCTTTTTACCATTGATAAAATAATAAAGCATGAATAGTATCAATATTCAAGTAGAAGAATTTGTGGTGGGTAAAAATGTTTTCATACATCCATCTGCTAGCATACGTGGCATCGGTGGTGCGGCCAAGAAAATTGTGCTGGGCGATCACGTTTATATCGGCGAACAGGTACAAATTATTAGTGACGATTTTTCCATTGGCGATTATTCCAAAATCCATCATCACACAAACATTCATGGCTACAAGCCTTGCCACATAGGGCACAATGCCTGGATAGGACAACATTGCATAATCGACTCAATTGGTTCTGTGACTATTGGTAATAATTGCGGTATTGGCGCACAATCGCAACTCTGGAGTCATATTAAGTACGGCGATACGCTGGAAGGATGTAATTATAATTCTGAAAATCCTTTAATCATCGGTCATGATGTTTGGTTGGTGGGTCACTGTATAGTATCGCCGGTAACCATTGATGATAAGGTTATGGTTTTAGCCGGCAGCGTTGTAACCAAAAATCTGGAATCCAATCAAGTATATGCCGGAACTCCTGCCAAGGCTCTGTCAAGTAAAGAACAATTTCATCCCGTGTCGGCCGAAGAAAAGTATCGACAACTAAAAGTCCATTTGCGCAATAGCATGCTCGACGATTCTAAAATAAAAGTTGTACTAACTGCTGCTGATTTTAATTGGGAAAATGATTGCAGCTACTTTGAAGTTAGCACCCGAACCTACACCAAAAAGCACTTGCCCGATGAAATTGCTTTCATGAAATATCTACTTCCGGAGAAAGGAAAATTTATTCCGGCTGAAAAATAATTAGCCTTTAAAACTCTCTCCTCTCTTTTAGTATTTTTGCAAAATAAACGACACTGTGCCTTTGGGCTCGTTGTTACAATAAATACATAACTACAAATGACCACAATAGCTAAACGTATTATCAAAGCTCCAACCGGCAATACCCTAACCTGTAAAAACTGGATTTCGGAAGCTGCTTTCCGCATGCTACAAAACAATTTGGACCCTGATGTGGCAGAACGTCCGGAGGATTTAATTGTGTATGGCGGAAGAGGCAAAGCTGCTCGAAATTGGGAAGCTTACGATAAAATAATTGAGTGTTTAAAAAATTTAGAAGAAGACCAAACGCTGATAGTGCAAAGCGGCAAACCCGTTGGTGTATTGCGTTCGCATAAAGATGCGCCGAGAGTTTTGATTGCTAATTCCAACTTAGTTGGCAATTGGGCAAACTGGGATGTGTTTACTGAATTAGAGAAAAAAGGATTGATGATGTACGGTCAAATGACAGCAGGAAGCTGGATTTACATCGGCTCACAAGGCATCGTACAAGGCACTTACGAAACGTATTTGAGTTTAGCTAATCAACATTTTAATGGCTCATTAAAAAGAACGCTTAATGTTACTGCTGGATTGGGTGGCATGGGTGGCGCTCAACCATTAGCTATTACAATGAACGAAGGTGTTTGCTTGGCTGCCGATGTAGAAGCATGGCGCATTCAAAAACGTATTGATACTCGATACATTGATAAAATGACACACAGCATTGAAGAAGGTGTGCAATGGGCTTTGGAAGCAAAAGCAAAAGGCGAAGCGGTTTCTATAGGTGTGGTTTGTAATGTGGTTGATTTGTTGCAATATTTAATCGACAAAAATATTCCTATTGATACACTCACCGACCAAACATCGGCACACGATGAGTTAATTGGTTATTTTCCTGAAGGATTATCGGTGGAACAGGCCAATATTTTACGTGAACAAAATCCTGAAGAGTATCGCAACCGAAGTTGGGACACCATGGCCA
>DAIMNW010000107.1:0-8428 GCA_036719905.1 Chitinophagales bacterium
CATCTTTAATGGTAGTGAAATGAAGATTTTTCAATCCGCCTATCACAGCCTTGCCTTGTGGGTCAAGTAATTCTTTCAGTGGCATAATATTAATTTCAGCTTTGTAGATCATGGTAAGTTTCTATTAATGAGTAATTTTTTTAATTCGGTTTAATGTGCTTTTCCTTTCTTTTCTAAAATGAAAAATTGAACAAAGGATAGTGCAAGATAGAGCGCAAAAATGAGGGGTACTGCAATAAACTTTAGCCAGATGATTAAAGCAAGTGAGCCTACTAGTAATAACACTCGTGTCTGATTACCTTGCCAAGTATACGCAGTTGGCTTAAGATTGAGTAATGGCCAAGAAGAAAGCATCAGATTACTTAAGACAAATAGGAGCGCATAGAGCACATATTTATTTAAAATGTAATGCCCAATTAAGGTACTGCCAGAAAAAAGTATAATGGGTAATGAAGCAACCAATAACGCCATGGCAGGTGTAGGCAATCCAATAAAACGATCAGTTTGTTCATTTGCCGTTAAATTAAACCGAGCCAAGCGATAGGCTGAAGCGCAACTAATAACAAAGGCAGGCAAAAAATAATAATCGGTTGGGTAAAATGCATTGGCTTCCATACGCAAGGCATTGCCCAACAGCTGAAAAAGAATCATCCCCGGCACCACCCCAAGGGAAACCACACCCGCCAGCGAATCTAGTTGGCCCCCCATATCTGATTTGGCATCCAACAAACGAGCCACAAACCCATCAGCAAAATCGACTACTGCAGCAATAAATATTAGCAAGCAAGCAGTTTGGGTATCATTTCCAAATATTTTTACTATGGCCATACAACCTAAGAAGAGGTTGGTCACTGTAAGAATATTGGGAATATGTTTTACGGCCTTGTGCATTTTTTCGTACTGCGAAATTAGCACTTGTTATCTTATCCTTTATAAAAAGATAATGATAAAAATCATTGCAAAGTGCTATCAATTGTTGTAGATTTCGCCAAAAAATAAACAACCCCTCCCAATGAAAAAGCAAATTAACCTCCTGCTTGCTCTTGCGTTTTTTTACATTGCAAACGCTACAGCTCAAGCCCCCCAGTCATTTAATTACCAAGCTATTGCTCGTGACGCCACGGGTAAGGCTTTGGCTAATCAAACCGTTCCAGTGCGACTTACTCTACACGATCAAAGTACAGATGGCTCCGTCATTTATACCGAATCGAAAAACATCACCACCAATCAATTTGGCTTATTCACCATTGAAGTGGGTATGCAAAATGCCGGTTTCGGTGCTATCAATTGGAGTACCGGAAGTAAATATTTACAGGTTGAACTCGAATTAGCAGGCAACTATGTAACCATGGGCACCACCCAATTGCTAAGTGTTCCTTATGCGCTATTCACCGATAAGGCAGCCCATTTGGACCCAAATGCCAAAATCACCCCTTCCCAAATTGATGGAAGCCAGTTGGCTCCCAACACACTATTGGTATGGGATGGTTACAAGTGGGTAGCCACTGATTTAACCACCCTGCAAACAAAAACCGCCGGAATAAACTGGAGTACCGTAGGCAATGCCATAGTCTCAACTGATTTTTTGGGGACTACCAATAATTTGCCGTTGGTGATAAAGACAAACAATATTGAGCGCATGAGGGTCGATTCGGCCAATAGGGTAATTCCGGGTACCACCAATGCCGTTGATCTGGGTAGTAGTGCAAAAGGTTGGAGAGATATTTATGCAACAGGTACCTACAAACTAGATGGTAGCACCTACCTTAACAATGTTGGAAGCCGAAGTACACAGGTTGGAAAAACACAGAACACCACTAATACTGGATCGGGCAATACTATGATAGGTGATAGCGCCGGTGCTAAGGTTACAACTGGGTTAAATAATATGTACATAGGTACGAGTGCTGGTGTAGCCGCCACCACGGGCAGCCGAAATGCAGCCATAGGAACATATGCCGGTAAGAACCTAACCACAGGAAGTGAGAATATATTCATAGGAGCGGCAGCAGGTTATACAGCAACCACTATGAGTGGCCTTACATTTATTGGAGGGTATGCCGGTAATCGAAATACTACCGGTGGCAACAATACTTTTATTGGACGTTATTCGGGAATGGTAAATACAGTTGGAAGCAATAATACATTTATTGGCTCGAGTACAGGCATTAAGAACACAATTGGAGCAGGTAACACTATAATTGGAAGTTCGGCCGGTAGTAATAATATTGGCGGTGCAAATAATGTACTGATTGGTTACAATTCCGGAAGAAAGGTAAAGTATCATAGCTTCAATACTGCAATTGGTGCCCATTCGCTTTACTCCGATTCATTAAACGCGTATAATACCGCCATCGGCGATAGCGCTTTGTTTAATACGCAAGGGGCTGGCAATACAGCTTTGGGTAATTCTGCTGGACTAATAAACATTTCAGGAAGCGATAACTTGTTCCTGGGCAATAATGCAGATGCTTCCTTTGACTACCTAACCAATGCGACTGCCATTGGGGCAAATGCAACAGTAAGCCAAAGCAATTCAATAATTTTAGGCAATAATGCATTTGTGGGCATTGGTACTAGTACGCCAAGCTATAAATTAGAAGTACAGCATGGTGGTTCAACCGGATTACATGTTACATCAACCAGTAGTTTTTCAGTGGTGGATATTGATGCAGCAAGTGGTGACGCCGCTTTGCGTTTTCAAAATGCCGGAGTTTATGAATGGAATATTCGTAACCGCCCAAGCGATAATTACTTAGAGATTTATGAATTAGGCGGTGGGGGTAGCCGAATGGTTATTCAAGATGCAACAGGCAATGTGGGTATTGGTAAGCTTGCCGTTATATCACCTTTTGCAAAGTTAGATATTGATCCAGATTCAACTACTGACGGTATTCACATCGGCGACCCTAAAGATAATGCAATATTAAATTGTTACAAATCGGGTATTTATACTGGAGCAACATTAGCCAAAACAAATTCCGGTACCACCACCCCTACTCTTTCAGTTTCAGGTAATACGAATAATGGAATTGAATGCTATAGTACTAGTGCTAATGGAATTTATGCCAGCACCACTTCAGGTTCTTATGCAGGTTATTTTGGTGGTAGTGTTTTCACCACAGGCTCTTACTTGCCATCTGACGAAAAATTGAAAAACAATGTAACCAACTATGACGACGCTCTTTCTACACTTGCTAAACTGGAGGTAAAACAATACAACTATCGCCATGATGGATTGTACGAAAAAATGAACTTCCCACAAGGCCAGCAGATAGGCATTATGGCACAAAACATTCAGCAAGCTTTGCCTAATTTAGTTAAAGAAACCAGTGTTTCAGCCAATACACTTAATCATCTGAACTCGGAAGCCCCATGCGAAAAAATAGAATTTAGTGCGGTAAACTATACCGGTTTAGTTCCTATTCTGGTAAAAGCCGTGCAAGAACAGCAGGCCGAAATGGAGTCACTTAAAAAACAAAACGCCGACCTGCAAAACCAAATTAACTCACTTAAGAACAAATAAATAAAGCGATGAAAAAAATAATCAAAAGTGGCATTATCATTATTTTACTGATAGTAGCAATTCAAGTAAACAAAAGCTTAGCCCAAAGTTCGATAGACCCAACCCCTGCTGAACTGGCTAAGAAGTCAACACCTGCAGCCAGCGTTCAAAAGCCGGCCCACACCATGGATGTTAAATCGTCCATAGATGAAGTACCTACTGCCACTAAGCCAAGCGCTGAAATAAAGCCAAAAGCTCCGGCTACCCACACCGCCAAGCCAATGAGTTCTATTGATGAACCGGTAAAAGCTGCCTCCGGTAAAAAAGAATAGCCAATTAACCCGACATACCCATCGCAACTCCCGATTTAAACAAATTAGATCGGGAGTTTTTTTTTAAAACACTTAGTTACTGCCTATATTGCAAATACAAATTTCACCCCCCTCCTCACCATGAAAAAGCAATTAGATACTTTCGATAATAGACAAACAACACCCAAAACTAAAGCTGCCCTTTATTCCTAAAGGGCAGCTTTTTTTATTGCAAAAAGTTGATAACCTTTCATTTCAAATATAAAGCAACTTGTATTTTTGAGCAGGCAGATTTGCCTACTCTAAAATTGATTAAATAGAACATGTCCATTCCAAACGATTCACTCCCCCAGCCTACCGTAGAAACTGCTAAAGAACTTGGCCTACTAGCCGAAGAATTTGAAAAGATAAAAACCTTATTGGGCCGTGAACCCAATTTCACTGAACTAAGCCTGTTTAGTGTAATGTGGAGCGAACACTGCTGTTACAAAAATTCCATACTCTGGCTAAAAAAACTACCCAAAGAAGGCAAGCACATACTTGCCAAGGCCGGTGAAGAAAATGCCGGACTGGTAGATATTGGTGATGGCCTGGCTTGCGCATTTAAAATTGAATCACACAATCACCCTTCGGCTATTGAACCCTTTCAAGGGGCAGCAACCGGAGTGGGCGGCATTAGCCGCGATATATTTACCATGGGCGCCCGACCTATAGCGTCGCTTAATAGTTTACGATTTGGCGATTTTAACCATTCCAACACCCGTCACTTGCTTAAAGGCGTAGTGAAAGGTATAGGCGATTACGGTAATTGCTTTGGTGTACCTACCGTGGGTGGCGAAATTTATTTCGACGAATCGTACAACATTAATCCGCTGGTAAACGCTTTTAGTGCCGGTATTGTGAAAGTTGGCGAAACCGTTTCGGCCACGGCGGCCGGTGCCGGAAGTAAGGTATACATAGTGGGCAGCGCCACCGGCAAAGACGGGATACATGGTGCTTCATTTGCCAGCGCCGACATTACTGAAGACAGCGCCAACGAACTACCCAGTGTTCAGGTAGGCGACCCCTTTATGGAGAAATTGCTTTTGGAAGCCAGCTTAGAAGCCATCAAGGCAGGCTGCGTTACAGGTATGCAGGATATGGGCGCAGCCGGTATTGTTTGTTCTACCTCCGAAATGAGCGCCAAAGGTGAAGTGGGTATGAAAATTTATTTAGACAAAGTGCCCACCCGACAAAAGAACATGAAGCCTTGGGAAATGCTATTGAGCGAATCACAAGAGCGCATGTTGGTAGTAGTAAAACCCGGATTGGAAAGCACTATCGAAAAAATATTTGACAAGTGGGATTTAAACTGCGCTATTATTGGCGAAGTGATAACTGAACAAACCTTGCAGTATTTCTATAAAGATGAATTGATAGCCGAGGTTTATCCAAATGCGCTGGTATTAGGTGGCGAATCGCCGGTTTACGAGCGCAAAATGAAGGAGCCCAAGTATTTTGATGAAATACGCAAGTATTCAATCGATAACATTAAGCAACCGAACAATTTGCAAGAAGTAGCCAAATTTATCATAGCCCTGCCCAACATAGCCAGCAAGCGATGGATATATCAACAATATGACAGCATGGTGCAGTTAGGAAATATGAGTACTAATTTCCCTACAGATGCTTCGGTGGTAAGAGTGCATGAGAACAACCGAGCACTAGCCATGACTGTAGATTGCAATCCTTATTACATTTTTGCCAATCCGGAAGAGGGCACTGCCATAGCCGTGAGCGAAGCTGCCCGTAACATAGTGTGCAGTGGTGGCGAACCATTGGCTATTACCAACTGCCTCAATTTTGGCAACCCTTATAATGAAGAAGTGTTCTATCAATTTGCCAATGCCATTATGGGTATGAAAAAAGCCTGTGAAAAATTTGGCACCCCGGTAACAGGCGGCAATGTTAGCTTTTACAATCAATCGTCGGATGTTGGACCGGTGTTACCTACTCCAACAATTGGTATGGTGGGATTGGTAAACGATCGCAAAAAAGTAATGGGCCTTGGGTTTAAAAATCATGGTGATTTGATTTACCTGCTAGGCACATCACACAATGATATTTCATCATCGCAGTATTTGATTCACTACCACAAACAGCAATACTCTCCCACCCCTTATTTCAATCTGGACGAAGAATACGATTTACAACAAGTCACCAAAGAATTAATCCGCCAAGGTGTGATTGAATCGGCTCACGACATTTCCGAAGGAGGCTTGTTTAGCTGCCTACTGGAAAGTGCCATGGTCAATCAGCTAGGATTTGAAATCAATGGTGGCGAAGCTTTACGACCTGATGCCTGGCTCTTTGGCGAATCACAGAGCAGGATAATTGTTTCGGTAAAACCAGCCAACAAAGAGAAATTGGAAGCGTTATTGAATGGTGCCAATCAAAAATTTTCATACTTAGGTATAACCAACGGTGGCGAAATAAAAATTAATGATGCCCCGTTTGGTACTGTACATGAATACACATCCATTTATGATACGGCCATCGAAAATCTCATTAACAAAAATTAAGCACGATTTTGTTTTTTTGATACAACGCGAACAACTTTTACAAGGTCTCAATGACGGTTCAACAAGCCTGTCTATCACTTGTTAAATACGTGTTAAGCCATATTTGAACGTCTCTATTTTAATATTTTTGTTCTGTAGCAAAATCTAATTTTAATTGATTATGAAAAAAATACTTTTACCAATTTTTATCACTTGCAGCTTTATCCTAGCTTTCACTTCATTAAAGGCAGATGATGGTTACAAAATAACCATCAAGTTGGCTAATCAACCTTATAAGATGGCCTTTTTGGCTAACTACTATGGCGATAAAAAGTATATCAAAGACACCGCCTTTGTGCAACCAGGCGAAAACATTGTCTTTAGCGGAAAAGAAAAACTTCCGGGTGGCATTTACATGTTTGTAACACCCTCTATGAAGTATTTTGAAATTTTGATCACTGACGAACAAAATTTCACCATGGAAACAGATACAACTGATTTTATTGGTAAAATGAAAGTTAAAGGTTCCAAGGCCAACACAGAGTTTTATGATTACCTCCATTTTACCAATCGCAAAGGGATGTTGATTGATTCACTATCACGAGCCTATGGAATGCAGAAAACAAAGAGAGATTCAGTAGCTGTGCAAAAACGGGTAGCCAAGGAAGATAGCTTACTGCGTAATTACCGAACCGATTTTGTAAAAAAGAACCCTACCCAATTGCTATCCAAAATATTTAGAGCCATGCCCGAACCTGAGGTTCCGGAATTTCCTCGATTGCCCAATGGTCGTCGAGATTCTACAGCTGCCTTCAATTATTTCAAGTCCCATTATTTCGACAATGTAGATTTTAGCGATGAACGTTTACTGCGTACACCTATTTTCCAAGGTAAAATTGATAAGTATCTAAACCAGCTTACCGTGCAAGACCCTGACTCCATTATCAAATCGGCTGATGTAATAGTAGGCAAAGCCAAAGCTAATCCTGAAATGTTTAAATATTGTGTTTGGTATTTGACTAATACCTACGAAACCTCTAAAGTGATGGGCTTCGAAGCTGTTTTTGTTCATATGGCCAAAGAGTATTACGCAACAGGGCAAACCACTTGGCTCGATTCGGCCAAGGTGCGAAAAGTGGTTGACCGTGCCAAATTGCTTGATCCATTATTGCTTCATAAGAAAGTGGCTGATTTAATTTTACAAGATTCGCTTTATCGTAATTATCATTTATACGATGTAAAAACTGACTATACCGTGCTTTACTTTTTTAACAGTACATGCGGTCACTGTATTAAAGAAACTCCTATTCTATGGAACGAGTATGATTCACTTCTTCGCCATCAGTACAGCCTTACTATACTACCTATTACAGAAGAGAAACATACTAAGGATGATCCGAATATGAAGAATTGGCATAAATTCATGAAAGACCATGCCAAGTGGGATTGGCTTTGGTTGTATGATAGATACAATCAATACAACTGGAAAACCATGTTTGATGTTTATGCTACTCCAAAAATATTTGTACTTGACAAGAACAAGGAAATTATTGCTAAAGGTATTGGTGTTGAACAACTGGGTGAGGTACTCGACAAATACACCAAAATGATGGCGGACAAAAAGAAGACTAAGTAATCTTCTTAATTATCGTTTATATTGTTGGTAGGCAATCTGCGACCATTTTTAAATGGCACAATGAAAGCATCTTTAAATCCGGCTAGCCTGAGTGAATTCTGAAGCTGAAGTGCCTCGTTGTTAGTTATAACTTGTTTGGTCAAATATCGAAAATTGCCGTTTGCTGTTTTCTCAATGTTAAAATTGTCCACCTTATTTATTCTGGAATCATTAATATCAATAGGATTTGAGCCAGAATAAAATTGCACTTTGTAATAATCACCGGTTTCAGTTTTATCTGCAGTCATATAAAGTGCAGGGGCTTTAACTTCTTGCTTCGACGATGGGCCAGATTTGCCAATGTCCTTTTTCCCTTCAACATCATTTTTGTAAGAAACAAATCCATTAAAAATGCTAGTGGCCAACTCGTTCAGCCCATCTTCGCTGTTCATATAGG
>DAIMNW010000008.1:0-29804 GCA_036719905.1 Chitinophagales bacterium
ATTTTTACCCAACAAATTAAATCAAATAATAATAAATAGTGCTCTTGCCTTATAAACTTTGCCGCTGGGTGGCCTTGGCGGCCATCGTTGTCTTTCTTGTCAGTTGTTTTTTTGGAACGGCTTTTAGTTCCATTACTTTGGCTGTGATAGGCGGTGCTGCTCTGTTGGGAGGCGACCTAAAGGCGGCCTTTTTGCGATTAAAGCAGGATAAAGTGGCTATGGCTTTGTTGGCCATTTTCCTTATTTACCTTTTGAGTGGACTCAATTCCAGTAATTTGCATTTTTACTTTTTTAAACTCAATCAAAAATTACCTTTCATCATTATTCCTGCTGCTTTGTTTGTCTTTTTTCCTGTAAGCGAAAAATTGTTTAACGGGCTATTGGCAGTTTTCTTTATCTCTATTTTATTTATCTCTGCTTACTCGGTTTTTCATTTTGCAACACATTATCAGCAGGTGAAGGAAATGTATATTGCAGGTAAAACTATGTGGACACCTCGTGACCATATTCGCTTTAGTTTGGCGGTGGTAATGTCTATCTGGTTTGGTGTTCACCTATTTGTCAATCAATTTCACCTATGGAATAAATTTGAAAAATGGATTTGGCTCACAGGGTCGATATTGCTCACCGTTTACCTTCACATTCTCTCCGTAAGAAGTGGCCTATTGGCTTTTTATATTGGCGTAGGCTACACCATTGTGTACTTTTTGTTGATTAAAAAAAAGCTGAAATACGCTATTGGAATTGCATTACTGGTTCCGGTTTTGTTAATAGCAGCTTGGAACCTATCACCAAATCTGGCGACTAAGATTCACTATATGCAGTATGATGTATTTCGCTTTATGAATAATGAACAAGTAGCCTGGCATAGCGACGGAGGTCGTTTGCTTAGCCAGCAAATGGGGTTTTCATTATTCAAACAACATCCAGTTGTTGGAGTTGGTTTGGGCGATATTAAAGATGAAACAAATCGTATTTACAGCCAACTTCATCCCGAAGTAACGGATGAACATCGACTCGAACCTCACAACCAGTTTTTATTTATTGCTGTTATTTCGGGCTTCCTTGGATTACTTGTATTTTTAACAGCCTTGCTGACCATTTTCCTAAGCAATAGCAATTACCGCAAATGGCTTTTCTGTGTTATTTATTGCGGTCTACTTAGTTCTTTTATGACCGAAACCACAATTGAAATGCAGTTGGGGACTCTATTGTTTCTGTTTTTTGTGGTACTCTTGCATATACAATTGAATGTGAATTCTGCTATCAAACCCTAACCAGAACATGTCTAACATTTCAGCCGTTATTATTACTAAAAACGAAGAACGTAACATAGGCCGATGTATCAATTCGGTTCAAGGCGTAGTAGATGAGATTGTGGTCATTGATTCGTTTAGCTCAGATCTTACACCGCAAATTTGCCGAGCAAAGGGGGTAAAGTTTATACAAACAAAATGGCTGGGCTATGCCGCTACAAAAAACTTTGGGCACTCACAAGCCAAGTTTGATTATATACTGTCAATCGATGCCGATGAAGCCCTCGACGAAGCTCTCCAAAAAGCAATGCTAAAGGTAAAGCCTAAGCTAGCTGGTGTTTATGCTCTCAATCGACTCACTAATTATTGCGGCAAATGGATAAAGCATAGTGGTTGGTACCCCGAACGAGTTACCCGATTATATAATAAGAAGAATGTGAGTTGGAATGAGGAAGATCAAGTTCATGAAACGTTAAAATTTGTGAGTCCTGAAAAACCAATCCTTCTCCAAGGGCACCTACTGCATTTTTCATTTCCTAAATTATCATCCCACAGAAGAAAAATAGCCCACTACTCTCGATTGGAAGCTCAAGAGGCAAAGTTGCTTCCATGGCCGCAACTAAGTGTTAAGTTGCTGCTTTCACCAACATTCAAGTTTGTGAAAATGTATTTCCTCAAGGCCGGATTTTTGGACGGAATGGCCGGTTTCCACTTGGCCAGACTTTCGGCCTATTCCACCTATCGTAGATACAATCAAGCTATCCAAATGAAAATGGATGATTAGCGCTTTATTAAAATAATTCGTAGTCAGGAGGCAAGCTCGCCTTTATTTTTTCGACTGCTTTTTGTAAGCTCATAGTCGCACTATAAGAAGCCACTAACAATGCGAATTTCTCTTTTGACTGCTGGGCACTGCCTTTTAGTTGCTGAAATTGTTGCCAACTTTCTGTATAAGACTTGTTGCCGGATATCTTTTTATACCACATAGTCGCAGCTGCAATGGCCATCCAAGCAGCAAATTGCCAACCGGTGAGGTGAACATAATGCATGAGTAGCTTGTTTCTTTGCGCAATGGTACTCACTGTATTGCTACTATATTCTTTTGCTATAGTAGTGGAGGCATGATGTAGGCATGTTGCGCCAGGTTCATAGTAGCATGTCCAACCCATCCGCCAGGCCTTTATTCCCAGGTCAACATCTTCATAATAAAACGGTGAATACAACTCATCGTAACCGCCTAAGGTGTTTAATTTTTTGCGATTCATCAATGCATTGGCCCCAGAAAGAAAAAAAGTTGGTAATAGTATGTTAGGGTTAGCATGCCTGACATTATAATTGCATGACCCTGAGTATTCGGCATAGCCTGTGCGCTTCGGATATTTTGCTGCATCAGCCAATTTATTAGTTAGCTGATCGTAGATGCCTCCCATCACTCCAAAGCAATTTTCATCGGCCAAATACTTTTTAAAATGTGTAAAATAATCCGGTTCCAGGGCCACATCATTATTCAGCGCCATCACCCAATCATAGTTGGCTTGGGCAATGCCAGAGTTCATGTTTTTTGAAAACCCTCCATTTACTTGGTTAACAACTAGAAAGATGGATGGATAATTTTTTTGAATAAACTGGCAACTATCATCAGTTGAAGCATCGTCAGGTATAATTATCTCAAAAGGGAAGCCTGAATTTTGAGCCGCCAGGATAACTGACGGCAAATATTTTTCGAGCAAATGCCTGCCGTTGTAATTGGGTATTACGATAGATATCATAAAGATTCGGCAGTAGAAAAATGGGAATCAATAAACTGTCTAAGCTCCGATTACTCGTAGCTACTAATCATTACCGGCATAATGAGCATGAGCAGGTTTTCATTCTCCTCTTGCTTCTCAGGTAATATTAATCCGGCCCTGGTGGGTGTACTCATTTCAAATCGAACCTGTTCGGTACTTACTGCATCAAGCATTTCGGCTAAAAATTTAGCGTTGAAGCCAATTTCCATATCGCTGCCATTGTATTCACACACCAGGCTCTCGTTGGCTTCATTGCTGAAGTCGGTATCCTGACCACTGATACGCAAGCTACTGCCGGCCAATTTTACTTGTACCAAATTGCTGGTTTTATTACTGAAAATAGATACCCTCTTTACAGAGGATTGTAAATCGTCGCAATTGATGGTTAAGTGATTTGGATTTTCCTGAGGAATTACCGCTTCATAATCGGGGTATTTGGCATCAATTAGGCGACAAATTAACCCTACAGTACCTACACTGAAGTAGGCATTGTTTTTATCATAACCTATCGACACTTCACTTTCATCGGCCGGTAAAGCATTTTTCAAAAGGCTCAAAGCTTTACGTGGAATAATAAAACTAACGCTTGATTTGGTGGTTAGATCGCTTCTGTAATATTTCACTAATCGGTGAGCATCCGTAGCCACAAAGGTGCTTCCTTCAGGCGAAAGTTGAAAAAACACACCAGTCATGGCCGGGCGAAGTTCATCCGTACCGGCGGCAAATAGCGTATTGGAAATTGCTCTGGCTAATACTTTGGCCGTAAGTTTTACCTCATCATCGCCAGTGGCTTTTGGTATTTTAGGGAAATTTTCACCGTTTTCACCTTGCAACTTATACTTTCCATTATCGGATGAAAGCTCAATTCCAAAATTCTCATTATCGATTGTAAATGTGAGGGGCTGCTCAGGTAATGATTTTAATATTTCCATCAACATTTTAGCCGGAATAGCCACTTTGCCGTTTTCTGTAGCTTCTACGCCTACCGAAGTGGTCATGCTGGTTTCTAAATCGGTGCTGCTAAGGGTTAGTTTACCTTTTTTGATTTCAAATAAAAAATCTTCCAGTATTGGCAACACGGTGTTGCCGGTAATAACACCATTAATCAGGTTAAGTTGTTTTAAAAGTGCAGAAGTAGATACAATGAATTTCATTACAGGTAAGGCTATTGTTAAGTTATAGAGAAACACCCTGCTTCGCTGGGGTGCGACCAAAGATAAGGGAATGTCAGTGACAATTACAACAAGTACATCACTAGGCTAACATCCTGTTCACATTCCAACAGTAATTTTTTTGAGAGACGATATTGTATTCTTAGGCGAAGCATCTTTTCCTTACTAACTTTGCTTTCTACTTACCTACTCTGATAATCGTCGGAGCACAAATACATTCTTACCATGGCTTATAATAACCTCCAACACTTCATCACCGAACTTGAAAGAGCAGATGAATTGATTCGTATAAAAGAATACGCAAATCCTGAATTAGAAATTTCGGAAATAGCCGACCGTATTTCCAAATCCAATTTCAACAAAGCCTTGCTGTTTGAAAACACGGGCACAGCTTTCCCTGTGCTCATTAACAGTATGGGCAGTTATAGGCGAATGTGTATGGCTTTGGGGGTAAAAGAGTTGGATGATGTAAAAGATGAAATAGAAAATCTCTTCAAAACATTGATGAAGCCGAAGGATAATATTTTAGAAAAACTTTCCATGCTGCCCAAACTTGGGCAAATAGCATCGTGGATGCCGAAAGTAAAAAGTGTTAGAGGAGAATGTCAACAAGTGGTGATGACTGAACCCGACATGACCAAGTTTCCGGTGTTAAAATGTTGGCCACAAGATGGCGGTGCTTTTATTACCCTGCCCGTTATTCATACCAAAGACCCACACACCAACACCCGTAACGTGGGCATGTATCGAATGCAAGTGTTCGAAAAAGATTTAACCGCCATGCACTGGCACAAGCACAAGGTATCTGCTCGTCATTTTAATGAGTATAAAGCCTTGGGGGGGAAAATGCCGGTAGCAGTTGCCCTCGGTGGCGACCCTGTTTACACCTACGCTGCCACTGCCCCACTACCCGATAATGTGGATGAATATATGTTGGCTGGTTTTTTAAGAAAGAAAAAAGTGGAGTTGGTAAAATGCATTACACAACCCGAAATAGAAGTGCCGGCCGATGCTGATATAATTATTGAAGGTTATGTTGACCCATCGGAAGAGTTGATTTGGGAAGGCCCGTTTGGCGACCACACCGGTTATTATTCGCTGGCCGATTGGTATCCACGATTTCATATTACTTGCATCACCCATCGTAAAGATGCGGTGTACCCAACCACCATTGTTGGCATTCCGCCACAAGAAGATGCTTGGATTGGTAAAGCAACGGAACGTATTTTTTTGGCCCCTATTAAGATGACCATGGTACCCGAAATTGTAGATATGGAAATGCCGATGGAAGGAGTATTTCATAATCTCACTATTGTAAAAATTAAAAAAGAGTTTGCCGGGCAAGCTCAAAAAGTGATGAACGCCATGTGGGGTGCCGGGCAAATGATGTTTAATAAAATATTGGTGGTGGTAGATTCGGATGTAAATATTCAAGACCATGCCGCCGTGGCAAAGTATGTTTCTGAAAATTGTAACCCGGCCAGCGATATTTATTTTAGTCAAGGCCCTATGGATGTGCTGGATCATAGTTGCAGTAAGATGGGCTTTGGAGGTAAGATGTGTATTGATGCCACGAAGAAAATGGAGGAAGAAATTTCTAATTTGAAAATTAGTGAATTTGAAAATTTGAATATGAATTCGTCTCAAATCTCAGTTCTCATTTCTCAATTCACAGAATTAAAAGAAGCGAATTTTGATTTACTGAAGTTGGGCATTTCAGCAGTTATATTTTCAATCGAAAAAAATAAATTGAATCATGTAAGACAATTGGCTGAAAAGATTGCAGCGTTGGATGAAATGAAAGATATTAAAGCATTCGTTTTTGTAGATGCAACAATTGACATCACCAACATAGCCGATGTGCTGTGGCGAAGCTGCAACAACGCCGATGCCCGACGGGACATTTATAACTCAACATTAAAAACTAATCACTCAACACTCATTGTAGATGGCACCACCAAAACAAAAGCCCTCGACAATTTTGATAGAGACTGGCCAAACATTTTAGTACATGATGATGCTACAATAAAAGCAGTGGATGAAAAATGGAATCGTTTAGGATTAGGTGATTTTATTCCTTCGCCTTCTTTAAAATATAAGAAGCAGCTATATGGTGAAGGGGCAGTGATTAGGTGAACCTGACGCGGTTAGCTATTACCCACTTTTTTTGCTCTCTTCATCAACCAGTAGGTTTCAATAATACTGAAAACAAGAATGCCGGCCATAAATACTCCGGCCAATACAAAACTTTTACGATGGGTAATCAATAAAAAGCCTCCAAGAAACAAAACCGAAGCAAGCAATTTGATACCAAAACTTCCATAGTAATACGCTAAAAAAGTGGATATCTTGTTGGTCTTAAATCCTAATTGCGTAAATAAGTAAATGGCAGGGGAGCAAATGCCGTAGAAAAGAAAGCAATAAAAAATATCTTGTTGGGCAAAGCCGTAATTTGGAAATACGCTTGATGCATACACCACCAAGATTCCAAAAAGCAAAATGGCTATACAATACCAAAGCCAATAAGAGTTTAATTTCATCATCTATTGTATATCCAGGATTCAGGATTAGTTTTCTCAAAATTTTTCCAGATTTCAAGATGCACTTCCGTTTTATTTTCATCGGGTTGGGTATACACCTTACCTATTGTTTGCTTTGTCTTCACCTTATCTCCCTTTTGAACGGTCACATCTTCCAAATTTGAGTACACCGAGAAGTATTCACCATGACTGATAATAACTCCTTTCTGGAAAGAAGGATTGAAGAAAACTTTTACAACCGTACCTTCGAACACTGCTCGAACGGCTGCGCCGGGCTGAGTTTTAATATCAATACCATTATTGTTCACCATCACATTATCCAATACCTCATGTGGGTGGGTACCAAATTGCTCGGTAATTACGCCTCTCTCTACCGGCCATGGAAGACTTCCTTTGTTGCCGGCAAAATTATCACTCAGGGCTCTTGCCTCGGGGGTTAGTGCAATAGTTTTTGAACTGGTTGAAGTTGCATTGGTGTTTTTACGTGCTTCTTCAATTTCTTTTCGAATAATGTCTTCAATAATCTTATTCAGTTTAGCAGCTGATTTCTTCTTGTCTTTTATTTTCTGCATCAATTCACTCTCTTGACTTTTTAATTTTTGCACTACTTGATTTTTAGCTTTGTGCTCTTCCTCTAACTGTACCTTTTGTTGGTTCTGTGTCACTAATAGTTCTTGTTTCTCTTGCTTTTCACTGTCTAAAACTTTTATTTTCATTCCCAAATCAACTTGGGTCTCTTTGATTTTTCGAGCCTGCTGCAAGCGGTAGTCTGAATATTTTTGTAAATATTTTATTCTCCTAAAGGCATCATTGAAGTCTTTAGAGGAGAACAGAAAAAGAAGTTTATCTACATCGCCTTTGCTTTTATATGCTCTAACAATTAGCCTGGCGTATTCGGCCTTCATTGAATCAATTCTTATCTGTAAAGATTTTACAGTTTTATAGTTTAAAAGAATATCGTCGTCCAGGTTTCTAATTTGGCTATTATAATTGGCAATCAATTTTTGACGGGCGTTTATTTTTTGCTTCAAAGCATATACTTCTGACAAGGAGGCATTCTTGTTTTTTCTGGTCTCGTTCAGTTGATCTTGGGCATCTTCAATTTCTTGCAATAGCTGTTTCCGTTTTTTCTCAAGTTCCTCTTTACTCTGCGCCGAAGAAGATTGAGACAAAGCATGATTGGGCAAAATCGTATTTGCAAGTATAAAGAATCCAATAAATAGCAGCCAACTACGCATGCTTTTCCTTTTTTATTGTATTTCGGTTTAAGGCCATTATTGTTTTACTATCTGGTTCTGTTTTTACTACTAGAGCTTCCAATTTCGGTCTAAGTTTTCGGCTATCTCACTACATCATACTTTTCAGGCACATTGAAAGGCATTTTAACGGGCTCATCCAAAGTGATTTTTTGGTAATCAACATCTAAGGTATAATTATCCTTAGCCGCCAATTTCAATTTCCTTTTATAGGAAAATAAGCGATCAGCCAATAGTCGATAATCGCCGTAACTCATTTCATAACTCTGGTTGATTACCTTTTCACTTAGCTGTTTTTTGGCAAGTGTAAAATTAATTGCATTTACCCAAATGATACTTTGAATCTGATTTTCGGTAGTTTGAATTTTGTAAACTGAATCCTGATTTTCAATTAGCGCATTTTTTAAATTGATGTTGGCGTCGTTGCCAATAATTATTTTTTGCAGCATTCTAAAGTCCAAGTTTGGCTGATGTGTAAGTTCTTTCACATAGTCAAAACTTTTAATATAATAGCGTCGATTCAACTTGTCGAGAAGTTTAACGCTGTCTGGCGTTATAAGTATGCGGCTCACTTCCAGGCCTATGGTGGATGCTAACGACACCCAAATGGCACTATCTCTTCTCATGCGAATACTGGCGTTTACCGTATTTCGATTCTTGGCATCATCAATATCTATTTTAGCTTTTGCCGAAAACCAGGAATAATTAAAATCGGGTTGGCTAATCTTGGTTAATACATTATTTACCGGAACTTTCTCACCCTCTACTCTTGTTTTGGTTTTACGAACCGTAAAACAAGAATCGAGCAGCAGTACTGAAAATAGCAGGCTGACAATTATCGCTGTGAGATTAAAATTATAAGAAGCAGCTCGGTTCATTAGTATTTACCCTTAATTACAATTGATGGAGTTTGAGTTGAATTTTTCGATGGCTGATTAATCGGGCAGTTTACGTTCTGCAATTTTCTTGCTGATATTGGTATTCTTACTTCCGTTATCTTTTGCTTGTTGCCAAAATTTCACTGCATCGTCCACATTGCCCAATTTATAATATACATCACCTAAATGTTCCAAAATAGTTTCGCTTTTAGAACCCCCATTATTGATAGCTCTCACAATCCAGTCTTTTGCATCGCTATACTTACCTTGCTGAAATAATATCCATCCATATGTATCAAGAAAAGATGAATTATTGGGGCTGAGCAAATTTGATTTTCGGGACATCTCGGCTGCTTTTTCCAAATTCGTATTTCTCAATGAGAGGTAGTAGGCATAATTATTAAGCACATATACATCATCCGGGTTTAGGCTAAGCGCCTTATCGTAGGCACTATCGCTTGCACTAAATTTTGTTAAACTGTTGTATGCATCACCTAGGCTAGAATAGAATTGTGATTTCAGCAAGTTATTATCGCCTGTGATTGGTAAGCCTCGTTTTAACACTTTAACTCCCTTATCATACCGTTTCAGTTGTACCTCGGCCGAGCCATTTAAAAAATAGCTCAACGCTTGATTGGGGAACAAATCAATTGCTTTAGCACTTGATGAAATTAAAGAGTCCCACATTCGAGAGTCACTTTGTATGATCATAATTTGCTGCCAGACTGGAAATTGATTGGCATCTAGCTTAATGGAAAGTTGATAGGCTGTTAAAGCCGACTGCTGATCTTTGTTCATGGCCATTACATCGCCACGAAAGGCTTGCGCTCTGGCACTATTGGGGTGCATTTCTACAAGTCGGTTGGTCAAAGAAATTAGAGTAGGACGTTTTGTACTATCTCCATCGGCACGTTCCATCAATTGGGATAAGACACCCAATTTTACATCGGCCATGAGTTCGGTGCTCGAAATTATTTTGCTTAAATAGCTATAATAATTGTCCCAGTCATTTTTCTTAAGATAGAATTGTGAAAGTGCTATGTAAGTTCTAGGATCGTTGGGAGCTACTTTGGTCATTTGATCATAAGCTGCCATGGCTTTCTCATTCATATTGTTGGCTTCGTATAATTCAGCCAGCATACCATAGTATCTTATATCGTTTGGGTTTTGGTCAATCAATTTTTGAATTTCGGCAGCTGCCAAATCAATCTTACCTAAGCGTACATATATCTGCTGTTTTTGCAAACTCACATCTTCTGTAATTTCACCGTTTTGCTTTTCTAACTGATTAAACATGCGTAAAGCTTCATCAGGTTTACCAGCCTTTAAGTACATGTAAGCAGCACTATAATAATATTCTGAATTGTCTTTTTGGAGTTGTGCCAGTGCTTCATATTCTTTGGCTGATTCTTTAAACTGACCGCTAAAAGCCATAGCCTCGGCGTTAGCAGCCTTGTACCATTCATTGTTTGGCTGAAGTTTTACGGCACTTTTTGTGAAGGTGAGTGCAGCATCATATTTTTGTTTATCAATATAAATTTTAGCCAAACGGTACATGGCAGCATCGTTCTTTGGATTCATTCGCAGGCATTCTGTATACAAGTTGATAGCCAGCGGCACATCGCCAAGCATCTCGGCTCGTGAACCATCCAAATAGGTTCTGAGTTCGCGACTTTCGGCGCTACTCATGGTGGTGTCGGCCAGGTTTGAATTGGTTACAACTGATTGTGCACTCTTTTTCAAACCGCCACAACTAGTCACCACTATCACAAAAACAATTGAAGCAAGGAGTTTGAAGAATTCTTTCATTCAGGTAATAGGTGCGTCTAATTTCTAAGATAAAGTAGTAAAATCGCCTATACTCACATCATCGGCTTTGCGGTTATAAACTACTTGATTGCCAATCATGGAGTTGGTGAGTACAGCTTGGTCGATGGTAGTTTGGTTTAATACAATCGAATTGGTGATCACGGTGTTCGAAATTTTTGAACCGTTTCCAATAGATACATAGGGTCCAATAACTGAATTTTCCAGATTAACATTTTCACCAATGAAACATGGCTGTGTGATACTGCAATTTTTGATGTTAGCCGATTTTGGAATAGCAAGCTTATTGGCATTTAACGCTAAAATTCGAGCGTTGGTATAAACGGTGGCATCCTTATTACCGCAGTCGAGCCATTCATTCACCTTTCCTGCACTAAACTTGGCGCCTTTGGCTTTCATATTTTCCAAAGCGTTGGTCAACTGAAATTCACCCTTTTCTCGTATATTATTATCTAATAAATATTTTATTTCTGATCGCAATTGATCTCCGTTTTTAAAATAATAAATTCCAATAATGGCCAAGTCACTTACAAATTCCTTTGGCTTTTCGACAAAATCGGTGATATGATTATTGGCATCTAATTTAACCACCCCAAACGCCGATGGGTTCTCTATTTTCTGAACATAAACAAGACCTTCGTCGGCAGGGTTAATTTTAAAATCAGCGCTGAAGAGTGTGTCGGCAAATGCAACAATCACATTGCCATGCAAGGCTTTTTCGGCACAGTAAATGGCATGAGCAGTACCTTCAGGTGTATCTTGATAATAAATACTTCCTTTGGCGCCCAATTTCTCGGCCACTTCTATCAAGTGCTTTTCGGCTTCTTCACCAAATCTGCCTGTTACAAATGCTATTTCGTTAACCGGTTCGGCACACATAGCAGCCAAATCTTCAACTAATCGCTGTACAATAGGTTTCCCCCCCACAGGTAATAGTGGTTTGGGAGTAGTAAGGGTATGCGGCCGCATTCGTTTTCCGGCGCCGGCCATAGGGATGATTATATTCATGCTTTAAAAAATACCGAATAATTATTTGGCGAAAGTAATGAAAAAAATGCAGGCTGAAGGGTTCTGCGTACCTATCTGATTGGGCAGTGCCTACTTAAATAGATAGTGCTATTGAATAGGTAAATAGCAAAAGTTGAGTTTATAGACTAACAGCATGCACATCGGTGTGGCTTAGTAAGTAAGTCACAAGATTTCGTTAAAGTGGTAACAGAAAGATTAGTTCATGAACTTATGATATGTCTTTACTAAGAAAAAGACAGCTTTGGTATTTAGAAGCCAATTTTTAAACAATGAACCTGAAATATACATTCTGGTGCAGGTACTTTCTATGAACCTCTGACGTAAGGCTCGGCTATATTTTTTCTTAAATGCTGATTTACTTTGATAAAATTTTTCATCAAAATTGCCTGGGCTTTTATGATGAAGCATAAAGTTGATTACATAACTGTTATAGCCTAATATATCAGCTATCAAGCATAAATCGGTTCCATAAAAGTGAAACCCCCTTAGGTCATTTGAAATGGCCATACATTTTTGAGCATCTATCACTAAAAAATTTTCATCTACAGAAAACACTTTCACTGGCAATTTAGGATAAGTAGAAACAGACAAATCGGGGTTGATTATGTTCTTTACCACCCCCCGAAAATGTTTGCCACCTGCATTGCCGGCTATGGCCCAATTGTTATCTAGCTGGTTCAGTTCGCTTATTGCTTTATCGAGAATGGATTTGGGGTCCTTAATAATTATATCTTGATGGCAAATGATCAAATAGCGCCCCTTGGCAACTTGGAAAAATTTTCGAATAGCTTGGTAGGCATCGTACTGGTTACCTCTTGAGTTATCGGCAATTAGATACTCACAATTATTTTGAAATCCATTTTCTGCAAAGGAGTATTTCATTTCGGCATATTCGGCCAAATTGTTTACCACGGTACAGATGGAGTACTGCAATGAGTATGGCTCTATGGAATCGATATTGGTAAACATGATTTTATCTGATTCTTAAAAGTACGGATTTGCGTTGAATGATTATTTCCATCTGGTTCCTACATAAATATCAAAGTACTCTGCTGCGCCCAAGTGTGAATGAACCTCGGCTCCCAAGTAGGGTTGCACATGGGATTGGCTATAATTTTTGTTAAACAAATATTCAAGGGCCAATCGTTGATAACTAATAAAATTGGGAGATAAATCCTGATGAACGTAGATACCCATCTTGCCCATCATTTTCCAACTACCGAATGTATATCCATAGCCCATTTGTATAGATACTGAACTACTATGCAATACTTTACCTTTATCTACCAACTCTGATATTTTTATCATTTCATACATGCCTTTGTCAAATTGATATTCACCACAAAGTTGAATACTTCTGATAGCTGTAAGCTGTTGCCAGGCACCAATATCAATTAGATATAAAGGATACTTTGGGCCGCCGGGCTGCACTCGTTCATTCCTGGCATAGCCTGTTTGTGCCATTAGGTGCCACCGCGTATTGATTTTTGGCAAATCAATTGGCTTAGCAAAAGGCAGTGGGCCACTCAAAGTGTACTGTAAACCCAACCCTAAGCTGATTGTATTAATGCCTAAATTGGGTTTACTATAAAGGGCATTGCTCCAATGCTGCAAAGTAGTATGAGCGGTGAGGGTAAGCTTGGTTGATACCTGTGCTGTGCATCTCACTCTAAACTGTGTGGTTTCGTTCCAATGTGAACCAATAACATTGTTGGTAGAGTCGTGGACCACATTGTACGCTTTGTCCAGATAAGCCAATCCATCAGCCAGACTAAAAAAACCAAGCACCCTTCGGGTATGAAACATTCGGAATTGAATAAATGCCAATGCACTGAATGATTGGCCAAGCACTTGTGGGCTGCTATAATTGGCATACATAAAACTTCCACCCACCCGGGGCAATTTGGCTCCGTATTGCCATTCTTTTTTACCATTCAATTGATGATAAAAATTAAGCTCGTACGTGTAAATAGGATGTTTGGCGTCAGGTCTAAAATTTTTGGTATGAACAATTATTTTACCTCCAGAAGCTATAGACTCTATTGCCCAATTGTATTTATGATACAGTGAATCGAAACGAGATTGCCCCATCGCATGGCCTTTGGTCAGGCCAACGAAAATGGACGTAAGAAGAAAAAGGTTTATGTACTTTTGGATACTCATTTTAACAAATGTACACTTTGAACTTCTAAAATATGAATACCAAAAAAATTATCAATTATCTGCTGCAGGGTTTGTTTATCACTGCGCCAATCGCTTTTACGGTTTATGCATTGATAAAACTATTTACGCTCATTGATGGTATCATACCCATACGCGACTGGCTGGAGGAAGCAGTTGGTTTCAAGCTATATGGATTAGGCTTTTTAGCTATACTGCTTTTTTTAATTATTGTAGGCTATTTCAGTACAAATTTCTTCATCAGTAAAATTATGGGGTTGGTAGAAGGCCTCATCAAACGATCGAAATTTATCAATCAAATTTATTCATCCATCAAAGATCTGGTAGGCGCATTCGCCGGTGATGAAAAACGATTTGAGCAGCCGGTTTTGGTTATGATTGATAAGGAGAACAACCTTCAGCGTATGGGATTTATTACACAAGATGATTTAGAGGATATTGGCGTTGCTGGTAAAGTAGCTGTATACTGCCCTATCAGCTATAGTTTTGCTGGTGATTTAGTCATCGTGCCAAAAGAGAGTATCACTATGGTAAATGGAATCTCCTCTACCGAGGCCATGAAATTTATTGTAAGTGGTGGTGTTACCAAACTGGATGATTAAGGCATAGTAAAACTTGCCATTATAGGATAATGATCGCTGTAAGGTTTTTTCAAAACCTCAAAATTTTGAACATTTAAACTCTGGCTACAAAAAATATAATCAATCCGAAACCAAGGTAATGGCCCGGCATAGGTAGTGCCTAACCAATTTCCTTTTTCAACAAAGGCGTCTTTCAAATTATGGCCCAAGGTGTTATAAGCGTAAGATGATGGTGTATCATTAAAATCGCCACAGATGATAACTGGGTATGGGCTTTGATTTATTTCCGCCTGAATCATATCTGACTGCCTGCCACGTCGATCGTAAGCATGTTTTATTTTGGCTACTATTCTTCGAGCCCCTACCAAATCGGTATCGGATTCCAGACTTATATTATCCAAATACTTATAGTCTTGCTTAGCAAAATACAAGCTTTGTAAGTGCATATTGAACACTCTGACTGTTTGATTATTAATTTTTAAATCGGCGTAAATACAGGTATTCTCCCTTCCGCCCGGTATATCAATTTTATGGGTGGCTATTATGGGATAATCGCTGTAAATAGCCAATCCCCAATGATCAGTATCACGTAAGGTGAGTGTTTTAAAAAAGTAAGAATAATGATAGCCCAGTTTTTCGGGTATTTGTTTTTCCAATTGAAATGTACCTCCATCACTACTAAAAAACTCCTGAAAACAAATAATGTGTGGTCTACTTTCCTTAATCAGATTCAGAATATTGTCTTTCTCTTTCACATTGGTATGCCAATTATATAAATTAAAAATTCGAACATTATAGCTCATTACTTTTAGCCAATTTTCATTTGCCGAAGGCTTGACTTTAGGGTGAAAAGCGATGGTATGTAGGAAAACCGGTGTGCTAACTACCAGCCCTAAGAATGATGGCCAAGCCCATTTCCATTTGGAAACCAACCAGTAAATAAAGAAAGCAATATTTATAATCAGCAAAACCGGATAACCCAACCCCAGTAAAGCTATCGGCCAGAAAGTTTGTGGACTTAAATACGACGCACTGCAACTTCCCAATAATGCCAGCAATGCAAGCAAATGGATACCAAAAATAATTTTTTGAAATAAGCTACCTCCTTTCACAAGTCAAACATATAAAAAAAGAAGCCATTGAATAAACTTGATGTAAACGGTTAGCTGTATGTAAATAATTTGTTAGCTTTATATCACTATGTCAAACATGGCTAAGCATATATTCTTTTCTATCGTGTTTTTTCAACTGGCTGCTTTTACTTCCAGTACAGAAGCACAAACCTATATATACAATAATGATACTTCTATCTGTATTGGGCAAAGTGTAAAATTGAAGGCTTTCTATGGCGGCTCAGGTTCTTTCTCGGTTCAAGGAATGGACTCCATCGACGATGTGTACAGTGTAGCTGTACCTATTGGTTTCTCTTTCACATTTTATGGCAACACCTACACACAATGTGTGCTATCGGCCAATGCCTACATCACATTTGATATTAGTAACGCCTCCACACCAGGTAGCACCCCCAATTATTCTCCGTGGCCAATTTCGGCAGCCATACCCAGCCCCACGAATCCGTTGAACGCCATTTTTGGTGCCTGGCACGATATAGATCCGGGTGTGCCACCATATGGTTTTAGAGGTTATGCCACTATAGGATTTGCTCCCAATCGGAAATTTATTTACGCCTTTTGCGATGTGCCATTATTCTCCTGCAACGATTCAACCTACTCAGGTCAAATAGTTCTTTATGAAGGAAGCAACGATATTGAGGTGCACCTCATTCACAAATCCAATTGCACAACCTGGAATGGCGGTGCAGCCATTTTAGGCGTGCAAGATGCCACAGGTACCGTAGCTTCCTGCCCACCCGGATTTAATTTTCCTACGCAGTGGACAGCTACCAACACTTCGTTTCGATTTAGTTGGAATGCTACCACTAGCAATTATAACTACAACCTGATTCCGTTCTCCTTAGTGCCTATCACTATTGGTATTGAGTGGAAAGAAAATGGCGTTGCTATTGGCAATGGCGATTCAATTACCGTCACGCCAAATGTATCATCGGTGTATACTGTAGAAGAAATGGCCACCCCCAACTGCTCAAATGGAAATAGTTTAAAAGACACTGTAACCATTCAGGTTTTTCCTTCCATCATCGTCGGCTTTTCGAGTTCCGATACTGTACTCTGTACCGGCAATCAGGTGTTGTTTAAAGATACCTCCAAACCTTATCCGGTAGATTGGAAATGGACATTCAGTAATGGGAACAATTTTATTCATCAGAATGGAGTCAATTATACATTCAGTACGGCCGGTCTATATACTATAAAACTCACAGCCCGTGACAGCTTGTGTGGTACCGATTCTATTCAACGAAATATAACGGTGTACAATTCACCCACCATGAACTTGCCAGCCGATGTGATTTATTGCCCACAGAATATTCCGGGTATTGATATTACCCCTACTACCAACGGAACCCATTACCTCTGGTCAACGGGTGATACTACCGCCATGTTGCACGTTAATCCCTCTTTACCAACTTACTTTTCATTGGTTGTAAACAATGGTCAATGTAGCAGTGCACCGGATACCATATTGATTACACCTAAGTGCGATATACTGGTAGCCAATGTCTTCTCACCCAATGGAGATGGAAAAAATGAGCGCTTCCGATTATTAGGCGGCGATGTGAACAGCTATACCATGAAAATTTTTAACCGATGGGGGCAAGAAGTTTATGACTATACGGGCAAAGATGTAGCTACCGGCTGGGATGGAAAAATAAAATCCACTCCAGCCGAAACAGGGGTTTACGTTTATATCCTGGATGTTACCTTACTTAATGGGGAGAAAAAATTTATGAAAGGAGAAGTAACTCTAGTGCGTTAATCTCTGAAAGAAATTATTCACTTGCCCTAATATCCTTTACTCTCCACTCAATGCTGCTGTTGCCTTGCCACTCGTTTTCATAAAGAGAGTAACATACATCCACTTTAGATTTATTGGCCAATAGCGGAAAATAATCAGACATTCCAAATCCAATACCGCTGATACGTTGTCGGTCTTTGAGGAGTGACAGCTTCAGATGTTTTTCGCTCACAATCTTGCTATAGCCTGTATCCTGCATGCCTCGGGTGAGAAATACCGGTGTCATATTACCGGGACCATAAGGTTCAAACTGTTTTATTATTTTGTAAAAATTACCTGCTATCACCTCGGGTTCCAATTCAAGGTCAATGGTGATTTCAGGAATCAATAATTCTTCATCTATGGTAGCTGCCACTATTTCTTCAAATCGATTAACAAAGGTTTCATAGTTTTCCATTTTCATGCTCACCCCGGCTGCATATTTATGCCCTCCAAATTTTTCTAACAAGTCAGCACATCCTTTTAAGGCTTCATACACATCAAAATCGCGAACACTACGAGCCGAGCCTATGGCCATTCCATCTTGAAACACACACACTACTGTGGGTCGATAATATTTTTCCATCAATCGGCTGGCTACTATTCCAATCACGCCTTTATGCCAACTCTCGTCGCCTACCACAGTGGTTTTTTTATTTTGCAAAGCCGGTGTCGAATCAATCAACTCTAATGCCGAGGTGGTTATGTCTTTATCAAATCCACGGCGGTCTAAATTATGTTGGTTCAATGCCAGCGCACATGCAAATGCATCTTCCACCGTTTCGCTTACCAATAGTTTTACTGCATCACGGCCATGTTCAATACGGCCGGCAGCATTTATTCTTGGTCCGAGTGTGAAGACAAGGCTGTTTACATTAAGCTCTCCTTTTAATGCCGCTGCTTCAATAAGTGCTTTTATACCAGGCCGGGGCGATTCGTTTATTTTTTTTAAGCCATAAAAGCAAAGCGTTCGGTTTTCGCCAGTCAATGGCACAATATCACTGGCAATACTGATGGCCACTAAATCCAGTTGATTTTCCAGCTCGGCGAAATCAATTCCATTTTGCATACACCAGGCTTGTAATAATTTAAAACCAACGCCACAACCACTCAATTCATCAAATGGGTAGGTATTATCTGAGCGTTTGGCATCTAATATGGCTACTGCATTTGGCAGCTGATCGCCCGGGCGATGATGATCACAAATAATAAAGTCAATATTGTTTTCTTTGGCAAATTGTACCTGAGGAATGGCGGTAATGCCTAAATCGAGGGCTATTATTAACGTGCAATTATTCGCCTTTGCATAATTAATTCCTTCGTAGGAAATGCCATACCCTTCGGCATAGCGGTCGGGTATGTAGTAATCGATATTGGAATAATATTTTTTCAAAAATCCATAAACCAAGGCTACGGAAGTGGTGCCATCTACATCATAATCACCAAATACCAGAATGCGTTCGTTTTTACTGATGGCCAAATTTATTCTATCAATAGCCGCATGCATATCCTTCATCAGGAAGGGATCGTGCAAGTGTGCAATTTCAGGGCGAAAAAATTCACGGGCTTTTTCAAATGTATCAATGCCTCGTTGAACTAACAATTGACATAGCTTTGGATGAATTTTCAATTCACTTTGTAATTGATTGACTACTGCTTCATCGGCTGTAAGAATATTCCAACGGTTCATCATATTTATGCAAAGTAGAAGAAAAACTTGGGAGAATTTACTCCCACTTGAAGGTACGCACTGCAATTACGTAAACCACAATTCCCCAAATAAGCATTACACCTAGTTGGTATTTAACATCCCAAAGATTGGCGCCATCAAAGGCAATTTTACGCATAGCCTCGTTCATATAGGTAAGTGGTAATGCTTTGCTAATGGGCTTAAGCCATGCAGGAAAAACTTCTACCGAAAAAAATGTGCCTGCCAGCAGGAATTGCGGCAAGGTGATTAAGTTAGCAAATGGCGGTATGCTGGCTTCGCTTTTGGCCAGTCCGCTCACAATAAAACCAAAACCCATAAACACAATTAATCCAAAGGCACATAAAAACATCATTTGAAAAAAGGTGGCTGCGCCATGAACTAGAGTAAAGTGAAACAGAAAGCGTCCCATTAAAATAATGATGGCGGCTGCTACCATTTGGAAAGTTAAACGGCTTAGCATTTCGCCTATAATGATACTACCCTTGCTAACCGGTGTGGCAAAGAACCGTTTTATAACCAATGTTTGACGCAAGCTAAAAAATACGAAGGCTGCACCAAATACACCGGCACTAAGCATACTAAAACCTATTTGCCCGGGTAAAATAAAATCGATAGTTTGATACACACGAGCCTGCACAGGTGGTGGCATATTAATGGTGGCCAGCCGCTGCATATGAGTCATCTGTGCCATATTCATATTGGCAATCACTTCATTGAGCATGCTTTTAAAAATTTGCCCATTTTGAATACTGGCCGATGAAGTTTGAATGGTCACTTTATACCTTGAAAGCGAATCGGCACCAGGTTCAATGTTCAGGATAGCATCAATTTTACCCTTTAATAAGGCTGACTTTTTTTCCTCGGTGGTGCCGCTTACAAATTTCACCATATCCATTTTATTCAAGGTGGCATAGATCGGATTATTGATATCACAGTTTTCGGCCAGTGCTACATCTAGCACTATATTTCCATTGCGACCAATAAAGCCAAATACCAGAATAAAAATGATGGGAAATGCCAAACTAAAAATGATAGCCGAAGGGCTACGCAACATAGACTGAAGGCTGGCCTTTGTGATAGCCAACATGGCTCGTAGCTGATTATACTGGGGTGATTGACTCATGAGCGGTAGTGGGATTTCTTTTACTAACAGTTTACCCACAAATGTAGTATTTGGGAAAACAAATTTGCCATCAATTGCCTTTATAAATTTATCTTTGAAAGGCGGATACAATAAGCGCCGAAATTGAATTACTAATCAACCAATCAAGAGACCCGTATTTGACCAGAATGAACACAGAAAATGACAATAATATGATGCAAGACATTCAACAGCAGATTGAAGCCTTAGTTTTTGTAGCCGATACTCCGCTGAGTGTGGCCGATATACAAGAGTGTTTAAGTAAACGCTTTGGCTTGTTTGTAGCCGACACCGATGTGCAAGCCGTTTTAGATACGTTGGTTGAAAAGTATGCTGCTGCTGATTTTGCTTTTGAAATGAAATCTATTGCCGGTGGTTATATGTTTTATACCAAACATCAATATCACGAAACGGTGGCGGTTTTGTTAAAGGATAAAAACGTTAAGCGCTTAACCACAGCCGCTTTGGAAACCTTAGCCATTATTGCCTACAAGCAACCTATTAGCAAAAGCGAAATTGAGCAAATTCGAGGCGTAAGCGTTGATTACAGTATTCAAAAATTGTTGGAAAAAGAATTAATCATTATGGCCGGAAGAGGCGATTCTGCCGGTCGTCCGGTATTGTATGCTACCAGTCAACAATTTATGGATTACTTTGGTATCAACTCAGTAACTGATTTGCCTAAACTGAAAGACATTCAGCCGGAGGCAGATGAAAGCAGCTCTACCGCCGGTGTGCCTGATGAGTTGTTGAATTAATTTCACTAATTTAATGGTTGTTGTATAAGTCTTGAAAAGAAAAATCCCCGATTTAGGTAGACTAAATCGGGGATTTTTCTTTTGAAAAAATATTACTCCAATTATTACACGGCAAAGCTTTCGCCGCAGCCACAGCTTCGGCTGGCATTGGGGTTAATGAAATGAAAACCCTTTCCATTTAACCCATCACTAAAATCGAGTTCAGTATCCATCAGGTAGAGGAAGCTTTTCATATCGGTTACTACTTTCATGCCTTTATCTTCAAACACCTGGTCTTTGGGCTGGGTTTCGTTATCAAAATCCATTTTATAGGATAAGCCACTGCAGCCGCCGCCCACTACCGATACTCGTAAAAAGTAGGAATCGTCCAGATGAGCTTCTTTCTTCAACTCATCCACATGTTTTTTCGCTTTCTCTGAAACGTAAATCATAATATGAATACTATTAGTGCACTATTTTCTCTTCCAATGCAATTGGCTCCATGCCATTCTTCACACGATAATCATTGATAGCTGCTTTGATAGCATCTTCTGCTAATACCGAGCAGTGAATTTTTACAGGTGGCAAGGCCAATTCTTCAACAATGTCCATATTGTCGATAGCCAAGGCTTGGTCAACCGTTTTACCTTTTAACCATTCAGTAGCCAATGATGAACTGGCAATAGCAGAACCGCAACCAAAGGTTTTAAACTTAGCATCGGTAATCATTTGCGTAGTTGGATCTACTTCTATCTGCAGACGCATCACGTCGCCACACTCAGGTGCACCCACAAGGCCGGTGCCTACGGTAGTTTTGCTTTTGTCGAGTGTGCCAACGTTTTTCGGGTTGTTATAGTGGTCGAGTACTTTTTCTGAGTAAGCCATAATTATTTTCGATTTATTGATTTATGATTGAATGATTTATTAACTGATAATTTAATTTAGTGTGCGGCCCACTGAATGCTGTCAATATCAACCCCTTCTTTAAACATTTCCCATAGCGGACTAAACTCTCTCAACTTCAACACCGTTTTGGTTACGGCATCAATGGTGTAATCTATCTCCTCTTCTTTGGTAAAGCGGCTGAGGCCAAAACGCAAACTGCTGTGGGCTAAATCGTCACCCAAGCCCAATGCTTTTAATACGTAAGATGGTTCTAATGATGCTGAGGTACAAGCCGAACCTGAAGAAACGGCAATGTTTTTATTAAAGCCCATCATCAATCCTTCGCCTTCCACATATTTAAAACTCACATTACTTACATGTGGCAAGCGATGCTCTTTACTTCCATTCACATACGATTCTTCCAACTTTGTAAGACCAGCTTCTAATTTATCACGTAAAGCGCTAATACGTTTGGTATCGGCCTCCATATCGGTCATGCATATTTCACAAGCTTTTCCAAAACCAACTATGCCGGGTACATTAAGCGTACCACTACGCATACCTCGTTCGTGGCCACCGCCATCCATCTGTGCGGTTACCTTTACACGAGGGTTTTTACGGCGAACATACAATGCACCTACACCTTTAGGGCCATACATTTTATGAGCGCTAAAAGCCATCAAATCAATCCCATCTTTATTTACATCAACCGGTATTTTACCTACTGCCTGTGTGGCATCGGTAAAAAACAAGGTGCCCTTACGATGGCATATTTCGCTAATTTTTTTCACATCCTGAATTACACCCACTTCGTTGTTGGCGTACATCACGGCTACCAAAATAGTTTTATCGGTAATGGCATTTTCTAATTCTTGACAATCAATAAGACCCTGAGGATTTACCTTGAGGTAGGTAATCTGTGCGCCTAATTTTTCTAAATGATGGCAAGTATCCAATACCGCCTTATGCTCGGTAGTTACGGTAATAATATGGTTGCCTTTTTGGGCATACATTTCAAATACGCCTTTGATGGCTAAATTGTCGCCCTCGGTAGCGCCGCTGGTAAAAATTATTTCTTTAGGGTCGGCACCAATCAATTTGGCTACCTGCTCACGTGCATAATCAACGGCCTCTTCGCCTACCCAACCAAATGGGTGATTGCGGCTGGCGGCATTGCCAAACTTTTCGGTAAAATACGGTATCATGGTATCCAACACCCGTGGGTCCATGGGTGTGGTGGCATTATTGTCTAAGTAGATGGGTAATTTGAGCATTGGAATCGATTGTTTTTTACGCTACAAATGTACCACGTGAGGTTAAACATCTTTTGCCGAATCGGGAAATGTTTGATAGCTGACTAAACTATCTCTAAACCAAATGATTGGATGCTTATCAATGAAATTATCGTGCCCCGGTTATCTTCTTATATTTCTGAGAATTTATAGGGTCGCATTTGGTTAAAATGGTTTGGGCTTGCACTTTCTCCTGTGGGGTTCCTTCGGAGAATACACCCACCATTTCATCAGCCTTAGCGTTCAAAAATACGGTTAAAAAAAGCAAATTGGGGTTTTCGTCATAGCTTTTCTCAATGGTTTTTATACAATTCATAATCACCGCTCGGCCGCCGGAGGCATCGCTGTAGAGCACATCTATACCTAATCGATGGTATTGATATAGCATAACACGAAGATTATCGTATCGCGAATTGGTATAGCTTTCATTTAGCCAATAGCGGTTTTTCAGGTTTTTCTCATAGGGTTTCCAGCCATCGTATTTCTCATTTTGCATAGCCACTACTATGGCTTTGGCTTTATCGTACATGGCCGTGCCGCCTTTCGAACTAAATGTGTCGTAATCAATGCCTAAAATCATGTAGGCATAGTAAGCCAGGGTAGATGTTAAATTATTAGTAGGATTGTTTTCGTTAAATTCCAGCGGCTGATACTCCACATATTGGAACACAAAATCTTTATCGTTGAAATTAAGCAGAGTGGTGGTATAGCTTGAGTTAAAGGCCGGCCGGTTGCTTTGCAAAGTGATGGTAGCACCATACTCATCGTTGCCGAGTTCGCTGGTTATATTAATAATAATGCTGCATTCTATCTTTTCGGCCGTTTCAAATGGGTCATCGGTCCATTTTCGATTATTCATAAACTCGAAAATAGATTTTTGAAGTGTTTGAAAAATCTTAGGGTCGGCGGTTTGTAACTTAGGTGTGTTCACCTTTACTATGCATTTCAACTCCTGAGCAGCAGCCAGATTGCTCCAGATGCAAAGGCTCAAAACAAGTATGATGTATTTAATTTTCAAGTAGTTAGTTGTAATATTTTTGGTTAAAACGCCGCTGACAAACTTACACCAATTATTTCAAACTGATAATGGCGTTCAGAATATCCTTGGCTACTTCCGATTTAGACTTTAACTCAAATTTTTGTTTTTTAGTACGTGTTACTAGCGTTACCTTATTAGTATCGTGGGCAAACCCTGCGCCCTTATCTTCCAGCGTATTAAGCACTATTAAGTCGGCATTTTTTGCCAACAATTTCTTTTTGGCATTGGCCAGGGCATTATCGGTTTCCAGAGCAAACCCAATGAGTCTTTGGCCTTTCTTTTTCAAAGCGCCAAGGGTAGCCAGAATATCCGTGGTTTTGGAAAGCGATAAGGTGAAGTCAGTCTCTGCCTTTTTTATTTTCTGAGTGGCCACTTTTATGGGTGTATAATCGGCTACAGCTGCTGCGCAAATAGTTATTTGGGCTTTTGGGAAATGCTTCTTCATGTGCAGCAACATGGCACTAGCCGTAGGTGCCGAAATGGTTTTAATGGCAGGATGGATGGGACGCAATGGAGTATCTCCCAGCACCAAAGTAACGCTTGCCCCTGCGGTAGCCATTTGCTCGGCCAGGGCAATTCCCATTTTGCCACTGCTGCGGTTGCCTATAAATCGCACAGGGTCAATTGGTTCAAAAGTAGGACCGGCATTAATCAGCACAGTTTTACCCTTTAGTTTTGCTAACCCGGCCGGTGTTTTTTTTTTATCAAAAAATTTTTCCAAGTAAGCTACTATGGTTTCAGGCTCGGCCAGCCGGCCATTACCCACTAGTCCGCTAGCCAGTTCACCATGCTCCACCGGAATAATTTCATTGCCGTAAGATTGTAATTTCAACAAATTGTTTTGGGTAGCTGTATGCTGCCACATATCCAAATCCATAGCCGGAGCCACCAGCGTTGGACATTTGGCCGATAAATAGGTGGCCAGCAGCAGGTTGTCGCACAAGCCATTAGCCATCTTAGCCAAGGTATTGGCCGAGGCAGGCGCTACTAACAGCACATCGGCCCAAAGGCCCAGTTCTACATGATTGTTCCAGGTAGATTCACTGTTTATCTCACTCATAACCGGGTGTTTGCTTAAGGTAGAGAGGGTAATTTCGCCCACAAATTCCTTAGCAGCCGGAGTCATAATCACCTTCACCAGGGCACCTTTGCGTATTAAACGCCTGCACAATACGGCCGCTTTGTAAGCCGCTATACTGCCGGTAATACCCAAAATAATTTTTTTGCCTTTAAGCATGGGTGCAAGATAAAAAAATAATATGGGGCTAAATGAGCCATTAATTTTACCAAAACACTACTTCAAACTTCATTTAACCATATAAAAATTAAAGTATTGAAATGGCTTGGCGCTTTGCTAGTGTTTGCTTACTTTTGCCCTCCCTAAAAGGGAAAAATCAAATTATTTAACTAACCGCAAAAAAATAACTCGACTTATTTATGCCAGTAAAAATTCGCCTTCAGCGCATGGGCCGCAAAAAACGCCCTTTCTACCAAATTGTAATTGCCGATAGCCGTTCATCACGTGACGGTAAATTTATCGAGCGTATTGGTAGCTACAATCCATTAACCGTTCCGGCCACCATTGAAATCAGTGTTGACCGTGCCATTGAATGGTTGAACAAAGGTGCCCAGCCTAGCGATACGGCTCACCGCATTTTGTCATTCAAAGGTGTTTTGTACAAAAAACATTTGCAACGTGGCGTAGCCAAAAACCTTTTCTCAGCCGAAGAAGCCGATAAAAAGTTTGAAGCCTTTATGATTGCCCGTGAAGCTGCCAATTCAGTTAAGAAAGAAGCGCATAGCAATACTAAAAAGGATGCTGCTGCCAAGCAACGCGAAGCTGTAGCTGCTAAGAAAGCTGCTGAAGCCGAAGCTAAATTGGCTGCTGCTGCCGAAGCTGAAACCGCTGCTGCCGAAGCTGCTGCCGCTGCTGAAGCTCCTGCTACAGAGGCTCCATCTGCCGATGCTGCTCCTGAAGCTCCTGCTGCTGAGTAATTTATTCAATTAATTATTTTCCAATAAAAAAATGGTGTGTCGCTTAATAACGACTCACCATTTTTTATTTTTACACTGAAATGAAGAAAGAACCTTTAAAACACGTGGGCAAGCTTTGTGGTGCGCATAAGCTGCAGGGCGAAATGAAATTAGAGCTTTTTCCGGCATTTACCCTCAAGGTAAAATTGCCAAAGACCATATTTATTGGCAATAGTGAGAAAGAGGTGATACCCTATTTTACCAAATCGCTTCGACCGGCTAAACCGGGGCAGTTTTTAATTTGTGTAGATGAAATTACCACCCCCGAAAAGGCGCAATTAATGAGCAACAAAAAAGTATGGCTACCGGCCAAGCAGGTGAAAAGTGCGGTGGTAGAAATTGACGATACTTTGGTGGGCTATATGGTTCACGATGCTTCACTAGGCAAGTTGGGCAAGGTAGAATCGGTGATGAAACTTCCGGCTCAAATACTAATTACCTTTACTTACAAAGGAAAAGAAATACTGCTGCCTTGCACGCCTGCCACCATTATGGATATTGACGATGATGAGCAAACTGTTACTGTGCAACTGATTGATGGATTGTTGGAGGTGTATATGTAAGTTCTAAGTAGTAAGTAACAAGTAGTGAGATGATAGTACGTAGACTACGCCGCAATAAAATTTAACATTACCAATAATCCAAAGCCAATAACTTATAACTTTTCATTCGTGCATATTGACATAATCACCGTAGTACCGGCATTGCTCGAAAGTCCGCTTAATCATTCTATAATGAAACGGGCGCAGGCAAAGGGTTTGCTTACTTTAAATGTAATTAACCTACGTGATTATTCCACCAATAATCAAAAACAGGTAGACGATTACCCATTTGGTGGCGAAGCCGGCATGGTGATGATGATAGAACCCATTGACCGATGCATAACCCAACTAAAAAGTGAGCGCTCGTATGATGAGGTAATTTACCTTACCCCTGATGGCGAAGTGTTCAATCAACCCATGGCCAATCATTTATCCATGAAGCAAAATTTGATACTGCTTTGCGGCCATTACAAAGGTGTAGATGAACGTGTGCGCCAACATTTTGTTACTAAAGAAATTTCTATTGGCGATTATGTATTGAGCGGTGGCGAATTGGCTGCAGCAGTTTTGGTAGATAGTATTGGCCGCCTATTGCCCGGCGTATTGGGCGATGAAAGCAGTGCCTTATTTGATTCGTTTCAAGATAATTTATTAAGCCATCCTGTTTATACCCGACCAGCTGACTATAAGGGTTGGCAGGTACCCGAAATCCTACTATCGGGCAATGAAAAATTGGTAAAACAGTGGCAAGAGGAGCAGGCTTTACTGCGTACCCAACAGCGCCGCCCCGATTTGTTAGATTAGCTAGGTTTTAACTGCAAGGCTGGTGCTTCTATCCAATGGTACGATGCAATTGCAAATGGTAAGGTGCAAATTATCGAAAGGCCAAACATGGGCCATAAGCCAATCTGATTTCCAAAATACAACACAATGCATTGCTGTATGGGCCATCCATAAACATACAGGCCGTATGAATAATCGCCACTTTTGGTAATGGCTTTTACAAAAGCCGGCATAGGCAACTGTGCCGCCCAAATAGTTAGATAAGGCACAAATAAATAGCTCAAATAATTGAAGTATACTGAATAGTACGTCATAGACCATATGAACAACATGGCCAATGCCACGAAGGTGTTCATGCGAATCCTTTTACGCCAGATGTATAACAAGGCGCCAATAAAAAAGTAGCTATACAGTGCTGTGACCCTGCCAAATTCGATGCCAGCAAAGTGCATGTTGGGTAAGCGATTACTCTCGTTTAAAAATATAGTAACAGCCACCAGAAGTAGGTTAGCAAGCAATGACAACAGGTTTTTTTTCATCAACCCAATAAATCCAAAACCGAATAAGAGGCAATACATTACCCATTCGTAGGCCAAACTCCAGATAGAACCGTTAATTACCGATGGGTAAATATTGTTTTCGAATACTCCGGGTAGATCAAATTGTAGTTTGAACAAGGAAATGCAAACCAGATAGCGCCAAGTATGTGGGTTTAGAATATAGGACTGATAATTATTGTAGTTGAGTAGTGTTCCCAGCACAAACACACTTAGCAAAACTACGGTGCCCAAGGCCGGGAAAATTCGTAACGCTCGAGCGCTAAAAAATTTGAATAAATTTGGCCTATGCTCGAAGCTTTGCATGATAAGGTAGCCACTTATACTGAAGAAAACATATAATGAAAGGGTGCCAATGCCATAGATTCCGGTTAATTGGTATAAAAAATCGTGTCCACTATGCCCACTAAGTGGGTAGCTATGTGTGATGATAACACACAAGGAACCAATGAGTCGCAGCAAATGAAAATTATTCTTGTGCTTCATAGGCGGTTAGCAGGTGGTGAATAACGTGATAAAGATGCCAATTACTAGCAAAATTATCGCTATTTTTGTACCAATGTCAACAAACGAAGTTATCAGCAAAGAAAACAAAATCTCTTTTGACCAATCAAAAACAGGGTTTTATACAGTTCTCAAAAAGAGAGTAAACGAGTATTTTGAATCGAACCATATTAGCGATAAGTGGAATGGTGAAATGGTCACAAAAACCATAGTACTTATTAGTTCAGCTATTGCCTGCTATTATGCCATACTATTTGTTCCGGCTCCATTATGGGTGGGCGCATTACTTTGTGCTATTATGGGGTTCATTATGGCTGGTATAGGATTCTCGATACAACATGATGCCAACCACGAAGGCTATAGCGACAATCCACAAGTGAATTATTGGTTGGGGCTAACGTTGAACATCATGGGCGGCAATGCCGATATCTGGCGTGTGAAGCACAATATCAATCACCACACCTATACCAATATAGATGGCTACGATGATGATATAGCGAAGCATCCCGTTTTCCGATTTAGTCCACAGCAAAAGCGCAAATGGTTTCACCGCTTCCAATCCTTGTATTGGATTCCAATGTACAGTGTAAGCTCTATCCTATGGGTATTCTTCAATGACTACCATAAGTTGATAGCCAAGAAAATTGTAAAAACCAAAATGCGTCCGTTAGATGCCAAAGAGAAATTTGTTTTCTGGACATTCAAGTTAATCAGTCTGTTTCTTAGCCTCATTCTTCCTGGATTAATTGTAGGATGGGGGCATGCTTTTGCTGGCTTCTTTATTTGCCATATCACATTAGGCTATACACTTTCCTTAATTTTTCAATTAGCACATACTGTTGAAGATACCGAATTTCCAGTGCCTAATGATCTGAATAAAGTGGAAGAAGAATGGGCTGTTCATCAGGTTCGCACTACTGCCAATTTTGCTACCGACAACAGAATTTTAAACTGGTATGTGGGCGGTTTGAACTTTCAAATTGAGCATCACCTATTCCCTAGAATCTGTCACGTTCATTATCCCAAAATTGCCAAAATAGTAGAGGCAACCTGCAAAGAATTTAACATCCCTTATACCAACCACTCTACTTTTATTGGATCATTTGCCTCACATGTTAAGCATCTTCACCGATTAGGAATCGAAGATTAATAGTTA
>DAIMNW010000285.1:0-2333 GCA_036719905.1 Chitinophagales bacterium
TTGTTCTTCAAAATAATAGAGGTACCAATTTTGCAGTTGTAACCCGTTATTAAATTGTAGTGGCGGTAATTTTTAGCGGTGCTATTAGCACCGGGGTCAATAGCATTTAGGCTGGTTTGCATCAGGTTATTAATGCCTATGCCTACGTTCCACTTTCTATGATAGGCATACAGTCCTGTACCTCCGTCGAAGTTGAAAACATTACGTCGGTTGCTCAAAACAGGGTCGTTGCTTAAATCAGTAGTTAATCCATTGTTTTTAATTCCAAATTGACCAAATGTGGTGCTAACGCCAATGCCCAGTTTGATTTTTTGAGTCAGAAAAACTTGATAACTATAAGCCAATTGAAGGGCAGTACGTGAAAGTGGACCTGTTTTATCGTTAAAAATATAACCGCCCAAACCAATGTTCTTGTTTGGCACTGGCATTTGAAATCCAATCATTTCAGTTATTGGAGCATCAGAAAGACCAAGCCATTGCTTGCGAACCAATAAGTCGGCACTGGCATTTATTCCCATGCCAACTGTAGCTGGGTTATAATAATATTTTGCTGCCTGTAAATTGGTAAACTGGGGTAGTTGCTGTGACCAAGCATGAAAGCTGTTAAGCAACAAAAGAAGGAGTACAATTTTTTTCATAATCTATCGACTAGCTTGACTAAAAATAATTTCTTGAAAAGGATATTTAATTCAAATTGATGAGTAAATGTTCAATCTATCGTAGAATAGTAACACTTCCATTGCCTGTGTGATCGGTGCCATCCATTAGGGTATAATTGAGCGTATAATAGTAAGCAGCATCTGGTACCCGTTTTCCTTTCCAGGTTCCATCCCAAGGTGTGTTGTATTCGGTCTTGCTTTCAAAAACTTTATCTCCGGAACGGCTAAAAACTACCACATCTAATCGTTTTACACGGTTGCTCATGGTAATTATCCAAATGTCATTAATGCCATCGCCATTCGGTGTAAAAGTATTGGCAGGTACTATTTCAGGTTGGTTTTCAACGTGAACTATTACAGTATCACTGTCGGCACAACCAATGGTATCAGTCACAGTAAGAATGTAGGCCGTGGTTTCAGTAGTGTTAACCATTGGGTCCGGGCTAGTGGCATTATCCAAAAAATTGCTTGGCGACCAGGAGAAATTAACTGAACCAGAGCCATGCAAGGTAGCCGATTCACCTTTATAGTAGGTTACATCGGGGCCGGCATTGGCAATCGGATAATCGGCTGAAATGATGCTTAATGTATCGGAAAAACTGCGACAACCGTTAGTGTCAATAATGGATACCCAATAATGATCACCTTTTTTGATTAGCATAGAACTTGAATGAGCTCCATTTGACCAAATTAAATTTCCAATGGCCGAAGTAGACAGCAATACGCTATCACCCGTACAGAATTTTAATGGGCCTGTAGCAAAAATGGAAGGTTTAGGTGGATTAGGATAACTAATAATGGTTACTTGATTGCTGGCTGTTGCACAGTTATGATTGTCCATAATTTGCACATAATAGGTGCCTGGGGTGCTCACTATCAAGTTGCTTCCGGTGGCATTTAATATTGGCAGTCCGGTAAGAAACCATTGATGTGAGAGATTTGTACCCATATTAGAAGTAAGCTCGATGCTTTTGCCTACACACAACTTTATATTTCCATATGGATTAATAGTAGACGGGGGAGCAGGGTAGGCCGTAACGGATAAGGTTTGATTTGCACTACTACCGCAGGCATTATTAGCCATTACACTGATTGTTCCACTATTCGGCCCAGCTATTAGACTAATGCTAGTACCATTCGACGAACCCATCCAGCCAGCTGGAAAATTCCAGGTGTAAGAAGTGGCTGTTGGCACAGGCGCAATAGAATAAGTTTGAGTAATATTTTGACAAGTTGTAAGGGCACCACTGATAGTTCCAGGCTGCGCAGGCGCCGAAGTGCATTGGGCTTGACTAATTTCTGAAAAGACAATCGTAAGCCCAAAGAAAGTAGCTGTTACTATTAATTGCCGAATAGGTATGTTCATAGTTGTTTTTTAGCCAATTGTTAATTGCATTTATGTCTGGCAAATTTAATTTTTTAATTGCAAAGTGTTTAACAAATATCTCAAGTTAAACAATTAAGTTAAATGACCACGATCGGGTCACTTATTAAATACTACATTTGGATTTAATAATCGAATTCAATCATGGAAAATCCTGTTATTCTAAAAGCCCAATTTAATCCCATAGTAAAGAGTTATTTACTCTTGATGGTAGCATTTTATCTAGTTGCAAGTGTTGTAGGCATCTTGGTGCTACCTATCTGGTTATTTGGTATTGGACAATGGTGGGC
>DAIMNW010000286.1:0-2324 GCA_036719905.1 Chitinophagales bacterium
TTAAACAATCTGGCGATTCACAGCCTTGGCTATGCCACTCAAACCGTTGTATAATTTTGTAAAAGTATCATGATCCAATTGTTGGCTGGCATCACTCAGTGCTATTTTGGGGTTAGGGTGCACTTCTAATAGCAAACCATCGCATCCAAAAGCTACTGCGGCCTTGGTTAAATCGGGCACACCATAAGCATAACCCATGGCATGGCTGGGGTCTAAAATGACAGGTAAATTAGTGTAGTACTTTAGGTAGGCGGCTCCGGTTAAATCAAATGTGAATCGGGTTTTGGTTTCAAAAGTTCGAATACCTCGTTCGCAGAGCATCACCTGATTATTTCCACCGCTTAAAATGGTTTCGGCTGCCTGAATTAATTCTTGAAGGGTTGAGCCAAAGCCTCGTTTAAGCAGAACCGGTTTCCTAATTTGGGCGCAAGCACGTAGAATACTTTGATCGTACATGGCCTTGGCACCTATTTGAACTATATCAGTATGCTCAATTACAGCATCTATATGTGACGAATCTTTGGCCTCGGTAATAATGGATAGCCCGTACTTTTTTCTGATTTCAGCCAACATTTTTAATCCTTCAAGACCCAATCCCTGAAAACTATAGGGTGAAGTTCGAGGCTTAAAGCAGCCGGCTCTTAGCGTAGTGATTCCTAATCCCACCATCAATTTGGCCGAGGCTTCAATTTGGTCCCAATTTTCAACCGAGCAGGGTCCGGCAATCACTACCGTATTGTTGGTGTTTCCACCCACAGCAGTTTTAGCCCATGTAACTTCCCTTTTTGCAGCCGAATAATGAGTGGAGGCTAGCTGCATGTCGCTATCCATCACCCACTGCGTTTCTGCATAACCATTTATTACTTCGGGTAATTTTTTCACAGCCGATGAAGTCACCAATATCCATTTATCTCCTTCGGTAAAGCTGATGGCATTGGTCTTGGCAGCCAATTCTTCGGCTAATTGCTTCGAGGTTCCCGATTTAAGTTGAATAATCATTTCTTTAAGTTTCTTGTTCGTAATCGAACATTTGGTTTCAAACTTATCATATACTAGTGTTTAATACCATAAATTGCACCACCAAACCCGACAAATGTACAAACTGAGTGCAACTTAATACAACACTTACAATATAAATTGAATCTGCCTTATCTTTAAGGCCTTGTTTGAATGCAGAATGGCTAAAAAATCGATTACTACTGTGTGGCAGCCCCACGAAGAAGCCTTTCAGGTTTATCAAATTAGTTTACATAAACTTTTGCAAATTGAACTTTGGGTAATGCCTGTACCCATTGAAGATGACCAAACCGATACCCTTTTTTTAAGCAGCAACTCACACACTTCCGAGTTATCACTGCATACTTTTCTCCCACTTACGGCTTGTGAAAATATTTTGTTAAAGGCGCAGGCCGGCCTTGAACCTGCTACCAATTATAAAATAGCTGTACTCCGATATTTGGCTACAGGCGACTATTTTGAAAATAACCAACTCAAGAAAGCACTTTCACTGTTATTACCTGAGGGTAAATCGGAGCGCCAGTTTGCTCTGAACAATGAGTGCCTGCTCATACTACATCAATTGCTGAATAATCAATATCAGGACACTTGGCTTGGCTATTTTGTAGAGGCTAAATTTATGGAGCTCCTTACTCAGCTCTTTCTTATACATCAAGATGAGTCAAAAACACTTAAAGAAATTCATTGGCTAAGAAAAGATGAACAAGAAAAAATAGCCGCTGCTAGAACCATTTTGCTAGACAATTTAGAATCGCCGCTGACCATAAAGTCGTTATCAAAAAAAGTGGGCACTAACGAAAATTATCTGAAACGGGGTTTTAAAGAAATGTTTGGCACCACCATTTACGATTATTATCAGACAGAGCGAATGAAGCATGCCCGTTTTTTAATCGATTCTGAAAAGTTAAATGTATCTGAAGTGGCCTACCGCTTGGGGTATAGCAGTGTAAGCCATTTTAGCACCGCCTTTAAAAAATATATTGGAGTCAATCCTTGTGAACTTATTCACTAAGCTAATTTCCTATGCGCCACCTAACACTCATTCTACTTGCCAATCTATTTTCATTGATAATATTTGCCAAAGAAAAGCTTCCATACAAACAAAAGGATATCAGTATTGTTACGGCAACCGGCCAGGTTAAAGGGGAGTTAGACATTCCTAAAATGAAGGGCCCGATGCCCGTGGTGCTCATGATTGCCGGATCGGGGCCTACAGATAGAGATGGCAATAATGTATTCATGCAAAACAATAGCTTAAAGATGTTGGCTGAAGAATTGGTAAAAGCCAATATTGCCGTTTGCAGATA
>DAIMNW010000108.1:0-8334 GCA_036719905.1 Chitinophagales bacterium
GGTAAGGGCAATGCTTAAAGTAGAAGAATTTCCAATAATAATAGGCGACGGACCAGTGGTCGTGATTGTTGAGGTTGGCGCCGTGTTAACAGTTGCAACTACAGGTACTCGGGTACCTTCACAACCTACTGAAAGAGTAAGCTCAACTCTTCCTATTGCCGCTGCATTCTCATTCCACAATGCCTGTGGTACACTTGTCGTTAAAGGAAATTGCATTCCTAATCGGTAGAGTGAAACGTTTGTTCCTCCAACATTCAAAAGGTAAGGAGCAGCTGGGCCGTAAGAGGTTGTAGCAGTTGCACCAACCATTGCCTGACCTAGTACACCGATAACATCACCTGCGTTCACACTCACATTGCATGGTATGATTCCTGTCGCTGGATTTAGTTGTGTCAGAAACTGAGTAGTAAATGCATTTGTTGTGGTCGCGTAAGTTGGGGGAGGAATATTCCCTGTGAATTTAACAATTGCAATACTTTGACTTGTACCGGCTAAAGGTACCCTAGCTCCAATAATTGTAAAAGCTGAAGGAGCTGTGAACCAGTATCCTCTAACATTACCGCCAAAAGTTGATACCTGGGCTGGCATAGCCGGTGTAAAGCTACCGCCACTAACAGTTGCTACTGAAGCATAATAGGTAGTTGTAGTAGTTAAAGTAGGTGTGGTGTATGAATTAGTAGTTGCTATTGGTGAACCACCTGAAGCGGCTGTATACCAGAAAGGTGTTGTACCAGCTGGTGGTGTTATTCCTAATGTTACAGTTCCTGAACCACAAGTACTGCCAGGTGTCACTGTAGTTGGTTGAGGATTATTTACTACAGCCGTATCATAAGGCTGCAGACAAGTATTTCCAGCACCATCTTTAATTAATGCCTTATAAAACTTGGAAGTAGTTAAGTTTGGAGTAGTATAGGTAACACCGGTAGCACCTGATATGTTGGTATAAACACCATTGTTTGGCGAATCTTGCCACTGAATGCTACCACCCGATGCATAGCCGGTGGCAGGTGTTAAGCCTAAAGTGGTGGTGCCGCTTACACAAATTGTGGCAGCTGAGCTTACAGTGGCCGATGCTGGTTGAACTTCAATTGTTTTTGTAACATTGCCTATACAACCACTATATGTATTTCCAGTAGTATTATCAACCGCTGATAAGGTATAGGTAGTTGTAGAAGTAGGAGAAACTGATACAGAGCTTCCGGTTAATCCTCCCGGGTTCCATGTATAGCTATAGGTAGGGTTGTTACTGGTTGCATTTAAGGTAGTGGGTGCTCCATTACAGGTTGAACTTATAGTTGCTGAAGCAGATAAAGTTGGGCCGGGGTTAATTGTAGCAACAACAGGTGTTCTAGATGAAGAACATCCTGCAGTAACTGTCAAGTTGTAAAAATAATAGTACACAGCAGAGTTAACTACCGGACCAAATTCAACACCACTGGTTATTAGACCAACTCCTCCTAAATTATTAAACGCCGGCAATGCATAATTGGCTCCTGAACTGTGTGAGTAATTACTTGTTGAACCAGTCCAAGTTCCTCCTATTAATTTATAGCCGGTTCCAGGTGAAACAGGAATATTAACTGCAAATGTATGCCAACCTGCAGTTGCTGAAGGGCTAGTTAATGATGCAGTGCCAGACCAAACTGTAGTTCCTGAGCTATTCTGAAGAACGATTGGGCATGTAACAGCTCCTGCAAATGCAAAATACGTATCAAACGAGGTAATGGTAAAACTTTGATAGGCATCGAACTGAATACCACGTGCTGCATTAAATCCACTTGATGGAGGAATTGAAGTGTTACCCAAACCAGTTAAAACTCCTGCTCCAGTAGATGCTTCAGCATAATAGGTTGTGGTGGATGAAATAGTTGGAGTAGTGTAACTTAATCCATTTGCTAAAGGTGCTCCACCTGAAGATGCTGCGTACCACTTGGCAGTAGCGCCGGCACTTACTGTCACACCTAAATTTACAGTACCGCTACCACAAATTGCTCCAGGTGCAGTTGATACTATCAATGGATTGTTAACAATGGCTGTATCATAAGGTTGCAAACAAGTAGCACCGGCTCCATCCTTTATTAATGCTTTGTAATAAGTAGATGAAGAAATAGTAGGTGTAGTATAACTTGTAGAAGTAGCTCCACTAATATTTGTATAAGTTGTATTGTTAGGAGAATCTTGCCATTGAATAGTACCAGCAGCAATACCTGTTGATGGGGTTAAATTCAGCGTAGTAGCACCGCTTACGCATATACTTGAAACAGCAGTAACATTTGCTGATGATGGCTGAACAGTGATAGGGACTGTAGCAGTAGCCACACAACCAAAACTTGGGCTAGCTGGTACATTATCAGTAGCTGTTACAGTATAAGTAGTTGAAGCTGTTGGTGATGCTGATACAGAATTGCCAGTTAAACCTCCCGGCGACCAGGAATAAGTAAAGTTAGCATTTGCACTATTGGCATTTAACGTAGTAGGTGCTCCATTACAAGTAGTAGCTAAAGTAGTTGATGCAGAAATAGTTGGTCCAACAGTAATGGTGGCTACCACAGGAGTTCGTGCAGTTTCACAACCAGTACTGATATTCCAGTTGTAAGTATAGTAATGTAAAGTAGTATAAATAGTTCCACCATAAGAACCACCAGTTATACTAATTGGACCGGTAGTAAATGGAAAACTCACACCACTTAAGGGATTCTCAAATCGCAAACCTGAAATACCTGTATAGGCTGTAGGAGCTAAGAAATAGTTCCCAGGTGTGAGGGTGAAATTCAAATTAACAGTTTGCGGCGTTAATGAACCAACAGCGGTTTGCGTATAACCCAATATAGGCTGAGCTGAAACTGACTGTAACAATGCTCCCACATTCAAAACGGTGCCAGAAGGAGAGCAAGCATATAGACCATAGCTAATTGTTCCTGCTGTACCATTAGTTGCTGAGTAAGGATAACATTGAATAGAATTTAAAGTACAATTGGCCGAAACCGTAAACACAGTTCCATAGGTAGTTAAGCCAACACCTGTTACTAGAGTACTTGAGGCTGAAGGTGAATAAGGAGCAGCATTTGTTGTCCCCCCACCTGAACTTGCAGTTACAAAATAAGTAGTTGTGGTAGATATTGTAGGTGTATTAAATGTAGTTCCTGTATATAGCGGAGCACCACCTGTAGCTGCTGCATACCAGTTTGCTGTTGAACCACTGCTTACGTTTGCCGATAAGGTCACTGAACCATTGCCACAAAGTGAACCTGGGGTGGTTGAGTTTAAAATAGGATTATTTACAATTACTGAAGTGTTAACAGTGGTGCAAAGACCACCAACAGAGTTCCGTATTTCAGCTTGATAATATGTAGTAGATGTAAGTGTGGGTGTAGTATAAGTAGGCGAATTAGCTCCGCTAATATTAGTGTAAGTAGAGCCTGTAGGAGAATCCATCCATTGAATACCATTGCCATATCCACTTGATGGATTTAATGAAATAATAGAACTACCGCTGATACATTGTTGTGCAGGAGAAGCAGCAAGAGTTACACTTGCAGGTAAGTTGGTCACACTTACCGTTGCAAGATTGTTACAACCACCGGCACCACCGGTAGCCGTACAAGAATAAAGTGTTGTGCCGGCAGTAGTTGATTTATAATAAACAGTTGAAGCATTAGCACCAGTTCCATAAGGAATAGTACAAGCTGCATCGGTGTATAAATTAGTAATTGGCGACCATACTAAACTTGGGTAGTCTATAGCTGCAGATGGATTGGTAGCCAATGTAAGTGAAACATTATTACAAACCGATTGACTGGCAGCGCCAGAGATTGTCAATGTTGGTGCTGTAGTAACAGTAGCTACTACAGGCGAACGAGGGCCTTCGCAACCGGTATTATAATAAAGTTTGATGGTGGCATTTCTATCTACAATACTACTTGCTAATGTACCACCATATCCTACTTTAATTGCCAAATCAGTATTAGAGGCTAGTGTAGTTCCAGCTACTGTTTGGCCGGCAGTACCGGTAATATAACGCATACTAGTTGTATTTACCGCTAAGGCATAGGTAGAGCCGGTTGGAATGGTTAACGAAATCCCAGAAGGGAACATACAAATCGTATGGTTATCCAATCCGGCGCCTGTTACATTCATGCTTGTCAACAGTGTCCATCCAGCACCGGGAATGGTTGCACTGCCTACACATGAACTTGTTTTATAATACACATCAACCACTATGGCAGCTGTTGAAGATGTATTTACATCAACACCAGTCAGAGAAATGTTAGTAGTAGGAACGATATCGAAGAAAACGGCTGACGAACCATTATTACTTACCCAAACCGGGGTAGTTAAACTATTACCTGTAGTACCACTTGCTGCAGCCACATAATAGCTTGTTGTGGTAGAAATAGACGGTGTAGTAAAAGAACCCGTAGTAGCCGCTAACAATGCACCTCCTGATGGGTTAGCATACCAGTTTAACTGGCTGCTGCTTCCAGTAGCTGCCAATGTTACCGGGCCATAACCACAAACCGAACCTGGTGTAGTGGTAAGTACCTGTGGTGAATTTATTATTTCAGTAAGTACAGTAGATGTAGCATTATTACCAAAGCAAGAAGCCACCATCTGTACATAGGTATTTTGAGCAGGCATACTTGCAGGAGTGTAAGTAGCTGAATTGCTACCCACATTTGTCCATGGGCCACTGCTGCTTGTAGTTGATTCTTGCCATTGGTAACTACCAATACCTGCTGCACCGGTTAGCGAATACGTTGGTATTGTACCAGCCGAGAAACAAACGTTATTAGCTGAAGTAGCAACTGTACCAGCATTTAAAGTTAATGATGTTCGGTTAGCTGCCGTCATGGCATCATTAGCGGAATTTCCATCACCTGCCGTCAGTGTTGATGCATTAAAGGTATAAGTACCTGCTGCCGTCATATTTACAGTACCGGTAGTAAGGGTAAAGTTTTGGGTTGCACCTGCAGCTAAAGTACCTGAACTTAATATATCCACAATAGTAGCCGTGGCAGCCCCAGTTACGTTTACAGTAACCTGTACCGGATTTATGTTAAAGTCAATTAAAGCACTTCCATAGTTTTTTAATTGCACTATTACTGATTCTGTTGTACCATAACAACCTGTTGTACCCGGTGCAACCAACGAAAGAACACCCATATCAGTAGCAGCTACTGTAAATTCATACGCACCCATATCAGGAGTAGAACTTCTGCTAGCACCTGTAATATCAGTTGTTACAATAGCGCTTAAATTAAATCCTGTGTTATTCATCGAAGAGTTAGTTGGTGAATAATCATAAGTACCAGGGCTTAAATAAACGGGGTTTACACTTGAGCTATTTTGATCAAGAGCAGGATAGGCTGTTCTCCATGCTGCTAAGGTGTAAAGCGTTGTACCGTTGTAAAATGCCGAAGCACTTGCTCCTGCAGGATTAATATATACATTGTTATAATTGCTTGTGGCTACAGCCGGCGTTGTATATGTTATGCCGTATTTTGCTCCTGTACCTCCGCGGTTAATAGTAATATTATTGTTTTTGGCATCAAAGGCTGTAGTGCCACTACAGTATAGTCCGTAGGTTATAGTACCAGTTCCTGTTGCTGAGGTTTGGTCTAATGATATTGTGTTGTGATAGGCCTTCCAATAATCGGCACCAGTAAAATAAAAACCATAAATAGTCCCTGCAAAGTTTATGTCTGAAATAAGATTGTTATAGAATTTGTTTTCATTTCCTAAAGTAGCATCTACTGAGCAATAAATTGAATATTGCGTACCTGTAGAAGTAGGGGCTGCAGCCCATGTGTCGTGTATTCTATTTCGTTGTACTAATTCATTACTGGTCATACCGGTTGTAAAATAAATACCATAATAGGTACTCAAAGTAGTTCGGGTAGGACGTGATAAATCGCAACCGGTTATTTCTAAACCATTTTGATAAAGACAGTATACACCATAAAAATACTGGTCTCTAATATTGCAGTTGATTAATTTATTACCTATAGATGGAGTTGTTGAATTGCCCACCAAACAAGTATTATAATAACCACTAAACATCGTACAACCGGTCATTACGTTGTTTTTCCCAGCAATTGTACCCGAAGTGGTAGCGGCAGTTTGTGAGCTACTAATTGAAAAAGGAACCTGAGTCGTATTAGTGCAATTTGCAGGTGCCTTAAACGTACAGCTATTAAATGCATTATTATCAGCATCATTCCATAAGTGGCAGGCAAAAGCATACGTACCACCTGTAGCATCAAAAGTTAAGTTATTAAATGTAACATAATCAGCTCCGTTTAGTTCAACGGTAGAGGGGGCGCTAGCCAAAGTAGCTGCATATGTTATGGTGGTATTGTTTCCGTTAAATGTAATGGTATTAGAAGCCGATGCACCAGCTATTACAGGGATAGTAATTTGCTCATTATACGGACCACTACCACTTGTTACGTTAAATACTATCGGCCCCGTTATTCCACAACTAATTGCATTAACAGCAGCGGTAAATGTTTGAAAATTGGTTCCTCCGGTTGCTACTGCCGAGTTAATAGTATATGTACCACCAGCTAGCGAAGGATTTACTGTTACCAATACCGATGTAGAAGTTTGTGTATTACCACTACAAGTTACTTTACAGCGATAGTATGCTGTAGAAGTAGGGTTAATAGTTAATGAAGGTGAACTTGAAGCACTTCCAGTATTAGTATAAGTACCACCAATTGTCGGTGAAGTTTCCCATTGATAGGTTTGGCCTGTGCCTGCTGAATTGCCGGTTAAATTAAGTGTAGCTGCAGCACCAGAGCAAACAGGAGTGGCTGTAGTAGTTGCAGTACCAGCGGTTGGGGGTGCAGTGCAGGCTGAATTAGCTACTACATCAATCCCAAAATTTACTAAGCCTGTATTAGAAGTACAGGGTGTAACAGCAACTGTAGAGGCCGAATAGGCTCTCTGCATGATGCCTGTAGTAGTAACATTTCCTATAGTATTGGTTGCCCCTGTATTACCTACTTTCAACTCAAATATCAATGATAATGCAGGATTGTAAGAAAATGGTGTTTGTAGTGTAATATAATACCAGCTATTTGCAGCTCCTCCTGTTAGTTGCAACGATGCTTGATTGAAAACTTGTGTAAGCCCTGTTTGATATGAATAACTAGCGTTAGATACAGTACCAAAATTAGTAGCAGTACCAAATCCTTGTCCTAATGAAATTGTAAAATTAGTGTAAGTGGTTGCAGCACTGTATCCAATTATTTTAAAATACACCTTTGTTATATTTACGTTTGAAGGGCAATTTGTACCAATGCCTGTACCACCAGTGGCAAAAACATTCGGCCCATAGACATACTGTATTTTGTTAGTAGCACTAGATAATGGAAATGCATTCCCTGTTGTTGCAGCAAAGCTATTATAATAGGTGGGTGTGCCAGTACCCATCTGTGCCATTACGCCCAACGAGGTAAGAAGTACAAATAGAAACGGTAAAACCAGATTTCGGAATTGGAAGTAGTTGTGATTTGTCATTTGATTCAATATTAGGTGGTGAACAAAAAATAATTGTGGTGAATAAATTATAAGTGGTGAATTAAAAAATGATTAATAATTTTAAAGAACGTATCAATGGCCGGAGTCAAAACACCTCTGCGTTAAAAACCAACCGGCACAACGGTTTTTGAATCGAACAGTAAAAAGTTTGATTACATAAAAATAAAAAATTAATAATTATTAACAAATAAATATTTAAAACCGCTAACTGTTTAAAAAAATGTACAAAAAAAACCAATATCACCTTAGTCACTAAAATCGACCATCGAAATTTTAGAAACGTTGCATGAGGTTCTCCTTCGAAGTGCAACAATTGGAAACCTTAAATATGATAACGGCCTATATCGAGGTTGGCATTTGTTATTGGCCAAAAATTAGATTATCAGGAATTATATTGTTCTAAAAATCTTCGCCACCTCCCGATTCCATTCCACCCGGACGACTCGATTTTGCTTTTTTATTTGAGTCGGATTGGCCCCCATTCCCAATTCGATAACTCAAATTGAGCATCACAATTCTGCTCTCTTTTTTGCGAAGCATGTTCTGAGTGAAATTAGTTCCCTTGGTTTCAAATTCCATGCGCTGTTGGTTGGTTATATCGTTGGCATTTATACTCACTGAAAAGTTATTTTTAAAAAAATCTTTCCTTACACCGGCCGAAAAAACCAAGGTAGGAACAGAGCGCCCTTGTGCCAGTATCATAGGCCCATTATAGGTTCCGGTAAACTGAAACATGGCATTTTTCCAAAAGCGGATGGAATTATTAGCTTTTATAAACCAGCTATAGCT
>DAIMNW010000109.1:0-8333 GCA_036719905.1 Chitinophagales bacterium
GTTACATCCATCACCACCGGATAACCCAGATTTTTCATATCCACCACGTTTCTAAAATCAACCACTAAGTTGTTGTAGCCAAACATGGTGCCTCGTTCACACAGCAATATTTGTTTATTGCCGGTTGATTCAATTTTTTCTACTGCAAATTTCATTTCCACTCCGCTTAAAAATTGCGCTTTTTTAACATTTATTATTTTTTGTGAGTGGCCGCATGCCAGCAGTAAATCAGTTTGGCGGCACAAGAAAGCAGGTATCTGTAATAAGTCAACCACGGCTGCCACAGCAGATACTTGGTTGCTTTCATGTACATCAGTTATTACCGGTACATGCAATTCAGATTTAACTTTCTCAAAAATTCGAAGCCCTTCATCCATTCCCAAGCCACGAAAAGCACCGGCCGAAGTGCGATTAGCTTTATCAAAAGAAGCTTTGAAAATAAATTTAAGCTTTAGTTCTTCACAAATAGTTTTAAGTTGGTTAGCTAAATGCATCACCATGCTTTCATTCTCCATTACACATGGACCGGCAATGATGAAAGGATTATCTTGAAGGTCTTGATAGAGATTAGTCATGTTGTTTAGTATCGTGCAGTTGTACTATTCCTTTTAATTCGTTTTTATCTATCACCAGAAGCGAAGTGATATTAAACTGCTTCATCAATTTTTCAGCAATTTCCATTTTGGTATTGGCCGTAATTGATTTTGGTTTGGCAGTCATTAGTTCTTTGGCCGTTGTATGAAAAACTTTTTCTTCACGTTGGTTCATAGCTCTACGTAAATCCCCATCCGTGATTATGCCCACTACTTTTTTGTTTTGAACAACCACCGCTAAGCCCATTTTTCCACGATTAGTAATATCGATTAAGTTCGAAAAATTGGTATTGGGTTGAACAATAGGCAAATTTTTAGAAGACATAATATCAGAAACTGTATTTAATAATTTGGCTCCCAATGCGCCACCAGGATGATAGAGTGCAAAATCGGTAGCTTTAAAATTTCGTGCCTTCATGAGCGCCACAGCTAAAGCATCGCCCATGGCCATGGTGGCTGCAGTTGATGAAGTGGGAGCTAATTCCAGCGGACATGCTTCTTTTTCAACTTGCACATTCAAATTATAATCTACTGCAGTTGCCAATTTTGAATTTTTGTTACCACTAATGCCAATGGAAGCAACCTTCATTTTTTTCAAAATAGGAAGCAACTTAAGTAACTCGGAAGAGTTGCCTGAGTAGGATATACCAATAAAAACATCACCGCTTTGTAGCATACCCAAATCACCATGAAACGCTTCGACTGGATGAAGAAAAAATGCAGGGGTGCCTGTACTGGCTAAGGTGGCTGCTATCTTACGGGCAATTATTCCTGATTTACCAACACCTGCTACTACCACTTTTCCTTTGCATTTTAAAATGCAATCAACCGTTCTATCAAAATTGCTATCTAACAATTTTATTAAGTGCAGCACAGCTTGTGCTTCAATCTCAAACACATCAGTAGCGTATTTCTTATAGTTGGTTTTTAATGCCATAGCCTCAAAAATAAAGTATAATATTCATCTGTAGTTAGATTTCTACTGCTACCATGTTTCGGGTTATATCTTCAATGGTTTCGCGATGTCGAATCAAATAGGACTTGCCTTCATGAACTAAAACTTCGGCCGGTCGAAATCTTGAATTATAATTGGAGGCCATGGTGATGCCATAAGCTCCGGCATTTTGAAAAGCAAGTATATCACCTTCTTTTACTTCGTTCAGTTTTCTGTCCCAGGCAAAAGTGTCCGTTTCGCAAATATACCCCACTATGGTATACAATCTGGGTATGCCGCTTGGGTTTGAAGTGTTGATGATATGATGATACGAGTTAAATAACATGGGTCGTATTAGATGATTCAAACCCGAGTCAACGCCCACAAAAACAGTAGCAGTGGTTTGTTTAAGTACATTCACCTTCACTAAAAATGTTCCAGCCTGACTTACTAAAAATTTCCCCGGCTCAAAATGTAATTCCAACGGCCGTCCATATTGTTGGCAGAACTCATTAAATCGGCTGCCTAATTTTTCGCCTAGTTCATCTATATCTGTATAGTAATCATCGGGTTTATAGGGTACTTTAAATCCACTACCAAAGTCAATAAATTCTAATTCTTTAAAATATTCTGTGGCTTCAAACAAAATTTCGGCTCCACGAAGAAATACTTCCACATCCAAAATATCGCTGCCGGTGTGCATATGTAAGCCGTTCACTCGTAAATGCGTTCCGGCAACAATGCGCTCAACATGTCGCATTTGATAAATAGAAATTCCAAATTTTGAGTCAATGTGTCCGGTCGAAATATTGATATTACCGCCAGCCATTACATGTGGGTTGATACGTACGCATACAGGTACGGTGCTGCCGTATTTATGTCCAAATTGCTCAAGTATAGACGTGTTGTCAATATTTATTTTAACACCTAATGCCACGGCCATATCAATTTCTTCCATGCTCACACAATTGGGAGTATAGATAATTTCATTTGGCTGAAAACCGGCTTTTAAACCCAACATTACTTCCTGGATAGATACGGTATCGAGGCCAGAGCCCAAAGAGCGGAAATATTTCAAAACGTTCAGATTATTAAGGGCCTTGCAAGCAAAATTAATATGAATAGGACACTTACTGAAAGCAGACTGAAGTTTTTGGTATTGCTTTTTCATTATCGCGGTATCATACACATAAAGTGGTGTATTATAATCTTCGCAAAGTTTTGTGATGGGCACTTGGCCAATGTGATAAACCGAATTTTCGAGTTGAAGCATTTTGGTGGCAGTGTCTGTTTGTTTACACTCCTGCAAATGAAAGCAAAAGTCAAGTAATATTTTTTTCAACAATTTCTGCAAATGAGGATATTAGATGATATTTACCAAAAAAAATATTTTACTTTCGGCACTCTATTCATCTACCAGAAAATATTATCACCGTGGCAAAAAAAGTAATTAAAAAAAACTCAGCTAAAGTTTCGACTAAGACTAAACCTAAAACTGTTGCAAAATCTCCTGTGAAAAATTCGAGCGTCAAAAAGGAGGTGAAAAAGATTGCTCCAAAATCGGGCAACAAAGCGGCAAATTCTAAAACAGTAAGCAAAGCATCGGGAACAATCAGAAAAGTAACGACCAAAGTTCCAATCAAGCACATCGCTATAGCCGGTAACATAGGTGCAGGCAAAACCACACTCACAAAATTATTATGTAAGCATTTTGGGTGGACTCCACAATTTGAAGATGTAGAGAACAACCCGTACTTGAATGATTTTTATGAAGATATGGTTCGTTGGAGTTTTAATCTGCAAATTTATTTTCTCAATAGCCGTTTCTCTCAAATTATTGGCATACAACGTGGCGATGAAGTTGTTATTCAAGACCGTAGTATCTATGAAGATGCCCATATTTTTGCCCCGAACCTGCACGAAATGGGATTGATGACTTCTCGTGATTACCAGAATTATATCAGCATGTTCAACACCTTGCACAGCATGGTGAAACCGCCTGACTTGATGATTTACCTTCGTGGTTCCATAGGAACTTTAGTTAATCAAATTCAAAAAAGGGGTCGTGATTACGAGGATAATATCCGCTTAGAATACCTGAAGCGTTTGAATGAGTATTATGAAAATTGGGTAAAGACATACAACTTAGGACCACTGCTTATCATCAATATAGATGAAGTAAACTTTGCAGAAAAGAAAGAAGATTTAAGCAAAGTAATCAATAAAGTGAATGCCGAGCTGAATGGATTATTTTAATTCAGAAGGTGGAGAAAAGTCATTCCAATTCGCAAATTATTCGATTTTTATTTAGGTACGTTTCGCCTTATCGTACCCAACTTGTCATTTCATTTTTTCTTGCAGTTGCATTGGCTATTGTGTCTCCACTTAGGCCTTATGTGATTCAGGTAACCATTGATGATTACCTGTTAAAGAAAAACGGCCTAATGCTCCCATCTATGGTGGCGCTGGTGCTAGCCTTGTTGGTTATTGAATCCGTTTTTAGGTACTTCTTTATTTATGTCACCAACTGGTTGGGGCAAAATGTAATTAAGGATTTGCGGATGGGCATTTTTAGTAAAATCATGAACTTTAGCCAAAGCTACTTTGATACCACTCCCGTAGGCACTTCTGTTTCGAGAGTGATCAATGACGTAGAAACTATTAACGATATTTTTTCAGAAGGAATGATTAGTGTGATGGCCGATTTACTGACTATTGCAGCCGTTATTTCCATTATGCTTTACAGCGATTGGCAACTCACTTTGGTAACACTAACCGTTTTTCCATTTCTGCTTTTGGGCACCTATTATTTTAAAGAAAGCGTTAAAAAAGCATACAATGCCGAGCGAACGCATATTGCCAACCTGTATGCCTTTCTTCAGGAGCATATTACAGGCATGAGTGTAATTCAATACTTCACGGCTGAAGAACGAGAACTGGCCAAATTTAAAAGCATAAATAAGAATTTACGGCAGGCCAATATTGATTCAGTGTGGGCGTATTCGGTGTTCTTTCCCGTGGTGGAATTAATATCGGCCGCCGCAATAGCCTTGGTGGTATGGTGGGGAGCTAATTCAGTACTTCATCATCAGAGCAGTATCGGAATCTTAATAGCCTTTCTGATGTACATCAATCTCTTGTTTAGGCCATTGAAAGCAGTAGCCGACAAATTTAATACCCTACAACGAGGCATGATTGCAGGTAATCGTGTAATGAATGTTTTACAATTACAGTATGAGATAGATGATAGTGGAACTATTACGGCATTCTCTTTACAAGGTAAAATTGAAATGCAAAATGTATCCATGCATTATGTAGCATCTCAACCTGTATTGCAAGACATTTCATTAACTATTGAACCTGGTAAAATGTTGGCCATAGTTGGGGATACAGGCAGTGGCAAAACTACTCTGGCGGCGCTCATTAACCGCAGTTATGAATTTCAAGAAGGAAAAATATTAATTGACAATGTTGATATTCGTAAATATGCAATTGAGCCATTGCGACAAAATATTGGCATCGTGCAACAAGATGTATTTCTATTTAGTGGAACAGTTGAAGAGAATATAACCTTATACAATCAGAGCATTTCATACGACAAAATAGTAAATGCAGCTAAGATGCTGGGTATGCATGACTTCATAATGAAACTACCTCATCAATATCAGCAGCAAGTATTAGAAAGAGGGAGTTCATTTTCAGCAGGTCAACGACAACTGATTTCTTTTATACGCACCTTGGTTTACAATCCTCGAATTTTAATTTTGGATGAGGCTACTTCATCCGTCGACACCAAATCGGAACTGCTGGTGAAGCAGGCAACCGAAAAATTATTAAGTGGTCGAACTTCAATAGTAATTGCCCACAGGCTTAGTACTATTCAACAAGCGGATAAAATAATTGTACTAAGGCATGGCCGAATTGTTGAGCAGGGTACGCCATCTGAGTTATTGACCACCGGTGGTCTATTTGCCGAACTAACTCAAAAACAGTTTAATAGTATGTCTTAAATGGTTTACCTATTAACTATTTTGTTTATTGTGAGCAATTTAAAAACCTATCACCTTAGTTAATTTGACTTGTGTTAGTTGGTTTCATATAAATATGTATTTTAGCCCTCACAAAAGATTGATATAGTTATTTATGGAATTTAAAGATTTAATTCACATTTCGGGTAAAAGCGGATTATTTGAAATAGCCGGCAACAGAAACAATGGTGTCATAGCTCGTTCGTTGGAAGATAAAACCACCCAGTTTTATAGCAGCCGACTGCATCAATTTACCCCCCTCGAAAGCATCGAAATGTATACTACGGGGAGTGATAACGTGCATTTGAAAAAAGTGATGAAAAGTGCTCAGGAAAAGTTGTCCGAGCATCCGCCGGTAAGCCCCAATAGCTCTGCTGAGGAGTTGAAAAATTACTTTAAAGTGGTGCTGCCAGATTATGATGAAGAAAAGGTTAAAGTGAGTGATATTAAGAAATTCGTTAAATGGTTTGCCATTTGTAAAGATCTTGACTTGAGTGATAAGGAATTATCAGATTTAGATCATTCGGAAACCGAAAAGCAAGTAGAAGAGCCAAAGGACTTGCTCTAAAGGATACTCTCAATTTCTTGCAAATAGCTAATAACACTGAAAAGCTATTTGTCAACTTCGTGGAGAATGGGCAGCTATTTAAATCTGTCCCCACAGAAATCGACATTTTACAGCATTAAACTTCCTAGATTTAGATGCGTCTTATGCATGGCAAGGGTGCCTAAGTTGCTCATTTTCAAGGCGAAATTACTTATGTTTTTTCCATGGAAATAAGATACTTTTGAAAGCCTAATAATTGACTTCAATTCTGGGCTGACTAAAGTATGCACTTGTCTGTAAAATAACCGGTAACTATTAAATGAATCATATTCAACGTACAGGTTTATTTATTTTATTGCTTGCCTTGAAAGTAGCTACTGTTAAGGGTCAAGGGGTATGGTGTCCAACTAACATTGATTTTGAGAACAATAATTTTACCGGATGGAGCTGCGAAACCGGCTCAGTAGCTTTGGTGGGTGGTGTAAATACCATCACTTTAGCCCCCTCAGCCCCTACTCCCGGGCAACATGATATTACTTCAGGTGCTGGTACTGATCCCTACGGAAATTTCCCTGTGGTGGCTCCGGGTGGAGGATTACATTCTTTAAAATTGGGCAATGATCAAACCGGCCAAGGGGCAGAACGAATAACGTATACAATCAGAATCCCAGGAGGATTGAATAACTTTAGCATTTTGTACAAATGGGCTGCGGTACTCAATGAGGGTACAGGTCATACGGCTGCACAGCAAGGACGTTTCTTAGTAGAGGCCATCGATTCAGCTACCAACTTACCGGCCGGATGCGTACCGGCACCCTTTGTGGCAACTGGCGCTTTGCCCGGTTTCACTCTCTCTTCCTTAGGCGGTGGGTCCCAGAATAGTGCTGTTTATTACAAAGCCTGGTCCAGTATGTCGCTAAATTTGTCAGGGTATGCCGGTAGAACCATCTTTTTAAAATTCACTACTGCAGATTGTACCCAAGGGGGCCACTTTGGCTATGCGTACATTGATGTTTCCTGTAGTTTCTTTTCCATCAATGGAGGTTATTGTCCGGGGGCAAGTACGGTTTCGTTGCAGGCACCTCCCGGATTTCAGAACTATTCTTGGAGAGACAGCAGCTTGTTAAATATTGTTGGTTCTACGCAAAATGTAATTGTGCCGGCACCAACTGATACCGTTCACTATTTTGTAATTCTTTCGCCCTATAATGGATATGGATGTCCAGATACACTCGAAACCTTGGTTTATCCTTCGTTACCACCGGATGCTATTTTCTCTGCCGTAACACCTTACTGCGCTAAGAGCCCTCTTCAGTTTACCGATCAGAGTATTTCACCACCCACCGGTAGCTATATTAATCAATGGAACTGGAACTTTGGCGACCCGGCAAGTGGGGCATCCAATACCAGCACACTTCAAAATCCAACGCACACCTTTTCATCACCTGGCACCTATACCGTGAGCCTGTTTGTGCATTCAAACTATGGCTGTGGTAGCGACACAGAAATACATACCATTGTTATCACACCTGCTAAAGTGGTTGATGCAGGCATTATCGATTCACTCTGCTATGGAAGTTCAATATTGATGAATGCCACTTCAACACCTGCTGCAGCAGGTGATACCTACATATGGAGCCCAACGGCAGGCCTTTCTTCGAGTACGATTTTGAATCCTACTTGTACAGCCACCAACACTTCATGGTACAAATTGACCGTAAATTATTTACCGGCCGGCTGCTCACAAACCGATAGTGTGTATGTAAATGTTGTTCCCGGATCACCTAATGTTACAGCCACCGTTTCGCCAGATAGCATATGTGTTGGAAGTAGCAGCCAACTCAATGCAACCGCCACTCAGAATTTTTGCGCCACAGTATCAGGAACTTCCGGCTGTCCGGGTAGTTATCACACAGTAGGCACTGGGACTGCGCTATGCACCTATCCGTTCTCGGGTTTTTATCAAGATGGCAGGGCCCAGTTTCTGTTTACAGCTGCTGAATTAAATGCGGCAGGTATTACAGCAGGCAATATCAATGGACTTTCATTATGGGTGGCAAGTAAGACCAGTACACAGGCTTACAAAGGTTTAACCATCAAAATTGGCTGTACCAATCTTACCGCATTAACTAGTTGGCAAACCGGACTCTCCATTGTTTATGGACCAACTAATTTCACCAATTCGGCAGCTGCCTGGAACAATTTTAATTTTACAAATGCATATGGATGGG
>DAIMNW010000287.1:0-2296 GCA_036719905.1 Chitinophagales bacterium
GTTCAATTTCGGGGTGAGTAAAATTAAATTTTGATTGAAAAAGCTGCGGCTTGCCATACACTATATACTCCTGATTGGGGTGTATAATTTTATCAATCCATTGTGCACCTTGAAACCATACTAGTTCGGTGGTGCCGGTGGCATCCTGCATTTTAACCACCAGACGTTTGCTGCGTTTTTCGCCAAGTGTATTTTTAGAAATTACCTTGCCTTTTATCTGATAATAACTTTCATCGCTCAGCACATCTTTAATAGCGGTAAATTTATTTCTATCTACATAACGAAACGGAAAATGATGAAGCAAATCGCCTCCGGTATGTATGCCCAATTCTTTCTTCAGCAAATCGGCCCGTTGAGGACCTACGCCTTTTAAATATTCGACTGGGGTGAGCAATATATTTTCCAAATTGGGATAAAACGCTGCAGATGGTTAGTTGAAAGATTACGTATGGTGAACACCCAATTTACCTGGATGGCTTTGTAAATAGTTGAATAAATAGTTTTTTGCCGCCGCACAACTTTCGGCCAAACTTTTTCCTTTAGCCAAATTACTAATTAAGGCAGCCGACAGCACACAGCCACTACCATGTTTTTCAAAACCCGTTAATCGTTCACTACTGAATGCAATGGGTTGCTCATTTGTACTAAATAAATAGTCAATAGCTTCTGCATCAGCACTATGGCCGCCTTTTAAGAGAACAGAACAATGCTTCGCTAATTGATCAGCCGCCACCATAGCATCAGTTTGATTGGCTAGAATTTTTATTTCATCATAGTTGGGTGTAACGAGGTAAAGCTCTTTCAAGATTTCCTGCAACTTTATTTTATCCGGATTTTGAATAAATGAAAAACCGGCACTGGCTCGGAGTATGGTGTCCCAGATTATTTGAATAGCTGGATTCAGTTTTTTCAGCATAGCAAGTATTTGGATTAACATGTCCAAATCTTTTACTAAGCCAATTTTTACCCAATCAATTCTATAGCAATTAAACAATGGGACTACCTGTTTTTCTAATTGCTCCATACTCAGCCAATCCACTCCTTCAAATTCATTTTCGTTTTGATAGGTGATGCAGGTGGTAACCGCCAAACCCATTACCCCATGCTGTTCCATGGTTTTGCAGTCGGACAGTACACCGGCCCCACCGCAGGGGTCGTATCCTGCAATGGAAAGCACATAAGGCATGTTTGGGTGGTTCATCGTTTGCAAATGTAACGTTCACTTAGCTGAATTATCTACATCTCATTCACATCGAAATACACATTTTGTTAGAAACATTTCGGTCCTCAGATTGTCCGAAAACGGCTTCACCCTTGGCTTTTTGCCTACATTTGCCGCCCATGTCAGATATTATTAATTTATTGCCCGATGCCATTGCCAACCAGATAGCAGCAGGTGAGGTAATTCAACGCCCGGCTTCGGTGGTGAAAGAGTTGATGGAAAACAGTGTGGATGCCGGAGCTACCGAAATAAAACTGGTAGTGAAAGATGCAGGCAAAGCGCATATTCAAGTAGTGGATAATGGAAAAGGAATGAGTGATACCGATGCCCGTATGAGTTTTGAGCGGCATGCCACTTCCAAAATCAAAAAAGTAGAAGACTTGTTCGAAATCAAAACTATGGGTTTTCGTGGTGAGGCATTGGCTAGTATTGCTGCCGTAGCGCAGGTTGAAATGAAAACGCGTCAGCCCCAAAATGAAACCGGCACCTTAATCATAAATGAAGGCTGCGAAGTAAAATTGCAAGAACCCTGTCAGGCACCCATAGGCACTTCTATTACTGTTAAAAATTTGTTCTACAATATTCCGGCACGGCGTAGCTTTTTGAAAAGCAATTCAGTGGAGCTGCGTCACATTGTTGATGAATTTCAACGCATCGCCTTGGCGCATCCCGAAATATTTTTTTCGTTGCATCACAATGATCATCAGCTATTGCATTTGCCCATTGGTAATTTGAAGCAGCGTATAGTGGCCATGTTTGGCAATACTTACAAGGAGAAGCTGGTACCGGTGCAGGAAGAAACTTCTATCACCAATATTTTTGGATTTATTGGAACGCCCGATAGCGCCCGTAAGGTAAAAGGCGAACAATTCTTTTTTGTGAACCGCCGATTTATTCGCAGTCAATATTTGAATCATGCCGTTCGTAGCAATTATCAAAACCTAATACAGCCCGATGCTTATCCTTTGTACGTTTTGTTTATTGATATTGACCCCAAAAGCATCGATATTAATGTGCATCCCACCAAGCAGGAAATAAAATTTGATGACGAAAAAATAGTTTACAGCTTTATAC
>DAIMNW010000110.1:0-8292 GCA_036719905.1 Chitinophagales bacterium
GGTTTACCCATAATTGCACCATTTGAAATTCGCCACCATTTCTGCTAAATTCTTTTTCATGATATTCTTTATGTAGCACGCCGCTGCCGGCCGTCATCCATTGCACATCGCCTTCGCTAATGATACCATGATTGCCATAACTATCGTGATGCGCCACCTTGCCTTTGTAGGCAATGGTTACCGTTTCAAAGCCACGATGCGGATGCACACCCACCCCTCGAGGCTCTTCACGTGGGGCAAATTCTACTTTTGAATTATAATCCATCATAAAAAAGGGGCTCATCCGTTTTTCGCCTAGATTCCACGATGGGAAAAAATTGTGCACCCGAAATCCATCGCCTACCATATGTGGGGCCGGAGGTGGAATAATAGCCTGTACAGTTCGATTGTTTGACATGATATTTTAACTTGAATAATCGATGAATAATTGCACAAATGTATTCTTTTATGCACCTTTAATTTTCGAATAAATAACGAATATGAAAAAAAACATTTCCATAGTAGGTAGTGGTCTTGTGGGCACATTGCTTTCCATTTATTTAGCCAAAAGAGGCCATCAGGTTTCCATTTTTGAGCGCCGACCCGATATGCGAAAAACCAAGATTTATGCCGGTCGAAGCATTAATCTGGCCTTAAGCGACCGCGGTTTTCGAGGATTAGAGGGTGCCGGACTGGCTGATGAAATAAAAAAAATTGCTATACCCATGTATGGTAGACAGATACATATGCAGGATGGAACACAAACTTTTCAGCCTTATGGTAAAGATGGTCAGGCTATTTACTCGGTGAGCCGGGCCGGTATTAATATGAAACTGATGGATTTGGCTGAATCATTTGAAAATGTTTCGATAAAATTTAACGAGCGCTGCACCGATATTGATATTCGCAATACCGCTTCCACATTTGTGAATGAAGAAACACATCAAACTTCAATCAGCAAAGCAGATATTATTTTTGGTGCCGATGGCGCCTTTAGTCCGGTTAGGTTGGCCTTGATGACCAAGACTGATCGCTTTCAATATTCTCAAAATTATCTGGAACACGGATACAAAGAACTGGTGATACCGGCTAAGGCTGACGGTGGTTTTCAAATGGAAAAGAATGCCCTTCATATTTGGCCACGAAAAAATTTCATGCTAATAGCCTTACCTAATCTGGATGGAAGCTTTACCTGTACGCTGTTTTTTGAACTGGAAGGAGCCATCTCTTTTGATAAAATAAAAACAGATACAGAAATTCTGGATTTCTTTAACACGTACTTTCCTGATGCCGTGCCGCTAATGCCAACATTAGTTGAAGACTATAAAACCAATCCGGTATCAACCTTGGTAACTGTACGCTGCTACCCATGGGCCTTCGAAGACAAAGTTTGCATGCTAGGTGATGCAGCCCATGCCATAGTGCCATTCTTTGGGCAAGGCATGAACTGTGGCTTTGAAGATTGTGTGGTATTAGATGAGATTATTACTCAGCAGGGAGACAATTGGAAATCTGTGTTTGATCAATTTCAAAAAAGTCGCAAACCAAATGGCGATGCAGTAGCTGAACTGGCCTTAAACAATTTTATTGAGATGAGAGATAAAACCGGCGACCCCAAATTTTTACTCCGGAAAAAGATAGAATCGAGAATATCGCTAGAGAATCCTGATTTCTTATCGATGTATGCTCAAGTTACTTTTACTCCTCGAATATCCTATTCTGAGGCATATGCTTCAGGTAAGCATCACGATAAATATTTAGACCAGTTGGTACAAATTAATAACGTGTTTGAAAAATGGCAAACTTCTGAAGTTCAGGGCATTATAAAAAACCTTCTGGCTTAAATTGCCTAAATTATTTAAGGAAACCTTGGCTAGTTCGGGCCTTGGATGCGTAAGAATTGGCTGAATTATGTTTTCTTTTCGGTAAGTATTGCTGCATCTTTGCCTTACAATTACTTACAAAATATTCCAACTATGAAAAAATTGTTTCCATTTTTGCTCTTGGTCATCAACACTTTGATGCTCAGCAATAAGTCAGATGCACAATTCTACCTGACTCCAGACTACGCTACCACTGTGATGAACACCTCTGTTACAATAGATGTTAGGGCCAATGATAACCCTAATCCAAACTGTCAGTATACGGTTAAGTATTTGCCTACCAATCCGGTTTACCAACCACAGCATGGTTCGTTCACCATTCTAAATTATGATAGCATAGTTTATACTCCAAATACAGGCTATGTTGGAACGGATGCATTTTATTATGCTGTTTATTATCAGCAAAATAATAATGCCGCCTGCGATACGGAGCATGTATATGTGAATGTCACTCAAGCTGCAAGCAATTGTCAGGCTTATTTCACATCCAGCACAAATGGACTCACAGCTACCTTTACAAACGCTTCCACTGGAAACTTCCTGATGAGCTATTGGAGTTTTGGAGACGGCAATACTTCAAGCCAAACTAGTCCTTCACATACCTATGCTAATCCGGGTACATATAACGTATGTGTATACTTGCTCACCAGCACTTCTTCTTCATCTATTTGCGATTCGTTTTGCACAAATATTACTGTTACTAGCGGCAGTAGTGGTTGCACTGCAGCATTCAACTCTACCACCTCAGGCTTGTTAGCTGCATTCACCAATTCTTCAACAGGCACTTATACTACTCAATATTGGACATTTGGCGATGGGGGTACTTCCCCTGCTGCAAGCCCTACGCATACCTATGCAAACAGCGGTACGTATACCGTTTGCCTTATTTTGTTCAATGGTAGTGTAATGTGTGATTCCATCTGTCAGCCGGTTACTGTTAGCAGCGGTAGTAGCGGTTGTCAGGCTTATTTTACAACAAACGCCAACGCACTAACTGCCACCTTTACCAACGCATCTACCGGCACCTATGCCATGACCTATTGGAGCTTTGGCGATGGGGGCACTTCCTCCCAATCAAATCCTTCACACACCTATGCTAGTGCTGGCACCTATCATGTATGCTTGTATTTATTCACAAGCACATCCACATCCTCACTTTGCGATTCTTTCTGTACTAATATTACGGTGGCTGGCAGCTCGAGTGGTTGCACAGCTAATTTTACCACAGCTACCAATGCCTTAACCGCTAATTTTACGAATATCTCGACAGGCACCTATACATCATCATACTGGAGTTTTGGTGATGGAGGCACTTCTCCAGCAACAAGTCCATCCCATACTTATACAAGTGCTGGCACCTATACTGTATGCCTAATACTATTAAATGGAACAGCTTTTTGTGACTCTACCTGCAAGGTGATAACTGTTAGTGCGACTCCAAATTGTGCTGCCTCATTCACAGTAGTTCAAAATGGTCCAACGACAGTTTTCTACAATACGTCTACGCCAACAGGGTACAGCAGTTATTGGAATTTTGGCGACAATTCAAGCAACAGTACCCAGCAGAATCCAACGCATACTTATGTTAATGCCGGTTCGTATGTGGTTTGTCTTTACATTAGTGTTCCTGGAATCAACTGTACTTCGATGTTCTGCGATACGGTTGTCATTTCGACCAATATTGGAATTAACGAAATTTCAACCAAGTCGGTTCAATTTAAAGCCATACCTAACCCGGCAAATGAAAGCGTTTACATTTATCTTAATGAAGAGGCTACCGAAAATGTGAGTTGGCAACTTAACGATATTCTTGGACGAGAAATGATTACTGGTCAATTAGCTGCTGGTAAAAGTTCGTTTGCAATTGATGTTAAAGCCTACAACCCGGGAATGTACATTTTGAGAATTAATAATGGCAAAACGATGGGTACCGGCAAAATACTGATTAAGCACTAAGAAGACTTTGCGATTCAAAATCATCGCCATTGGAAAAGGCCTTTATCACCAGGATGAAGGCCTTTTTCAATTTAAAGCGATTGTTTAGTTAACTACCTGCGCTCTAGTTTTAAAGAATGCATCCAGACTGTCAATGGTGTCTTTTACAATCGGAAACACGTAACTCAACCATTCAAATATTGTTGGCGCCACCAGGACTAAAAAACCGCCGCATTTAGATGACGAGATGGTTTCATCTGAAACAATTCTCAGATTATGTAGAAACCAAACAGTAATACTCAGAAGTAACGTTACAACCATCATTCCAACAAGGGCTCCACTAATTTTATTAATAAAATTAAGACTCATGGCTTCCAGCATTTTCTCCAATAGTTTGGCCACTATTTGAAAAACGATAATGATGCTAAGAAACAGAACAAAATAGGCTGTTGTGGATGCCCAAGGTCCACTCAAATTGAACAATTTAATAAAGTAGCCGGTGAAATGTAAGACTACCAGTGTAGCAATTAAATAACCTAAAAGAGATAATACGCTGATAATAATTCCTCGTGCAAACCCACGATAAGCGCCATAGCCAAGCAGTAAACTGAATACAATATCAAGTGTCATTTAGCAGAAAGTGAAATGAAGCGTTATCCTGCTAAGAGTTGTTTTACCACTTCAGATATGCTTCGACCGTCGGCCTTGCCTGCTAATTGCTTATTTGCCATACCCATCACCTTGCCCATATCTGCTGCAGTTTTGGCACCAGTTTGCTCAACGATAGCCGCTATAATTGGTTTTAATTCTTCAAGAGTCAATTGCTTTGGTAAATAAGTTTCAATCACATCTAGCTCGTCTTTTTCCTTTTGCCAAAGATCAGTTCGGCTTTCTTTTTGGAAAATTTCCATGCTCTCACGACGCTGTTTAGCAAGCTTTTGTAATACCTGAATTTCTTTTTCTTCGGTTAAACTTTCGGCTGCTCCTTTTTCGGTTTGCGCTAAAAGTATGGCTGATTTAATAGCTCGTAAGCCCCGTAACCTACCTTCCTGTTTGGCTAACATAGCTTCTTTAACAGCCGAATTGATTTTGTCTACTAAACTCATAATTAAAGTGAATTATTAATTTAAAAGCGCAAGTTACAAAAAGCCGTTCTTAACAATATTCATTTTTTTTCACAACGTAGGAGACTTTGGGAATTAATTCAACCTAACTTTGTACCACCATGCAATTGGAACAATTTATATATAACCCGTTTCAGGAAAACACTTACCTGCTGCATAATGGCAAAGAGTGTATCATCATAGACCCAGGTTGTTACCATCTATACGAAAAAGAAGAATTTGTTGATTTTATAAAAGCTCGGAATCTCAAACCTGCTTTTTTGCTAAATACTCATTGCCATCTGGACCATGTTTTTAGCAACTCACTTGTCATCGAACATTTTCAAATTCCATTTTACTGCCACAAATCCGAAGAGCTCATTTTACTTGAAGCACCAATGGTTGCCGACAGGTATGGCTTATTTTGTGCTGAATCCCCAGCCCCTACAAGATTTATCGAAGCTGGTGAGAGTATTCAATTAGGAAATGAAAAGTTGGTGGTTTTATTTACACCAGGGCATTCACCGGGAAGTATATCTTTTTACAATGCAGAGCAAGGATTTGTTATAAGTGGCGACGTTTTATTTAAGCAGAGCATTGGTCGTACAGATTTACCAGGAGGAGATCTAAATATATTGCTACAAAGTATTAAGTATGAGCTGTTCAGTTTACCTGACGACACTATAGTTTATAGCGGTCATGGCCCTGCCACCACTATTGGTGAAGAAAAGCGGCTAAATCCTTATCTAAAAAATATCTGATTAAGCGCACTTCAGGGTAATCTTTGTAATCTCAGGCCAAATGCCTACTCGACCCGGAAATCCCAGAAATCCAAAACCTCGGTTTACATATAAATACTTTTCTCCTTCTTGATAAAGTCCAGCCCATTTGGGATATTTGAATTTGACAGGGCTCCACTTAAATCCCGGAATTTCGATTCCAAACTGCATTCCATGAGTATGACCGGCCAATGCTAAGTCAATGTTAGCTGGATGCTTTTTAGCCTCGTGATCCCAATGCGATGGATCATGGCTAAGTAAAACTTTAAACAAAGTAGGGTCAAGGTGAGCAAGTGCTTTGTTTAAATCACCATATTGAGGAAAAGGGGGCAGGCCCCAATTTTCAATACCCACTATGGCAATTTGCTGACCATCACGTTCAATAATTCTATGTTCATTGCATAGTAGGTCCATTCCACTTTCTTTATGAATCTCGGCAAGCCGTTTCAAATTATTGGCTTTCTGTTCTTGAGAATCCCATTCTACATAGTCCCCGTAATCATGATTGCCAAAGGTAGAGTAAACCCCAGATGGTGCTTTCAAAGTTTTAAGTACATCAATCCATGGTTCTGCTTCTACCGCCATATTATTCACTAAATCACCTGTGAATAAAATCACATCGCCACCTATATTTCTGGCCATGTTAACTCCTTTAATTACTTCCGATCGATTTCCAAAACTTCCAATATGAAAATCAGACAATTGAGTAATCACAAATCCATCAAATGCCTTTGGTAGATTTTTAAAGTGGAGCGTTATGTCCTTAATTTTAAAATTATATCTTCCGGCCACAATTCCATGCAGCACAGCTCCAAATGGAATGGCAGCTACTAACAGACCAACCTGGCTAATAAACTTTCGTCTCCCGGGTATATGCCAAGTATTAGAAGCTTGTTGATGGTTAAACATTTCACTAAAATATCGCCAACTGGCAATTCCCATTCGGGCAATATCCTCGGTGAGTAAAAAAATAGTAAATACTAGTTTAGGAATGGCTAAGAGAATAAAGGCCCCTGCCAAAATTTTTACCCATGAATTAGTGGGTCCTTGATTTCGAGGAAGCAAAATAAAAGCTGCAAAAATTAGAAAAATTATACCAAGGCTTACCAACCAATAACCCATATATAAATATTGCTTATACGAAACGTTGCGCCATGCGCTCTTCAAACCCTGAAAAACATACAAGTCGATAAGAATAAAAATAGCCGCTACCGTGGCTATTCGAAATAAAACCGTAGCAAATGACATAGTGTTGAATTGTCGTACAAAGGTATTATTCCGACAGATGAACGGCCAAAACTAAGAATTGATTAACACAATATTAATAAGTCACTAAAATGTTTGAGTCTTACTCTTTGGTTTCTTCATTATACTGTTTCATAAACTTCAACCAATCATTTGACAATGGAGATTTTCGATCAATCCCATTACGAGCCATTCGTACCAGGTGATCTTTATCGAGAAAAACCATATAGGGCAAATCGCCCCAAGCATAATTGGCCTTATAATCATTTATGCAATCAAAATAATAAACGGGCATTGTGCAGAGATTCCGAGTTAAAAATTTCTTTATCGTTTCATTATGCTTTCTATCATCAATAGTCATTAATACCATATCAAATGGCACAGCTTTTTGCCATCGTTGTACATTTTTGCAAATAAATTCTAACTCCTTTCTGCAATCAGGATTATTGATAGAAAAGAAATAAACGGCTGCCACCTTACCTGGCTTTATAATAGTTTTTAATGTTGTCTTTTTACCCGACATGTCACTCACTTCCATATACTTACTGTTGAATTGAGCTTTTGCATAATGTGCTGAAATCGTGAGGCAAGCCACAAGACAAGTGAGAAAATAAATTTTAAATTTCATATTGTATTTCAATGATAATAGATTGCTACTTCTTACGAAGCAACATGTATGCCCTAATTGTTTATTTAAAGTTTCTTTACAAAAATATTCAATCAGAAATGGAATCGTCGGGCACTTTTACACGAATGTTCGGGAAGTGTCTATTTCCCTAAAGAAACTCGTATCATGAGAAGTTGCCAAGTCTAAAATGTAACTCTTGCTGTTTTACCTGACAAAATATTAACTGACTTTGTCTGGGTAAATTCACTCGACTTATTACCGTCAGGTTTATAGACAATATTATAATCACCTGGTTGCAAGCTCACATCTTGAGATCCACTAGTATGCCCCCAGTCTTTTACTTTTATCCATTTGTCTATTTTGACATAATAGATACTTAATTGCCCAGCGGCTGCCATGCCAATGGTAAGTGTACCTGGTTGAGGAAGTGTTATAGTTTTTATTTCATTAGCAGTAATGTCTGTTCCCGGGAAGTCTACGGGTGGTAATGACAGAACTTCCAAATCGTATTCTCCAATAAGGTATTTACAGGAACTATTAAAATCCTGAACATTAATAATCTCTGCTGAATTAGCCCTACGAACTACACAAGGTATTGGGTTAGCAAAATTATTAGCAGCCGTCGGTGTTCCGGTAAGGGTGAGTTGCAAGCTCCCTTGAGGCACATCGGCTGCAATTATATTGTGCCTACCAGGAGTAAGGCTTATGTTCTTGACACCAACAGGTGGATAGCTGTGTAC
>DAIMNW010000288.1:0-2254 GCA_036719905.1 Chitinophagales bacterium
CATTCGACCCTACTGACAAGGAGAGGCTAATTTAGGTTGGCTTCTCTTTTTTTTAACCCCACCAGAACGAAGCAGCTATGATGCAGTACAAACCAATCAGTGCCAAACCTTCCATCCAGATGGATTCTCCATCGAAGACAATAAAGGCACCGACTAAAACCGTTAAAGCCAAAGCAGCCAATAAAAGCGGACTTAAAACGAAGGTAAGTACCGAACCGCCAACCACATACGAAATTAGGACCAGGATAGGGAAAAGTCCAATGGCAATTTGCAACGAACTGTTCAAGATTACGCTCACAGCGTAATCGGCTTGATTCTTAATAGCCAGTTGAATGCCAATGAGATTTTCGATGGCGTTGCCTGCTATGGCCACTATCACTAAGCCGGCGAATGTTTCATTAATATGAAGTGAAATCATGGCTGGTTGAAGCGCTTCTACAAACCAATCACTCACAAAAGCAGCTGCAGCACCGGCTAGTGCAAGCACGAGCAGAGTTAAAGGCATTGACCAACTAGGACTCTCTTCTTCATGCTTTGGCACCAACGATTTATCGCCTTTTACTGAAAAATAGATACTTGCTGCCAGCAAGACAATGAGCACAATGGCTACCACAATGTCGAGTTCAAAGATATGATTGGCTGCAGGTGAATGTAGTTTTGAAGCCAAGGTTGGAATGGCCAAGGCCGAAAAGGCCAACATCATCAATACAGAAATTAATTGAGGTGGTTCTGAGCGGAAAGTCTGCTTCCCATTCTTTAAACCACCTAATAAAAGAGCCAGGCCAAACACGAGCAAAGAATTGCCAAGGATAGAACCAATCAAAGCTGCCTGAACCACTTCTGTTAATCCGGCACGAAGCGCAAATATGCAAACAAACAATTCGGGTAGGTTACCCAATGCAGATTGTAAAATGCCGGTAGCCCCGGGGCCCATTCGCTTACCTAACTGTTCGGTGGCATGCCCTACCATCATGGCAACCAAAACCAGCGCACCTGTAGTGACGGCAAAGCGAAGTACGGCATTGGCATCCATATAATACAGTGAGCCGGCTATGGCCGTTAGCACAAGGGCGGCAATCGATGTTTGTAATTCTTTTTTGTTCATAGAAGTTGAAGTAAGTAAAATTCAGGCTGTATTATTCCATTCATATTGTGTCTATTAGTTGATTCATTTCTACTTCTTTGAACCCAAGCAGATACTTGCTATTGCCAAAATCCCAAACCGGTCGCTTTATTAGGGATGGGTATTTTATCATCAGTTGAATGGCTGCAGGCTTTTTTGTAATACTGAGCTTCTCCTCTGCAGATAAGGCTTTAAATGTAGTGCCTTTAGTGTTAATCAATTCATTTGTGGCAAAATTCTTAAGCCACTTGTTCAAAGTTGATTGATCGATGCCAAGCTCTTTATAATTATGAAATTCATAAGCCATCTTATGCTGTGCTAGCCACTTGAAAGCTTTTTGCATGGTATCGCAATTCTTTATACCGTAAATTTTTATCATGGTAATGTCTGGCGGCTGCAAGTTGCTCAATCTTGTCAGTATTATGGGCTAATTTTTTCCACTAGATAGAGTGCTCAACAAGCTTATATTTGTAATCAAACAAAAAATTGAATATGAAACGAACACTTTTATTAGCAATTGCCGCTTTTACTTTTTTTGCCTGTAACAATGCTGAGCAAGTTCAGCAAAAAGCGCAAGCCTTTATTGATGAGTATACTAAAACGTATGTAGAGCTTTATACTAAAGCTAATGAGGCATCGTGGATGGTGCAGATTTATATTAAAGAGGGTGACAGTACCTATAGTGTTATGTCGAACAAAGCCAATGAAGCCATGGCTGAATTTACCGGTAGCCAACAAAACATTGATCAGGCAAGAGAATTTTTAAAAGATAATGACAAACTTACCGAGCTGCAACGTAAACAATTGGAAGTTATCTTGTTTAATGCCGCTAATAACCCAGCCACTGTAAAGGACCTGGTGAAGCGTCGTATTGCTGCCGAGACTGCCCAGTCGGAAAAACTATTTGGATTTCAATATAAGATTGGGGACAAGAAAGTAAGCACAAATGACATAGATGATATTTTGAAAAAAGAAACCAATGAAGCCAAGCGATTGGCCGCCTGGGAAGCTAGCAAAGAGGTAGGCAAAGGGTTAAAAGACGGTCTGGTCAACCTCCGGGATATGCGTAATCAAACTGTGCAGGCTTTAGGATATAAAGATTTTTTCACCTATCAGGTATCGGAGTATGGT
>DAIMNW010000111.1:0-8104 GCA_036719905.1 Chitinophagales bacterium
ATATGGGCATGGCACTTGGCAATCCTACCTATATTGCAATAGCTCCTATTGTAGGTTACCAATTTTCAAACAAACTAAGTGCCGGTACAGGATTCAATTATACCTATTATAAAGAGCATTATATCAATCCTTACTCAGGAGCATCCGATGTTTTTTCTACAAGTCAGTATGGAACCAGTTTGTGGGGGCGATATAGTGTATATCGCAATTTGTTTGCCACCTCAAGTGCAGAAATACTAAACAAAAAACTACCGGTTTTTGATAGCAATACCAATCAGTATAACATAAAACGAATGAATATTCCGAGTTGGTTGGTTGGCGTAGGGTATATGCAAGCGCTAGGACGCAACGCTGGTTTTCGATTAGAATTGTTGTATGATTTAATACAAAATCCTTATTCCACTTATTATCGGCAAATTCCTGTTATTAACGGTGGTTTAGTGTTCGGTATCTAAGGTTTACTCGTATATCATCACTTGGCTGTCGCTGGCATTTTTCCAACCACGATACATTCCTGCAGAGTTAAAACATAGCTCAATGTTCCCATCTTTATCAATGGCTATTAACCCACCTTCGCCACCCATTTTTACAAGTTTGTTTTTTACCACTTCGTGGCAGGCTTCTGCAAGGGTCATGTTTCTGTAAGCCATAAGGCAATGCACATCATAAGCCACTACGCTTCGAATAAAAAATTCACCATGTCCAGTACAACTCACTCCACAGGTCAAGTTATTGGCATAGGTTCCGGCGCCAATAATAGGAGTATCGCCAACTCTGCCAAATTTTTTATTGGTCATGCCACCTGTGCTGGTAGCAGCTGCTAGATTTCCGTTGGCATCTAAGGCAACGGCTCCAACAGTACCAAACTTTTTCTCAGTATTTGCCACATGATCCATTTGTATTTTGTTTTCTGCCTTAGCTTGAATCCATTGGTCATATCTAAACTGATCAAAAAAATACTCTTCATTCTCAAACATCAGTTCATTCATTCGTGCAAATTCTTCAGCTCCTGAGCCACTCATGTACACGTGTTCACTTTTTTCCATGATGGTACGTGCCAAATGAACCGGATTTCGAATGAGGGAAACATTACCTACGGCTCCGGCCATCAAAGTTTTTCCATCCATAATTGAGGCATCTAATTCATGTTTGCCGGCGGAATTGAATACTGCACCTTTTCCGGCATTAAACAGTGGGCAATCCTCCAAGTTCATCACGGCATTTTCTACTGCATCTGTAGCAGTTCCACCTGCTTCAAGAATTGCATAACCGGCATGCAAGGCATTTGATAGGGCACTTAAGTAAGCGGCTTCCTTTTCTGATGTCATTTCCGATTTTAATATGGTACCTGCGCCACCATGGATGGCCAAACTTATTTTTTGCTTCATTCTTGTATTAGTTAGTCGTAAATAATTTTTGCACAGTAAAGTAAGCTTGTTTTTTATTACCATAGTAATCAATCAAACTCCAACTGGCGCCTGGCCAGCAATCATTGAATTGCCAGAGCATTGTACCCATACACCGGGGCTGAGCTTTCATGTGAGCATTAATGGCAACCCATAAGGCATCTGATTGCAATTTTTGAGTAGCGGCTATGTATTCGGTTAGTGTATGATAGGGCAGATTATACATTTTTAAATATCCTTCCAGGTTAGCAAAACCGGTTGGGTGCTTTTGATGATTACGAAGTGCTGCTGATTGCAAATACAAAGCAGAATCGGCTGCAATGGATTCTAGAGTAGTTAAGCTAGGCATGCTCTGCATTCCATATTCACTTGCAAACCGGGGAACTTTCTTTGCATAAGTTTCATAGGGCTCCATACCCCACCATACACCCCAATAATGACTATCGCCATGAGTAAGGCTTTCGGGATGGCCCCATCCAATTTGTGGTGAAGTAGAAATATAGGAAATATCAGAACCACATTCCTTCAAAATGTCAGGTATCAATTCTTGGAAGAGATACTTGTACTGCTGCCAAATTTCTGAACTATCGGTTGGTCTATAATGGAATTGTTGTTGCCAACCCCAATTTTTCCAACCTTCGTCTATTTCATTATTTCCGCAAAAAACCACAACACAAGGGTGCTTTAGTAAGCGCTGTATGTTTTGGTGTAATTCAATACTTAGAAAGTGAGGCCTTGTTTTCCATTCTGTGACGCCAGTCATTGGATCTATTTGTTCAATGGAATCTACAGTGGATTCAATTGGGTACATGGCACAAGCGAACATAAAATCTTGCCACACCATTATATGTAGTGAGTCGCAAAGGTCATAGAAATCTTCCGATTCATAAATACCACCGCCCCATACTCGTAACATATTAATGCCTACTTCTTTGGCCGCCTTCAGCAAATCACGATAGCGACCTCTATTCATTCGTGTTAAGAAAACATCGGCTGGTACCCAATTAGCACCTTTAATAAAAATTGGTTTTTGGTTGAGGGTAAAATAAAATGACTCACCTATGGAATCTTTTTGTTGGACAAGTTCAATTTTGTCAATTCGTTGATTGGGTATATTCATTCGATCAGGCTTGTCGAATGCTTTAAGGTAAACTGGCTTCCAGATTCCACATCCTAAAAATCGGGGGGCAAAATCCCACCCAAAATGATACTGCGCTTTTCTAACAAAAACTCTCTCTCCTTCCGGTAGAACATAGCCGTGATCTTTTTCGAATGTTGCTTTTAACTCTTTGGCTCGAAGTAAGGTGGAGTGAAAGACAATCTTCAGTTGATTGCTCTTAACTTTCAGCTTTTGTTTCGCTTCACAAGTCCAATGGATAAACATGTTGTTGGTAGACAGCAGAAATTCCCCATTAAGGTAGATGTCTGAATATGTATCCAGTCCGTCAAATTCCAAATTGATGTGTTTCTTGTTTAGTAAAGCACTATTTAAATCAAATTGGGTCTCATATATCCAATCAGTGCTATCAACCCATCTTAGTGCTTGTTCATTTGTTCCAAAGAAGGGATTCTCAATCAAGTGATTGTTTTGCAAATCAGTATAAATATCACCTGGAACCTGTGCAATGAAAGACATCTTTTTTGTAGAAGTAGAACAATTCCAAACAACTTGCTCACTGCATAAAGATTGATTGATTGACTGTGCTCTAATCTGACCAAAAGTCAATGTGAGCATAAATAGAACAAATAAGAGTCGAGTATACATGATGAAATACGGAGCATGAAATTAGTATTAATTGTATGATCTCTTATATAATCGAGATGAAGAAGGTCTTTTTTTATCAGGTACTGATTTGTGTTGATTCCATATCTTTAAGCCAACTATGAAAAGAATTCTAATTATTTCTTTAGCATTCTTGCTTTCTGTACATCCTGCATTTAGTCAAACGTATACAGAAAAAAGCAAGTTGGCGACCAGCAATATTATAAATTTAAAAAACGGAGCCTTATTGGTCCGATTAAACAAAAAGCAATTGCTCGTAGATGAATTATTTAGAAGAAATCAGCCACTCACAGCCCAATCAGTTCAAGCAGAACAATTGCGGAGCAATCTTGCTATTATAAAAGCTTTTCGAAACACATTCAAATTTTGTCCGGTTTATTTCTTTTATTCGAATGAGTCGGTAAATGTTTCCAACCATCAGTTAAATCACATTTTCATCAATGATATTGGACTTGTTGACAGTGCCATAGTATATATGGGGCAGTTTTTTCTAACTGCTGAATATGCAGCGCTTGAAAGCGGTGGCAACGCTCGTTATTATGTGCAAGCAAAAGACACAGTGACTACTCTAACGGATTCCCTTGGCCTGTTGACAAAAGAGTATCATCGTCTTCCGTCAAGCGCTAGCCATCAGGAACATAGTATTCAACCGGATAATTCTCAGTCAATGTATTACCAAAGCCCAACCTATAGTGGATACGATTTAGAGATTTATGGTTTAGTAATAAAAGATGATCAGTTTAAACAATTACAGACACCATTTCCTTATTATGTAAGAACTCGATGGCAATCTGCACCCAATTCAAAAAAACTCCAAAAACATGTTGCTAAACTAGACAAACAACTCACTAACTATTATAATCAAGTAAAGTCTCAAAAATAAATCAGAAAAAATTGCTGACATTTTCCTTAGGAATAGATGGAAATTTTATTGTCACTTTTGTTCCTAAATCGGAAGTTGAACTTATATCCATTATTCCTTCGTGACGCTCAATTATTTTATAGGCAACGGTTAATCCCAGACCAGTGCCTTTACCTATGGCCTTGGTTGTGAAAAATGGATCAAAGACTTTTGCAATGTTCTCTTTTTCTATACCGATTCCATTATCAATTATTGTTAGCTGTCTGTCGTTGTCATCATGGCTTATCTTAAATGTAATTGATTTACCAGTTTTTCTAGTGGCTAGAGCGTCTACTGAGTTTTGAACTATGTTGGAGAATGCTTGCATCAATTGTTCTTGATCGCCGCGAATTAAGGAAACAGGTCCCCTTTCAAAATTGGCAATTACATCTTCACCGGAAAGTTGATCTCCCATTCTTTTTAATAGGGCTACCACTACATCGTTAAGATCGATTAGCGTTAAACGTGATTGATCTATGAATGTGAATGATTGCAATTTTTTAATAATCTGAGCAGTTCGTTTTGCGCCATCATCAATTGCATTAAGCAGAATATCCATCTCCTGAATATTGGTTGTTAGTTCAACCTTTTCTAGCAGCGATTGATCAGTTGAGCGAAGAATCGAAACTAACTCTTCGATATCCTTACGCAGTGGAGGAATACTAGATAATACAAAATTAATTGGGTTGTTTATTTCGTGAGCAAGGCCGGCACTCATATGTGCCAAGGAAACCATTTTCTCATGCTGAATCAGTTTGGATTGAGTGAATTGTAACTTTTCCAAAGTTTGACTTAATTCTGCGTTAACATTGGATAACTCTCTTGAACTTTTTTGTTTCTGATAGAAACTATTCCAAAGAACAAATAAAAGCAGAAGGAGCATTACGACGCCAATAATGAGTGCATTTTTAAGAAGCTTTTGCCTTTCTCCTTCTTTCAAGCTTTCATTCAACAATTGTTCTTTTTTGTTAAATTCAAATGCTTCTTTAAAACTGTTCAATAAGGTGTTAGCCTGATTCCTATTCAGAGAATCGTTTAATTCAACATATTTAACATTATATTGATAAGCGCTTTCAATATTACCTAGTTTATAATTGCACTGTGATAGTAATTTAAGCAATTCCAATTTATATTCAAGTGGAAATCCATTTCGAGGAAGTTCTAAACTCTCTTGACCAAGGTTGTATGCTATCTTAAATTTGTGTTCCTCAAAAGCTTGCATAGCTTTTAATTGAAGGATTAATGACTCTGTTACTTTGATTGTAGGTGGTAATGAATCGTTATAACGGATTGCTTCTTGCAGATAACGTGCCGCCAATTGATTTTGATGAAGCTTATTATAAAGTCTAAAGAGAGCAATATTTATTTCAGATAAGCGCTGGTACATCTTTTTGGAAGCAAAATATTGATTCGCTTCTTGCAGATGCAACAGTGCAGGGTCTTTGGCCGATAGCTGAACATAGCTTAAGCCAAGCAGATAATTGGCTGTTTGATACAAACTGGGATTTCCCTTATCAGAAAACACTAGTGAATGCTCGAAAAAACTGGCTGACTCATTATATTTTCGTTCACTAAAATAGCAGAGCCCAATATTCATCAAGATATCAGCATAACGGCTGGGCGACTTGCTGGAATCACAAAGAGAAAGTGCCTTGTATAAATAGGGAATACAACCAGCAAAGGAATTCTCTATCAGACAGATTTTACCTTGCTGGAGATACGCAGCTGAGAGTTCTTCATTTTTGCCTAGAAGCTGAGCAGTTTGCAAACACAAGTTTGCATAGTTCTTGGCTTTCTTTTGGTCCCCAACATGCAGATAATATGAACTTACTTTTAGAGCATCGGCAAAGCCAGTAACATTTTGTGGGAAGGAATTAACCCTAATCAATTTCTCAATTGAATCAGGAATAGTAGAGCCTTTCAAAATATTACTACTTGATAAAATTGCTATCAAGATTACAACAAAACGAGTTCTCACAAAGTTCATATTCTTTTTCCCAAGAGCGGCAGTAGTTTATTGACTGATTTTACTATCAACTATGCACACGAGAGGGCAGGTTCCTTGGTCTACAGGTGGTGATGCAGTAACTGGAAATTTAGAAGTGGTGATTGCATAGATATGATTATCCGGTTTAGATGGATCGGGGCCGTACATTTCCATACCTCTATCGTCTACCCCCACGGCCATTATTAGATTTTGCTTGGCTACCGTATCGAAACCGAAGTAGAATTGAAATGAATGAATTCCAGCATCAGCCTTATTGATAGAATCTAGTGCTGAAAGAAAATCGGCTCTGATAAGAAAGCCTTTCAAGGTATCAGGATTTGTAAAATAGCCCTTAAAGTATTGTTGAGCCTGCTCTAGGGAAATTCCGGTATTATCTATTCCTGATGAAGCGCCCCCTGTTTCGTCATTTTTAGGACAATGTGTTTCGTAATAAGTAATAGTAGAAGCCAACGCAATGCCAAGAGCAATAATGATGGCCCATAGAGTTCTTGTTGAAAGTTCCATTTGTGAGGTGGTTTTAGTATTTAGAGAATAATTAGTTCAGTGCTAAAGGTAACTGGAGCACGTACTTAGCGACTAATAAATTGTATGAATGGTAGGTTTTAGTGTATGAATAACCTAAAACAGCATTTATTTAGCAAGTAATGCAGGAATAATCATTAAAAAAGCTACTCTAGTATAGAGGGCAAATTGGTCGTTTGTGGCCTTGGTTTGATTGCTGAAGTAGAAAAAACAGCCTATAAAGCTGAGCATACTGCTTAGCAGGCACACAAAGATAAAATAGGGCCAATGTTGAAACTTATAAGCCGCTGCCAAAGAAATGGAGAAATGAAGTATCAATAATAGGATGGCAATAAACATGGATTTTCGGTTACCAAAAACGATCGGAACAGATGTTTTACCAACTGCTGTATCGCCAGCAATATCTTCCATATCAAAGATGATTTCACGTGACATCACAAGCAAAAAGGTAGAAACAGATGCGTAGAAAATCAGATCTAACTGCAAATTGGTTTTTGCTATTAAAATGGCTAAGGCAGAGCAAAAAGCCACTATAAAATTGGCCACAATGCCATATCGGTTATTAATAAAATTATAAATACCTAATAGGAAAAGGGTAGCCAGATTGACCACTACTACATAATTGGAAATCATGAATGAAATCCCAATAGACAATAGAGCCAGCAAGATGGATAAAACCAGTGCTTCGGTTCGTTTCAATCGTCCGGTGGGCAACTCCCGATGGGCATGATTGATAAGGTCTTTTTCCAGATCGGTAAAATCGTTGATAATGAAGCCAAAAGCAGTAGTTAAAGCCACCACTATCAGGGTAAAAATGGATTCTTCCATAGCTCCCGATTCTTTATAATGAACAGATGCAGATATACTGCCTGCTATTAAGGATACTGCCGGCCGCGAAATGACCAGATAGGACCTCAATCTTCGTAGAAGTAGTTGAAGAAATTGGCTAGTCATGGTTCAATTTCAAACAGGATGTGAATCAGATAAAAAGTTGCGGAAAATGGATTTCGATAAATTCTCTTACACAGCCTTTTCCTCCTTTAGCTTTTAATTTTAATTTGGCAATGGCAATTATCTGATTGGCAGCATCAGCCGGGCAGGCACTTAGCCCTACCTGTTTCATACATTCCATATCATTCACATCATCACCTATATAAGCCACCTCATCCATCGAAATTTTTAAATCGGAACACCATTGGTTGAGTATAATGGTCTTTTTCTCCTGGCCCACATACACTCGTTGAATACCCAAAATATCAGCCCGGCGCTGAACCAGATTAACGGTACGCCCCTGACTAATAATGCCCACCTGAAAACCACTTTTGGTTAAGCGATTGATGGCCAATCCGTCTTTAGTATTAAACTTTTTGAATTCATCGCCGCTTTCGGTAAAATAAACACCTCCGCTTGTCATTACACCGTCTACGTCAAGTATTAATAGTTTAAAATTATTCATGAACTTGTTATATCGGAGAGAAAAGACG
>DAIMNW010000289.1:0-2238 GCA_036719905.1 Chitinophagales bacterium
CCATCTATCTGTATGCCATTCCATTACCAGCTATTTTAGTTGGTGTAGGCTACGTGGCCTATGAATATTTTATGGGAAGGCGCCAATCTGATAACGTGAACCACGATGCTCATCTTTATGGTGCAATTTTCGGCTTTCTTTTTACCATCGTACTTAAGCCTGCTCTAGCCGCTGACTTTGTCGCCAGCATTGTTCACTATTTCAGTTAACTTAGCAAAAGCTCTTTAGCTTGAAGTATCCTCAATTGGCTAGACCTCTGGATAAAAAACTACACATAACCATGTTCACTTAAATAGTGTGCTACTGTTGCAGATTTTATTGAAATACACTACGTTTGCCAAACTAATCCATTCACCAAAATTTCTATTCTGCCTTCATTAAGGTGCATACAACTATTAATTAAATGCTGCTGAAACGTTTTTTGTTAACCGTACTTTCTACATTCTTCACAATCAGCCTTTTTGCTCAGGAGCAGCAACCAGTCATGGCTGATTTGTTTCGTAGCAATGGAAAAATTTACGTGGTTATTGGAGTATTAACCATCATTCTCCTTGGCATATTTGTATTCCTGTTTCTTCTCGAGCGAAAAATATCGAGCCTCGAAAAAAAGATTAATTCATCAAAATAATTTCTATCTATTATTTAACCAATCCTTACTAAAAAATGGCAACTAAAAAAAGTGGTCCGCAGCATGAATACAGTTTTTTTCAAAGTGTAGAACAATCATTTGATAAAGCCGCCCGGTTTACCGGCTTTGAACAAGGCATCCTTGATCAGATAAGGGCTTGCAACAGCGTTTATCAAATGCGATTTCCTGTAAAGATTAAAGGCGAAGTAAAAGTGTTTGAAGCCTATCGTGTTCAGCACAGTCATCACAAGTTGCCTTGTAAAGGAGGTATTCGATTTAGCATGGGCGTTAATCAAGACGAGGTAATGGCCTTGGCAGCTTTAATGACCTATAAATGTGCAACGGTGAACGTTCCATTTGGTGGTGGTAAAGGAGGTATAAAAGTAGATCCGAAACAATACACTCCTGAAGAATTGGAGCGTATTACTCGTAGATATGCAGCCGAACTTATTAAGAAAAATTTCATAGGCCCTGGTATCGACGTACCTGCTCCGGATTATGGAAGTGGCGAACGCGAAATGGGTTGGATATTGGATACCTATGCAAGCATGAAACCGGGTGATATTGATGCTGCAGGTTGTATTACAGGTAAAGCAATTTCTCAGGGTGGTGTAAGAGGAAGAAAAGAAGCAACCGGTTTAGGTGTTTTTTACGGTATTAGAGAAATGTGTTCAGTAGCCGAAGACATGAAAAAATTAGGGCTAACTACCGGTATTGAAGGAAAACGTGTGGCTGTTCAAGGATTAGGAAATGTGGGATATCATGCCGCTTTGTTCTTCCAGAAGCATGGCGCCATTCTGGTTGGATTGAGTGAAATGGAAGGAACCATTCTTAATCCTAAAGGTTTAGATTTAGAAGCCGTGATGAAATGTAAAAAAGAAACTGGCTCAATCTTAAATTATAAAGGTGCTACTAAGACTACCAAGTCAGCTGGGGATGTATTGGTATGTGATTGCGATATTTTGATTCCGGCAGCTTTAGAGAATGTAATTGATGAAAAAAATGCACCGAATGTTAAAGCGAAAATAGTCGCCGAAGCAGCTAACGGTCCATTGACTCCGGAAGCCGATAAAATTCTGATCAAAAAAGGAATTGCTGTGGTACCAGATATGTATATAAACGCCGGTGGTGTTACCGTTTCTTATTTTGAGTGGTTGAAAAATTTGAGCCATGTGCGTTATGGCCGTATGGAAAAACGCTTTCAGGAAAACAGCCAACGGGCCATGCTAGATGCAGTAGAAGATTTAACTGGTAAAAAGGTAGAGCGCTTGAAGCGATCATTTATTACCCACGGCCCAGATGAAGTAGATTTGATTTACAGTGGCCTGGAAGACACTATGATTGGTGCTTATCAAGAGATTCGAAATATTAAAGTGAGCAACAAGAAAATTGACGATTTACGAACCGCTGCTTTTGTAAATGCTATCAATAAAATAGGCGAAAGTTATAAGCAACTGGGTATTTTTCCATAATCTTAATTCTTTTAGTGTAACCGCTACAAAACCGCTTTGGCTCTGCCAAAGCGGTTTTTTTATTTAGGATGTTTGAAAGTATAATGCTTCTGAGTGAGGTAGCTTACCAGCACGGTCACCAAAGAAACTAACATATTA
>DAIMNW010000112.1:0-8037 GCA_036719905.1 Chitinophagales bacterium
AGAAACCACTTTAATAGATGTTCGCACGCCTGAAGAGTTTGCTACCGAACGAGCACCCAATAGCGTCAACATCCCACTTCACCAATTAGAAATACGTTTAACGGAGATAAAAGCAATGAAAAACATTATCCTCTGTTGTGCTTCGGGCCATAGAAGTGGTATAGCCGAACTAATTTTAAAAAAGAACAATATAGATTGCCGAAATGGTGGCAGTTGGTTTTTACATATTAATAAATAAACACATACAAATGCTATCATTTTTTAAAAATTTATTTGGACCAGTACCAGACTATAGAGAACTAATTTCTAATGGAGCCACTATAGTGGATGTTAGAACTCCAGAAGAGTATAGGACTGGTCATGTTAAAGGGTCTTTGAATATCCCACTGAACAATTTGCCGAATCATTTGACCAAAATTTCGAAGGATAAAGCAATAATTACTTGTTGTGCATCAGGTATGCGAAGCGCATCGGCCAAAAGTTTATTGAAGTCAAATGGGTTCAGTGAGGTATATAATGGTGGTAGTTGGGTGAATGTAAATCGTCATGTCTAGTTTCTTATGACTACTTTCTTCCAACTAATCAATCAGCAAAAACTCACATTGGTCGATTTCAGTGCCGAGTGGTGTGGGCCCTGTAAAATGATGGCTCCCATACTTGCTGGTTTAAAATCCAAGATTGGTGACGAGGCAATTATCTTGAAAGTGGATGTCGATAAGAACCCTCAAACCGCTCAGAGCTATCAAATACAAGGCGTTCCCACTTTAATTTTATTTAAAAACGGAAAAGTTCTCTGGCGTCAATCGGGTGTTGTATCTCTTGAATATTTAAAGTCAATAATTGATCAGCATAAATAAAAAAATATGGAACCGCATTTTTACAACGTAAAGGTTAACTGGACAAATGATAGAAAAGGAATACTTAGTTCATCTGAGTTGCCAAACTCAATTGAAGTAGCCACTCCTCCACAATTTGCTAGTGGCATACCCAATGTTTGGTCGCCCGAACACTTATTAACCGCTGCTGTCAACAGTTGTCTGATGACTACTTTTCTAGCAATTGCTGAGAACTTTAAGTTATCATTTAATGCCTTTGAATCTGAAGCCAAAGCAAAATTAGAAATGGTTGACGGCAAGTACCTAATCACTGAAGTCTGGCTGTATCCTATTGTGACCATCACCGACGAAGCAAATAAAGCTAAAGCAGAAAGGGTTTTGCAGAAGTCGGAAGCTGCCTGTTTAATATCAAATTCCATTAAATCTAAAATTGTATTTAACCCAACCGTAAAAGTTATAACTTAGCTCAATGAAAAAAATCATCATATTTCTTGTTTCATTAAACGTATTATTTGCTGTTTCATGCAATTCTCAGAGTCAGACTACAGCTAGTTCCATTAACAAGTCTCTCCCGGTTGCTGAGTTTCAAAAGTACCTTTTTGAAAAAAAAGATGCCCAGTTAATTGATGTGCGTACACCCGATGAATACTTTTCGGGCCACTTAATCAAGGCCATAAACATGAATTATAATGGAGATGATTTTGAAAAAGAAATTCAAAAGCTAGATAAAAATAAGCCCACATTCGTTTATTGCCTATCAGGTGGTAGAAGTTCGAATGCCGCTGCGCTAATGGAAAAGCTGGGCTTTAAAGAAATATACAATATGGCAGGAGGAATAATGAAATGGAATGCTGAAGGAATGGAAGTAGAAGCCGGTACCACACCTGAAAAACTAGGTATGACAATAGAGGAATTTGGTAAGATTACGTCAACCGAAAAATATGTGTTAGTAGATTTTCATGCCAAATGGTGCCGCCCATGCCAGCGTTTAAAACCATTGCTGGCAGACCTGGCTGAAAAGAAATCTGACAAAATGATTTTGGTAAAAATAGATGTTGATGAAAACAAAAAGCTGGTTCAAGAAAAAAAAGTAGATGCCTTGCCTTATCTTGAATTATATAAAAATGGCAAGTTAATTTGGCAGCATACAGGCGATATAGAAATAGAGCAACTTATTAAAGAGACTAACCTTTAGCATGGAAATGAATTTATCTTCTCTACTTATACTTATTGCTATTGGTCTTGCAGCCGGATTTTTAGGAGGCATGGTAGGCGTTGGGGGTGGAATCATCATTGTACCGGCTCTGGTTTTTTTTCTGGGCTACAATCAGATGACAGCTCAAGGAACTTCTTTGGGATTAATTATGTTGCCGGTTGGAATTCTTGGTTTTATAAATTATTATAAAAAATGTACAGAGCTTGGCCAACCTATAGATTTTAAGGTAATTGGTATAATTGCTATAGGGTTTGTTGCCGGTAGTTTTTTTGGAAGCAAAATATCTTTAGGCTTATCGGTAGATACTGTGCGTAAAGTATTTGCAGTTTTTCTCGTACTTATTGCTGTAAAAATGTTTTTGCAGAAGTAAGAGCTTGAATCAGTTTCCCCAACTTTCTCTATCTAGACTGCGGAACTGAATACCTTCGGCAAGGTGCTCTATTTTAATTTCGTGGCTCCCAGCCAGGTCGGCAATAGTCCTACTTACCTTCAGAATTCTATCATAAGCTCTAGCCGAGAGTCCTAATCGTTCCATGGCTGTTTTAATCAAGTTGATGCCGGCCGTAGAAAGTTCACATATTTCTTTTACTTGGCGGCTGCTCATTTGAGCGTTGCAATGAATTAGATTCTCTTTGCTTTCTTTAAATCGTTCTTGTTGAATGTTACGAGCCTTCACTACCCGTTCGCGTATTACTTCACTTTTTTCAGATGTTCGTCTATTATCAGTAAGTTCGTCAAAATTGACCGGCGTTACCTCTACATGCAAATCAATTCTATCTAAGAGAGGCCCCGAAATTTTATTCAAATATTTTTGTACCACTCCCGGACCGCAAACACACTCTTTTTCCGGATGATTAAAATAGCCACAAGGGCATGGGTTCATGGCGCTAATGAGCATAAAGCTACTGGGATATTCCACCGCAAATCGAGCACGGCTGATAGTGATTTTACGTTCCTCAATAGGTTGGCGCAGGACCTCCAACACCGTTCGTTTAAACTCAGGCAGCTCATCTAAAAACAACACACCATTATGTGCCAGCGAAATTTCGCCGGGCTGAGGATTGCTGCCTCCACCTACCAATGCCACATCGCTCACCGTGTGATGTGGAGAACGAAACGGGCGAACCGAAATTAGAGAAGAGCCGCCGGGAAGTTTGCCTGCCACTGAGTGAATTTTAGTAGTTTCTAATGACTCGGCAAGGGTAAGGGGTGGCAAAATTGACGGCAAGCGTTTGGCAAGCATTGTTTTGCCGGCACCAGGAGGGCCAATCAATATAGCATTGTGTCCTCCAGCCGCTGCAATTTCTAATGCTCGTTTTATATTTTCTTGACCTTTTACTTCGTTAAAATCGAAGGGCAAATTATTCTGCTGCTCATAAAATTCTTTTCGCGTATCAACAATCACTTGCTCGAGTTGAAGTTCGCCTCTGAAAAATGAAATTACTTCTCCAATATTGTCGGCACCATATACTTCTAAATTATTTACGATGGCTGCTTCACGAGCATTTTGTTTTGGCAGAATAAAGCCTTTGAAATTTTCTTTACGGGCTTGAACAGCAATGGGTAAAGCCCCTTTGATTGGCTGCAAAGTTCCATCGAGCGATAGTTCACCCATAATGATAAACTCAGGCAACTTGTCAGAGGGGACCTGCTCGGTAGCGGCCAAAAGGGCCATGGCAATGGTTAAATCATATGCACTTCCTTCCTTACGAATGTCGGCAGGCGCCATATTAATCACTGTTTTACGACGCGGCATTTTACAATCGAAACACTTTAGCGCCGATTCGATGCGCTGCATACTTTCACGAACTGCATTATCGGGCAGTCCCACTAAATTGATTCCAACCCCATCGCTTACATTTACTTCTACTGTAATGGTTATGGCATCAACCCCGTGCACCGCACTGCCGAATGATTTAACAAGCATTTAATTCAGATTTTGATTGATTCACAAAATAGGAACAAAAAAAATAATTAATAGAGATTGGGCATGGTTGAAAAAAGATGATGGATAGCATGCACTACTCACTTTTATAAACCTCCATCAGTCGAGGATTTTTCTCAAGTGATTTTACTTCATCCAGCATTGTTTGAATTACAGTAGCCCGATCCTTGTCTTGATCACTTTGTCGGTATTTATCTTGAATACTCTTTATACTATTATATGCCTGTAGTCGAACCATCCATTGTGGGTCGTCTTTAGCTATTTTCAAAAGTTCAAGTAAACCTCGTTCAATATCCTGTTCAGGCAGTCTTTTAAGGAAAGAAGTGAACGTTCCAACCAATCCATAACGTGACCAACCTTTTCTTTTTTGTAACACCTTTACAAAATAGTTGTATTGTTCGTGTGTGCCCTCGTCACCATATATTTTTGAAAGAGTATTTACCACTAAATCATTATCATCTTGCTCCATTTCCTGAGCTGCTTGCATAGCATGGTTTTTATCTACTTTAACCATGGCTTTGAGTGCTTCGGTAGCAACATTATAGGATGAATCTTGAATACCAAGAGCCAACAAATATTTATCATCAGTGTTGTGAATTTTTCCTAAGGCCTTCATTGCAGCCGCTCTCACTTGTGGCTTTTTATCATGAGCTGCTACACGAATTAATTTAGGGGCATCTACTACCTTGGTGGTGTCGCTGAGATCAATACTGTTGATGGCTATTCTCTTCAAATCCCAATCACCATTATAAAGTGCCGTTACCAAAAGATTACGAGCATCTCTATCACTCGTTTGTTTTTGCGAAAAATAATTAATGGCGTCTAGTTGTGACTTATAATCGGTGCCGTTCAGGTATTGGTTTGCATAATCTTTCAATGTTTTGTTTTCGGTTTTTTCACAAAGCAGCATATTATCACCATCAAACTGAACTAAATCGGGTTGAAGAGGTGTGGGGAATGTAAAGATCTGATGGCGCTTGTTCATCCACACATGATGCCGCGTTTTTTCGCCATCAATGTAGATATCAATATTAACAGGCATAGTAAAAACAGATGGGGAAGGTTCTGTTTGTTTTTGTCGTACATCTACTTTGGTAACTTTTAGTTGGGCGTCGTAACTATATTTTATATCGAGTACCGGATGACCACTGGAGTAATACCATTCGTTAAAAAACCAATTCATATCGCGGCCGGTCACTTCTTCAAATGCTAGTCGTAATTGTTGAGCTTCTGCAGCCTTGTACTTGTATGTGGTTAGATAAAGATTTAGGGATTTGAAGAAAGCAGAATCTCCTATGGCTTGTCGCAACATGTGAAGTATGCAACCACCTTTTTGGTAGGTGTGACGATCAAACATTTCTTCCTTGTCTTTGTAATCAAATCGGACAAGGTTCTCCTTTTTTAATCGTGATTCTTGCAAATAAGTATTCTGGTAGCCTATCAAATCCTGAGCCGCTTCATTTTTACCGTATTTATATTCATCCCAAAGATATTCGCCATAGGTGGCAAATGATTCGTTCAAGGTTAGATTGCTCCAAGATTCACATGTTACCAAATCGCCAAACCATTGATGAAATAATTCATGAGCAATGATTCCTTCACCATTTTCATCTAACAGTTCGCGTTCATTCCTTTGTAAAAACTCACCGTGTAAAGTAGCTGACGTGTTTTCCATAGCACCACTCACATAGTCATGTACTACCACTTGTGAATATTTGGGCCAAGGATAGTTAACACCCAATCGTTTGCTGAAAAACTCCATCATTTCGGGGGTGTTTCCAAAAATATCTTCCGCTACTAATTCATAATCTCGATCTACATAGAAGTCTACTGGAATATTACGCCATCGATCTTCAACAATGGCAAAATCACTCACCGCCATCATAAACAAATAGGGAGAATGAGGATAATCCATACGCCAATAATCTGTTCGAGTACCGTTAAAATTATTTTTAGAAAAAACCAAAATTCCGTTGCTCAGGGTTCGCAAAGTGCTATCAACGGTAATAAACATTTCTTGTGTGGTTTTGATATTGGGCTTGTCTATGGTAGGAAACCAGCAACTATTCGATTCGGTTTCGCCTTGTGTCCAAACTTGTTTTGGTTTGTTAGGGTCAGAACCGTCAGCATTAATAAAATACAAACCTTTATCTGATGTAATGGCGGCGCTACCGCCAATCGGTCGTCGCTCAGGGTTAGCTACATAGGTAATTTGAATGGTATATTGTTCACCAGCATTATACGAATGATCAAGTTTAATAATCATTTGGGATGAATCGTATCGATACGGCAGAAAAGCTTTTCCTTTTGGCGTTACTATTTCACAACGGCTGATATCAAAACTCTTGGCATCAAGTACCAGTGTATCTGTTGGATAGAAATATGGAGTAAGTGTAAGAGTGGCTATTCCATTGAGCTGTTTTTTCTGCCAATTAAAGTTTACCTCCAGTCGGGTATGTAACAATCGATTTACTATGGCCGTAGTTTCGCGGTACTTCGAGTCGCTTTCTTTTATTTCGATCGTGTCGGCGGCTAAAGTCTTAACCGATTCATTTTCTACAGTTAGATCGGTGCTATCAGTTTCTTTAGAATGATGCGATCGGTGAAATACTGAGCATGCTGAATTCAATAGGACAACAAACAAGCCGAGCAACATAAGTGTGCTATGCACTTTTTGCTTACGGGAGTTATGGATGCAGCAGGAGAGGGAACGTTTGTTTGTGTGCAACGGATTGAGGCATTTAATTGATTGCAATATTATAAAATACTTAAAATAAATAGGTCTTTACTTATAAGGAGGTAATTCTTAAAAATGCAATTTTCGACTAGAATAACGAACGGATTATGGTTGGAAAGTATCCCTATCCACTTCAATTCAAAATAATTCAATAATATTATGGCATGAACCAAACCGTGCTAAAGCTAATTAATCCAGTGGAATGGATAAAAGCTTATAATTTTCATAAACGAAATGCTACTTACGACAAGTCAAGTTTTGATTTGGAACTTTATCTGTATTCCAACATTTTACGGAACGATATGTTGCATTACGGCTATTTTGAAAATACTGAAATACTAGCCGATGAAATTTCAATTAAACAATTTGAACAAGCGCAGATAAAGTACGCTGACAATATTATTGATCAAGTAAAGGATTCTTCAAGCTTAGTACTTGATGTGGGTTGTGGAATGGGGGGCTTATCCTATCGATTGGCACAAAGAGGAATGCAGGTGGAGGCGCTCACTCCAAATACTAATCAAAAGTTACATATTAACTCTAAGTACCCGGACATTAGGGTGCATCATTGCAAATTTGAAGATATTGTTACCAACGAACATTACGGTACAATTATTAATTCTGAATCATTGCAATATATTGATATGACAAAAGCTTTTGAATTGGTAAGCAGTTTGCTAAAACCAGGCGGCCGTTGGGTAATTGTAGATTATTTTAGGCTTAACACTGATGGAATTAATCATTCAGGACATCGGCTCGAAGATTTTATTCAGAGAATAGACAGCAACGGTTTTAAAATTGTTTACGAACAAGATATCACAAGAAATGTACTTCCAACTATTCAGTTGGTCAACATGTATGCTGAACGATTTTTAACTCCACTCAAACATTTTGGATTTGAAAAGTTGCGCTATAAAAAAGCTTGGCTTTATTATTTACTCTCCGATCTGCGAAAAAACATTGATACAAAAATCAATAAAGAGTTAGCTTCTGTAAATCCGGAAATGTTTCTGAAAGAGAAAAAATATTTGATGTTTGTTTTAGAACAAAAATAAATTTCACTACTTATAAATTCTCTTTAACCTTGATGGTGCCTTTTATTTTTCTTATCTTATAATGAGTAAAATCCTCATCGGCTTCCATTCCATCGCCGTACAGTACTTCATCGGCGGTGGTAATCTTCACAAACCTTTTATTAAAGAATTTTTCGGGGTGCTGGTTCCAAGATTATTCTTTCGTATTAAGGATTTTCCTCTTTTCATTTTCTACCAACACAATTTTCCTCACCAACACTTTTTTCTTT
>DAIMNW010000290.1:0-2224 GCA_036719905.1 Chitinophagales bacterium
GTATATTAATTGGCTGATAATATCTTGCTCTGAAAATGGATATTTTTAATACTTTTTGTTAACATCGGTCATTCTGCAACAGTTGATGTAATAGAAACAAATTTTATTACACATCTTTGAAACATGAAATTGTTTTTTTTGATTCTCTTTTTAACCGCTTACCAACTTCAAATAGTGCAGGCTCAACAGGGCCAATTTAATGGTGGATTACCCAAACAACAGCATACGGCACAAGGCAATATTTACGGTTCGGTAGTTGATAAGTCAACACAAAAAGCTTTGCCTTATGTGATTGTAGCCCTCATAAAAACTACTACAGATTCTATTGCTGCATCAACCATTACAAATGTTGACGGCCAATTTGCTCTCGAACATTTGCCATTGGGAATTTACAAACTGAAATTTCAATTTATTGGTTACACAGCTTTCGAATCGGAAAGTTTCTCTATTCAACCTGATGCACTAACGAAACATTTTAGGCCAATAGAACTATCACTTGCTAACACAACATTGGCTACCACACAAATTAATGCTGATAAAAACGTATTTATAAATGGTATTGACAAAAAAATATTTAACGTAGATAAAAATATAATTGCAACAGGCGGCAATGCCAATGACGTGCTGCAGCAAATTCCATCGGTAACGGTAGATATAGATGGCAATATTGCTTTACGAGGCAATTCCAATGTAACCATACTTATTGACGGGAAACCATCCACACTGACCGGCGATGCTCGATTGGCTGCCCTCAAATCCATTCCGGGCAGTAGCATTGAGAGTATTGAGTTAATCACTAACCCATCAGCCAAATACTCGGCCGAAGGGATGGGTGGGATTATAAATGTGGTGATGAAGAAAAATAAAGTAGCCGGGAGGAATGGTCTTGTTCAAGCAGGCATTGGCACCGGAAAAAAATATACAGGGGGCTTTAATTTCAGCTATAAAGAAAAAAGAATGAATCTTTTTTTAAATTATAATTACCGTGATGAAACAAAATATGGAAGTGGAAAAAATTTTAGAACCAACCTCCTTTCTGACACCTCTTACTCCATTAATCAAACCAGTACAAACCTTACCCAAACAGTTACCAAGTTATTTCGTGCAGGAAGCGATTTTTATTTAGATGAGAAAAACACCCTTGGATTTGTATTCACTTATAACCCATCGGAAGAGAAATCGCCAGAGAATAATAACTATGAATTTTTGAATGAGCAAAACCAAGTGGTTAAACAATCTTATCGAAACAACCTGGCTCCCATTCAAAGTAATTTTAGTGCTGAATACAATATGAATTATAGGCACCAATTTAATCAACCAAAACAAGAACTCACCGGAGATTTAACATACAGCAATTCACAGAGGTCAAATGCCAACCACTTTCTTGAAGATGTAACATTCCCTAGCACTCCTAGTTTGATACCTACGTACTACAAGCAAGAGCAGTATGTTAGGGCGCAGAACAACATTTTGAATTCACAAATTGATTATACGCAACCTGTAGCACGAAATGCAAAAATTGAATTAGGGGGCCGGTTATCTACAAAAAAAACAGATGCAGTTAATAATACACAAGACTATCAATACCCATACAATCAAGGCGTTGATGATTCAGCTCTAAGCAGTCATTATTTATTGAAAGAAATTCAGAATGCTGCCTACTTTACCTATACAGGGGCTTTCGCATCGTTTCTTTATTCGGGAGGTTTAAGAAGTGAATATACTAAACAAGATGTCGCATTATTGAGTTCGAGCCAACAAGCGAAGGTTCGATACTGGTACTTTTTTCCGAGCGCCTTTATACGTCAGCCTCTCCCTGGAGGGCAAACCGTACAACTAAGTTTCAGCAGAAGAATTAACCGCCCTGAAGCCAAGCAACTAATACCCTTTACCGATTATAGCGACCCACAAAATAAGCGAATAGGAAATCCAAATCTGCTCCCCGAATTGATAAATGTCTATGAAGCCAGCTTTTTGCACAACCGGCAAAACTTCAATATTTCAGCTACTGCGTTTTTTCGACATAGTACAAATCTGGTAATCAGATACCGTCAAATTTTGGCCGATGGAACTTCGCTAATGAGTTTTCAAAATGCGGCCACTAGCGATAATTATGGAATTGAGATAACCACCCGAAATACCATAACTAAATGGTGGGATGTGAATGGCAACCTAAATCTTTTTAGAACCAAAGTGAATGCCACCAATCTGGAAACCGATTTGC
>DAIMNW010000113.1:0-2552 GCA_036719905.1 Chitinophagales bacterium
AACGTATCCCATTCCAATAGCTTTGCCAAGCGAAGGAGCTTGGGTACCAGAGGCCACCTTTCCAATGATTTCACCATTAGCATTTTTAATTTCATAATCATGTCTAGGAATCCCTCGGTCAATCATTTCAAAACCGACTAATTTTCGTGAAGCTCCCTGGGTCTTTTGAGCTTCCAAGTTGGCTCGATTTGTAAATTCTTTGGTAAATTTCGTTATCCAACCTAGCCCGGCTTCAATAGGCGATGTAGTATCGTCAATATCGTTACCATAAAGGCAGAAACCCATTTCAAGACGGAGAGTATCACGAGCAGCCAATCCAATTGGTTGAATTCCGAAACCTTTACCGCTTTCAAATATTTTTTGCCAAATTTCTTCGGCATTTTTTCCATCAAAATAAATTTCAAAACCACCTGCACCTGTATAACCGGTAGCCGAGATTAAAACGTTTTCGATACCACAAAAAGTGCCTTTTGCAAAATGGTAATAAGGCATATTTTTTAAATCGATACTTGTAAGTGGCTGCAACACATCAGCAGCTTTAGGTCCTTGCACAGCCAAGAGAGCGGTTTTGTCCGAAATGTTTTCCATCTCTACATTGGCTGTATTATGCTTCATTATCCAATTCCAATCCTTCTCAATATTGCTGGCATTCACCACACACATATATCCCTTGTCGCTAACTCGATAAACCAACAAATCGTCAACTATTCCGCCCGTTTCATTAGGGAGGCAGCTGTACTGTGCTTGATTTATTGATAATTTAGAAACATCATTACTAGTTACGCGTTGAAGCAATTCTAAAGCTCCATCTCCTCTGATAATGAATTCGCCCATGTGACTTACATCAAAAACACCAACTCCTGATCGAACACATTGATGTTCTTCATTGATACCCTTGTAACTGATTGGCATTTCATAGCCTGCAAATTCAGCCATTTTGGCTCCTAGTAGTTGGTGAATTCGATTAAATGGAGTTAATTTCATCGTGCTAAACGCGTTTTTATTATGAGAACTCAAAGAAAGTGAAAAATGTGGTATTATTGTTGCATAGTCATACTGACATTTTTTTTCATAATCAAAATCAAAAATTAACATGCTAGAAAATTTAATCAATTTAGTAAAAGAACATGCCGGCGACGCCATTATCAACAACCCAGCCATTCCAAATGAGCATAACAATGCAGCCATTGCAAGCACTGCTGAAGGTATTATGGATGGTTTGAAGAGTCAAATTAGTTCAGGTGGATTAGAAAACATTACTTCCCTTTTTCAAGGGGGCAACATAGCTCAAAATCCTGCAATGAATGGAATCACTCAAAACGTTACCAGCAAATTGATGAATCAATTTGGACTAGATAGCGGCGCAGCTGGTGGAATTGTGGCTTCATTGCTTCCTTCTGTAATGGGTAGCCTCGTTAAGAAAACTAACGATACAAATGATAGCAGTTTTGACCTCAATGGCATTATGGGTGCTTTAGGAGGCGGTGGTGGAGCATTAGGAGGAATACTGGGAGGCATTGGCAAAATGTTCGGTAAGTAATCTCCTATTTTTATAAAGATAACAAAAACGCCCGTTGATGAAATTCAACGGGCTTTTTTATAGAAAGATTACTACAATAAGTACTTTTGCAACCTGACTAATCTACATTAAAATTAAAATGGATACTAAAAATACTACCATTACTATTTCCGTGGCTTTGGATGAGCAAAAAATGCCGGAAAAAATTGAATGGGAATCGACCAATAACAGTCATGTGCACAAAGAGGAGGCAAAAGCTTCCTTTGTCGCTTTCTGGGATGGAAAAGCACAACAGGCCCTTCGCATAGATTTATGGACAAACGATATGAAAGTTGATGAGATGTACTTATTCTACTATCAAATAATGCACAGTATGGCCGACACCCTAAAACGGTCAACCGGTAACGAAGAGGCTGCTTTGAATCTGAAAGCATTCGCCAATATGTTTGGCGAAAACACTGAAATAGTAAAAAAGATAGAAGAGTAAGCTTCTTTTACCAGACTATTCACCCGAACAGCATTGTCTTCAAAGTTGGCTATAGTAGCGGATTTTAACGTTGTTCTAGATAACAATTTTGTATTTTATCAACAAGCATTCATTGTTTTTTAAAATTTTGCAATAACTCAAAACTAGCCACCACATTGGTTTTTTGCCATATCAAGCAATTCAATAACCATACAATCCACAGTTATCAACATTTTCAGACCTTCAATGGCTTGTAAAGCCCTATTGAGCCTATATATTTGCCTCGTTCAATTTTATTATTTAACCAAACAAAACAATTTAACATGAACAAAGGCGATTTAATTGGCAAAATTTCAAATGATGCCAAAATCACAAAATCACAAGCTGAATCAGCTTTGAACTCTTTTATGAAATGCACCGAAGACACCTTGAAAAAAGGTGGCAAAATCACTCTGGTTGGTTTTGGTACTTTTGGCGTTTCTAAACGTGCTGCTCGTAATGGCCGCAATCCACAAACCGGTAAGCCAATCAAAATTGCTGCCCGTAAAGTGGTTCGTTTCAAAGCCG
>DAIMNW010000113.1:2562-8008 GCA_036719905.1 Chitinophagales bacterium
ATCAGGCAAAGTGAATAAATAATTTATCACTTGCATTTTTAAAGCAGGGCTCCTGAATAGGGGCCTTGCTTTTTTTATTGAATAATTAGCGATAAATCTTAGCTTTGCAACCTTAATTTATTTACTAACCAATCAAAATTCAACAAATCATGGGTCGAGGTGATCGCCGTACCAAAAAAGGAAAAATATCTGCTGGTTCTTATGGAAATAGCCGTAAGCAACGAATTAAAAAGTCTGCAGTAGCAAAGAAAAAATAGATTTTTATTATTGAATTAGAACAAGGCCCGTTTCTATTAAGCTACGGGCTTTACTTTTTGTGCATTGTTTACAAATAGTAACCTGTTATTTTTAGTAAGTCCATTATATTTGTTTGGTCAAGTAATTAAGCACCCCTCTCCTACTCTGTGTTTGCCATTTTCAGAAAAGAACTTGCCTTATTTTTTAGCTCTGTAATTGGGTATATTAGTGTTTCTGTTTTTCTAATTTTTAATGGTGTTTTTTGTTTTGGTTTCCAAAACAACATTTTGGATGCTGGATATGCCAGCCTCTCCCAATTGTTTGATAATGCTCCGTTGATTTTACTTTTTCTAATACCTGCATTAACCATGCGCATGTTTTCTGAAGAGTTGAAAAACGGGACTATTGAACTCTTGAGTACCCGTCCGTTGTCGGGGCTTCAAATTATTTTTGGCAAATATCTGGCGGCTTTTACTTTGTTTCTCATTTGTTTGTTGCCAACTATACTGTACTATCTTACGGTTTACCTGCTAGCGGTTCCTCAGGGCAACCTGGATAATGGCGCCATCATGGGTTCTTATTTTGGACTAGTGATGCTTGGTGCTACTTTCATTGCCATCGGACTTTTTGCTTCGTCGTTAAGTTCTAATCAAACAGTAGCATTCGTTATCGGTATTTCTATGTGTTTTTTCTTTTATTTATGTTTTGATTATATAAGTAAGTTGCCGGGCATTTTTGGAAAGTTTGACTATTATGTTCAGCAGTTTGGTATTAATTCTCACTACCAGGCAGTTAGTTATGGTGTTATTGATACACGTGATGTGGTATACTTTCTGTCTCTAATCGGTTTATTCATTCTGGCAACCAAAACCTCACTCGATAGCCGAAAATGGTAACACCAGGATTAAATAACAAAAGAAAGGCATTCCTTCAAATAGGGATATGGATGGGCATTTTAATCGTGTTAAACATTGTTGCAACCATATTTTTCTTTCGTTTTGATTTAACTGCCGACAAACGCTATACCCTTTCAGCGCCTACAAAAAAATTTTTAAAGGAGTTAGATGATGTTGTTTACATCAAAGTTTATCTGGAAGGTGAATTTCCGGCAGGTTTTCAACGACTCCATAATTCTACGAAAGAGCTATTGGATGAATTTGTACGATATGGTGGGCACAATATTCAATATGAGTTTATTGACCCTACGGCTGGTAAAAACGATCAACAAAAAACAGATTTATACAAACAGCTTCATACAAAAGGACTATCTCCGGTGAACCTCAAAGTACAGGACAAGGACAATTACACTGAGAAAATGATTTGGCCGGGTGCCATTCTTAATTACAAAAACAAAGAACTCCCAATTACTTTGTTACAAGACCAGATTGGGGTAAGTAAAGAAGAAGTTTTAAATAATTCAGTTGCCTTATTGGAGTATCAATTTACAAGAGCCATTCAAAACCTACAGGCTGTGAGAAAGCCAAATATTGCCATTTTGAAAGGCCATGGTGAATTGCCAGACAAATATTCAGACGACTTATTTAATTCAATGAGTGAAAGCTATAATCTGGGCACACTGGAATTAAATAGTTGCGTTGCCATTCCACCAACCATGGCAGCTTTAATGATTATAAAACCTACCACTGCATTTAGTGATGCAGATAAATTTAAAATAGATCAATACGTGATGCACGGTGGTAAGGTGATATGGATGCTAGATATGATTGCAGCCGATATTGACAGTCTTAGGAGACAGAACAGCACCATAGCGCCTGACTACGATTTACAACTTACCGATTTATTATTTAGCTATGGGGTTAGGGTTAATCCATGTTTGATTCAGGATTTGCAATGTGCACCGCTCCCTTTGGTTACCGGCAAACTGAACAATGAACCACAAACCCAGCTGTTTCCTTGGTATTACTTCCCAGTGATTACTAGCAATATTCAGCATCCAATAGTTAAAAATCTGGATGCTTTACTTACACTTTTCTGCAGTCAGGTTGACACCGTAGGAGCCTCAGGAATTAAAAAAACTCCGCTTTTACAAACATCCAAATACAGTAAATTGGTTTATCCACCCATAGAGCTGAACTTAAAATTGATGAAGCTAACCCCTTCGCCTACTTATTTTAACAAACCAGCTCAAACCGTGGCTGTATTGCTTGAAGGCCAATTTAAATCAGCTTATAAAAACAGACTTTCCACTGCTACGTCAGAGATGCTCGATAGTCTGCATATCCAATTTAAAGAAGAATCGGTGCCAGGAAAAATGATTGTGATAGGCGATGGTGATATTGGCAAAAATCCGTTGGGAAAAGATATGGCCTACCCTTGTGGTTATTATCCCTTTACCAAACAAACATTTTCCAATAAAACCTTTTTGCTGAATTGTGTTCAATATTTGGTTGACAGCAGTGGTTTGATTGAAACCCGAGGCAAAGAATTTAAGCTACGTCTGCTTGACCGGCCACGTATTCAGGAAGAAGGTTTCCGATGGCAATTATTTAATATGATAGCGCCAGTTTTGCTTATCCTTTTTGGCGGACTCATTTACAACCTAATTCGAAACAAAAAATACTCGTAGTTTACCGGAAAAATTATTTCCCCAAAGCCTGAATAATATCATACTGGGTAATGATGTGGAGTTTGCCACTTTCATCAGCCGTTAATACTGCCTGAGAGTTTTTATTGATAAGGCTACTTACTCTGTCAATTGGTGAATCGATGGGAACAATTGAAAGAACAGGTTCCATAACTGATTCTACTGAATGGCTCATAATATCGCCATTTTTAAGTACAGCATTAAACAAACCACTTTCGCTTATTGTTCCAACAGGCTTATAATCTTTGATTACAGGAATATGAGTGATGTTGTACTTTTTCATTTTGTCGATGGCAGCTGACACAAGCTCAGTGGGCTCAGCAATCACCAGATTGACTCTTCCACGTGAATTGATGATATCGCGAATGGTTTTCACTTCAATAAATCCTCGTTCTACCATCCATTGATCGTTATAGATTTTGCCTACATATCGGCTTCCATGGTCATGAAAAATTACCACCACAACATCAGTCGGCTTTAATTCCTTTTTTAATTGGAGCAAGCCGCAAACTGCCGAGCCGGCCGAATAACCTACAAAAATGCCTTCCTCTTTAGCTATTCTACGAGCCATTACAGCTCCGTCTTTATCGGTCACTCTTTCAAAGGCATCGATAAATTTCATATCATAATTTTCAGGTACAAAATCTTCGCCTATGCCTTCGGTTATGTATGGATAAACTTCATTCATATCCTTCTCTCCTGTTTCAAAGTATTTTTTCAGCAACGAACCGTAACTGTCTACAGCCCAAACTTTTATGTTTGGATTTTGCTCCTTCAAATACTTTCCTGTGCCCGTAATTGTACCACCAGTGCCGGTAGCTACCACTAGATGAGTAATTTTTCCATCCGTTTGCTTCCAAATCTCAGGACCAGTTTGTTCATAATGAGCTACTCTGTTACTAAGGTTGTCATACTGATTTACATACCACGAATTAGGAATCTCCTGCCCGAGCTTCTTTGAAACCGAGTAGTAGCTACGTGGATCTTCTGGTTCAACATTGGTTGGGCAAACAATTACCTCGGCACCAAATGCTTTGAGTATATCCACTTTCTCCTTCGATTGTTTATCTGTGGTGGTAAAAATACATTTGTAGCCCTTCATTATAGCGGCAAGTGCCAGGCCCATACCGGTATTGCCCGATGTACCTTCAATAATGGTGCCTCCAGGCTTTAAACGCCCATCTTTTTCAGCATCTTCCACCATCTTAAGTGCCATGCGGTCTTTTATAGAATTGCCCGGGTTAAAAAACTCCACCTTAGCCAGCACCGTACATGGAAGTTCTTTGGTAACTGAATTAAGTTTTACTAAGGGTGTATTGCCTATGGTTTCTAAAATATTTTGCTTGATGTCCATCATGGCACAAAGATAATTTTTTGAAATAAAGATGGATTAGCAAGTTTAAGAAGGCAAACGACCAATTAAAACTTCTGAAAAAAAGCAGTTGCCTTTGGCTGATTGATGGTGGTGAGAAGGCTTATTTGGTTAGAAGCACTTGGCAAATAATACCAAGCTTGGCCATAACCTATCTGGAAGCGCTTGATTTTGATACCTACGCCAAAACTGAAGCCTGTTAAGCCTGATCTTTCAGTAGTTTTCATTTCGGCACGGCGCTGATGATTATAACCCACCTGAATTTGCAGCGCTTTAATATGAATTTGGCCACCAACAATAAGATGCCGGGCTATTTTATCAGCCAAATAGGTTTTAGGTTTATTTGTTTTTGATGAATCAGAAATCAGGGCTGTTGAATTTATCTCATCTGCCGGGTTATTATATCGAATATCAAACTTTTGTAGATCATGTGCTACCAAATTGAAGGTAAATGGCAAATGTGCCAGCCTTTTAGAATAACCCAACTGAATATTGAGTGGCAATGGTTCGTAATTATGCAAAACGATTGCTTTAGTCTGCTGCCCAAAATTTTTCACCACCAACGAAACCGAATTGCCATGCGACGAATCAATGTAGGCTACACCCAAGTCAAAAGCCACACCGGCAGTGTAGAATTCAGCATATCTACTGTAAAGTATCTTCCCATTTATGCCATAATTAAATTTATCAATATTTCGGCCTAAACCCACGCCAAGGGCATAATCAGAAGCCGTGAAGCTGCCAATTTGTTGACCTGTAGCATCTGTTTCCATCATTTTCCCATATTGAACATATTGCAGACTAGTGCTCATGGTGCTCCTGAATTTTGGTAAATAGGCACCATAAGCCAACATTCCCTGATTGATGCCATGAAAATAAAACGTGTTGTTAAACACCAACTGACCCGACATGGATTTGCGCAACAGACCTGGATTTGATATGGCTAGGTTTAAATCATTATCGGCTAGTGCAATAGCAGACCCTCCAATGCCGGTTAATTTGCTAGAAACTGGAAAATTCAGAAATGAGTAGGTTGCACTTCCTCCCAACTGTCCATAGGTTAAGTGGGCAAGCACAATTAAAGTGCAAAAAAGAACTAATGACCGCATTTATTGTGATTATAAACGTAAATACTTATAAAAAGGTATGCCTGACAATGAAGTTTTGGAAAATAGGAATGAACGCTCAAAAGTACAGACAAAACAATTCAGTTTCCACTTGTTTATCAATTG
>DAIMNW010000291.1:0-2217 GCA_036719905.1 Chitinophagales bacterium
CTCGATGGTCATTGATCCAAGCATAATAATTATCAATATCATAGATCACCTCTTTACCTGTAATATCCATTTGATACTTACTGCGCTTATTTGTGAGCATATGCACCAGTTCAACTTTCTTTCGCTTGCCTTCAAAATCTACCACCTCAATGGTGCAGAAAGCTGGCCTACGTTTAATGGTGTCCATTCCCGGAAGTTTTTCATTTGCATAGGCTACACTGTTTACATTTTTAAAGAATTCAAAATACTTAAAGGCTTGTTTCTGATCTACCTTGCCTGAAAAGCTAAGTCGAAAAGAATCGGGATTTACCTGAGCAATTTGAAACGAAAATTTTTGATTCTGGTCTAAGTATTTGACTTCAATTTGTGAGATATCGGAAACTTTGTAATTAAAGATGGCTCTACTTCGCCAATCGTTCACTTTGGTGTAATAGCGTACTGATACATATCCTTCGAAGCCAGGTATATCTACTACATAGGGCTGCTTTGAACCATTCATTAAAAAATAATTTCCTCTATATCCTTCAATGGGTGAGCCAATATAATAGTCTTTTATTAGAACATTCTGCCTATCGTATATCTCTACTTTGATGGCTTCTGAGGCCATGTTTCTAATCACGGCATTATGCGAAATTTTCGGCACCGGATGGTTCATCCTAATGTCATGGATAGTTGCTAAAAGCAATTTGATGGCATCTTCACGTGCCGGATACTCACCATTTACCATCCATTGCTGATTCTTTCGAGTCAGGGTAATTGAATTTTTATTCATATCAGCAATAAATATTTTGCCTATGGATGCCGTGTCGGCCACTTCAAAGGTTTTGTCATCCTCCAACTTGTTTGAAAGGTGGCAAGCTGAAACCAAAGCTAAAATACCTCCGGTCAAGATGAATACGATAATTTGGAATCTAATCGGTAGCAAGGGTCAATTTTTTATTTTCAATTGAGGCCAAAAGTAAGTATTAAGACCTTCAGTTTTTTCTTCAATTTTCATTCACAGGTTATTTGCAAAGAAACTGAACCATAATTCAACCAATTTTTCGATTTGAATTGGAGGCTCAGTTCTGTTGCCTTACATTTGCGACCATTATGAAAAAGATTTTTGTTTTTGCAGTTGTTTTTTTGATTTCGCTTGAAGCCACTTGGGCCCAAACCGGTATTATCAAAGGCCGTGTCAGTAATTCGATTAGCAATGAGTCGCTTCCTTTTGCAACCCTTGTTATTCAGGGGTTAAACCAAGCCGTTCAGTCAGACATTGACGGCCTTTATTCATTTACTAATCTAAAACCTGGTACCTACAATGTAGAATGTATTTTACTTGGCTACGGCAAAAAGGTAGAATATGAAGTGGTAGTTGACAATAATCTTCCGGCCATGGTTAACTTTAAGTTAGATGAGCAAGGAAAACAATTAAAAGAGGTGAAGGTAGTGGCCAGCGATAAGTTCTATAGAACTGAAGAAAGCCCCCTATCGCTCAGAACGATAGGCTCCAACGAAATAGTTCGAAACCCTGGAAGCAATCGAGACATTTCAAAAGTTATCCAAAGCCTTCCGGGTGTAGCAGGAACGCTTTCCTATCGCAACGATATTCTGGTAAGAGGTGGTGGGCCTGCAGAGAATCGATTCTATCTGGATGGCATAGAAATTCCAAATATTAACCACTTTGCCACCCAAGGTAGCACTGGTGGACCAGTTGGGCTACTAAATGTGGATTTGATAAGGGAAGCTGAATTTTATACCGGTGCTTTTCCAGCAAATAGAGGGAACGCTCTGAGTTCCGTTTTAGAACTGAAAAATAAGGACGGCAGAACTGACCATTGGGGTGGAACCGGTACATTTTCCTATACCGCCTCTGGCATTTCGGTTGAGGGTCCGCTAGGTAAAAAGGCTTCAGCCATTTTCTCTGTCAGACAAAGCTATCTGCAAGTATTGTTCAAGCAAATTGGGCTGCCTTTTTTACCCACATTTAACGACTATGAAGCTAAGATTTCTATTAAGCCCAATAAGAAAAACGATATCACCTTACTACTACTTGGGGCAATAGACAAATTTGCATTTAATCCAGGGGCGTCCAACACAGCTGATTCAGGAAGAAGAGAATAGGCAAATTATAGATTGTGAGATCTACCCTCGAGCGATCAGAACAACAACGCTGGTAGCATAGTTTGGAAAAATTTTCGTGAAAAAAACTATTACACCTTTGTACTAAGCGCC
>DAIMNW010000292.1:0-2201 GCA_036719905.1 Chitinophagales bacterium
GTAGTAATGGTGTAGGTAGTAGGTGAAGTAATGGTACATCTTACAGTATCATGTGTAGTATTATTTAAACCATTAGCTGGCGACCACGAATAGTTAGATGAACCAGTAGCGGTCAGTAAAGTTGCCATTCCGCTGCAAACCGCCGTTGGACTTACACTAATATTAGTTGGTGTTCCCACCACTGTAATTGTATCTTGTCTTGAAAAAGTACAATTGTTCATGGTGGCATAAACTGTATATACAGTAGTAACGGTTGGCGATGCAATTACCGTAGCGGTGCTCATGCTGTTTAGATGAGAATATGGGGTCCAGTAATATGAAGTGCCGCCACTTGCTGTTATGGTTGTACTGCTACCTGCGCAAATGGTATCGTTGGCTACTTGTAAATTCGGAGTACCGGTTACAGGTGTTAAGCCTAACGAAGAATTCAAACTGTTTCGGGTGGTAGACATACAGGCTTGCATACGAGCTATTTGATCAAATGTAAAAGCGTTCATACAAGCATCATCGGTATAGTCCATATAGTTCTGCGTCATATCAACTCTAGGCAAATAAGTTTCGTTGCACGAATTAGTGCTAGGAGCCGGGCAACCAAAATTGGATGCTGATACAGGTGGCGTATCGCAACATTTATCGCCTTGGGTTCCACATGTGGTCGATGTCGTACCTGTACAACCACCTTGAAAAGTGTGGTAAAGATTGAGCCAATGCCCTACCTCGTGGGTAGCGGTACGCCCTAAATCATAAGGTGCACTTGCCACTCCTTTCTGCCCGAATGCACTATACAGGATTACAACTCCATCAGTAGCAGCCGCTCCGCCGGGAAACTGAGCATAGCCAAGTACACCGCCGCTTAAGTTGGCGCTCCATAAATTCAGATAAGACCCTGTAGGCCAAGGATCGTCACCGCCATTGGCCGTTTTTTTAACGTTATCATTTGTACTGAAAGAGGTGGTAGTGGTTTGTTTACGTACAATTCCATTCGTACAGTTTCCATTAGGATCGCGTACTGCCAATCGAAACTCAATTCGTGAGTCGCCCACAATTGATTTGAAAGTTGATATGGTATTACCAGAATCAGGATTAATTCTACGGTAGTCCTCATTCAAGCGTTGGATTTGCGTATAGATAGCCGTGTCAGGAATATTCTGAACAGCGGTTTTCCATACCACATGCACCACCACCGGAATAATATAAAGTGGGGCGCTTCCACCATTTTTGGTTTTTTGTTGTTGAATAGTGTTGGCCACCTGAGTGGTTAAGGCATCAGCCGCTTCGTAGCTGGCTTTTAATGCCGGGTTGTTGGCAATCTGTTGCTGATAAACTTCATCAGAATAACAGCGAATGGGGTGCTGAACTTGTTGGGCCATGCCCAGTTGGCCGATGGTTATAAAGGCCATTAGAAGTAAAAATTTTAATTTCATTTTGTTAGTAAGGAAAGGTGAGAGTAAGATTTGCTTTTCAAAAATAACTTTTTTGCTCTAACTCTCTCCTTTTTTTAGCTTGGTTCATTTGACAAAAACTATCTGTTTAACATTCGATTTGCAAATGGGCATTTATCAATAATTTCATTTACAGGATATTACAGGCTCTAAAATCAGCGATTCTCATGAAACAATTTATTTCAATCATTGCTCCCATCCTATTTTTATTTACAAGCATAAGCTATGGTCAGGTTCTTACACACAATCGTGATAGCTATCATCAATTGCCGCAAGATTCAAGCCGACTGATTGCCATACTTCACCCGGCACCGCCAAAAATGCAAATTTTAATAACTGGAGGCTATGGGTTGCTTTTCTATGGTGCCTATACCCATTTTAATCAAGGTGGTGGGCCAGGTGGCGCAAGTTCATCGAGCACGGCTATGCCATCGGTATTGGGGCCTGTTTATTTAAGAACCGAATTGCGAACCAATTCACCAGTTGGATTTGGTATTAATGCCGCCTATGCCAAAGCATCCATGATAGAAACGCAAACTAGTCGCAATGGTGGATCGGCTGCTTCGGCCACCCATAATTACTCCACTTATAGCATTATAGCCCAGATAAATTATCACTTCATGGCGAACGCTATTTTGGAACCATATATTGGCATAGGAATGGGGTATCCTAATCGTAAAGATGCATATACTAATGTAAGTGGCAAGTTTCGTACACGAGGAGGTGGAGGCGGTGTTGGCGGCCTGCCTACTAATGTAC
>DAIMNW010000114.1:0-7913 GCA_036719905.1 Chitinophagales bacterium
CCCCATCATTATGTGCACCATCATCAAACATAATCACACGTGTAAATTTTTTCTTCTTTGAATCACGATAGCCAAGATAAACCGACGAGATGTTGGTGTTAGTTACAGAAGCAGTAATAGTAATCGAACTATTAATAGCAGGAGATGTGCTACTAGGTAAAACATTACTAATAATAGGTGGTGTAGCTGAAAACTCAGCGGTAGATTGTAAGTAGGTATTACGAGCGGTCATCAAAGTAGCAATGCCCGGTACCACATGGCTACCAACAGTAACATTTGCTGTAAGCCCATTTTGAAAATCACTATAGGAATAAAATTTATTAGTATCGGCTTGCACAGCTGTATCAATTAGGCTTTGCAAGTTGGTAGCCAATGTTTGAAACATGTTGTTCGCAAAATACTCATTCGTAATTGTTCGCATATGAGCTATGTACATCCGTTTATACATTGGCTCATTCACTATATCTTTGATTAAGGGCCAATCGGAATCGTTAGCATGTAATAAAGGACTCAACTGCTGCATAGAAGTAACATTCAAAACACCGGACCCTCCGCCTTGCAAACCTGTCCATGCAAATCCGCCTAATGCCATGTTTAAATCCCAAACGATGGGATTGAAATGTCGAGTATCATCCCTATAGCTATAATGATTTTGTGCGAACCAACCGCTGTAGCTGTCAAGATTTACCATCACATTATTAAAAGCTAACATCCAACAGGCCCGATCAACATCCAGGACGGTGGATACATCACTAGGCGAATTAGTTATTGTATCACACAAATCAACCAGTTCATGCCAACCATATTTGGATTGAATGCCATAATAATTAAAATAACTGCTAGAATCAGCATCAATATACTTTAATGGACTTCGCACGGTAGGGCCGGCAGATAAAACAGGATTGCCTTTAATAAGGGTATTGCCAGCTGAGTAGAAATGATCTCCACAAAAATGTTCATCGATAGGTTCATCATTTACAAACAGTCCTAAATAAACTCCATTTACATAAACCATGGCGTAGTTAGCTTTTGGGCAATGCATATAGTTTTGCAGAATACTATAGGCTAGTGGCTCACGTAGCATACTCGGATCACTATAGATATTTGAGAGTTTGATATCTCGGTAGCCCTGATATTGATGATTTTTATACTTATCCAGTCGTATGTGAAACGGGTTTTTAGCATAGGTAGAATCATAGCTGCTACTTCCTTTATACTTTATTCCAACGCTATCGAACTGTACGCCATTTACTTTTACCCACGAGCACATCAAGTATTTACCGCTTCCAGATTTCAGAGTATCTAAAAGATAATCCCAGTTTGATTGTGCAAACTGAATTTCTATTTTTTGTAGGTTGTTTAAATTATAGAAAGTTTGCTGTGCTCTTGCCGAAATATTCGAAAACATCAGCAGAAATAGAACGGTTATTATTCTCATAGGCATTAGCATTGATTAAATAAAAAACCAAAAATCTTCCTGAAGTGGGCGTTTGCATCAGGAAGTTTTCTGAGCATATGAATTTTAAATACTTATTTTTTTTGCAAAACGAGCTTCTCATTCAAGCCATAGGAGTCATTCAGCTTCACTCGAATAAAATAGATGCCATTGTCTAAGCTGGAAAGATTGATCAGGGTTTGATTCACTGCACTAAAGACCGTTTTACCTAGTGGGTTTACTATTTCAACTTCCAATCTGTTATACCCATCAACCGTTTTTATCTCAACCCATCCTGTTGAAGGGTTAGGATATATTTTGATTGGATTAGATGTAAGCACCTCACTAGATGAAGGAGTGCCAATGGTAATGGTGTTGGATAAAGCCGATGCACATCCAAAAGTGTCTTTAACCACTACCTGATAGTTGCCATCTATTGTGGCAGTATAATTAGCGGTAGTTGCGCCCGGAATGGCACCACCATTCATATACCATTGGTAATACATACCAGTGGTAGAGTTGAGCGCAGATCCATTTTGGGTAATGGTTGGTGCTGATGGTGGACCATGAGTACTGATATCGCAGGCTACATACCTGTGTGCCTGACCAATTGTTCCTGTGCCATTATATGTCCAAAGCACGTTTTCGTTCGAGTCAGCCTCATACACTTTTGAAGACATGGCTATACAAACCAAAATATTGCCATTGGGTAGTTGTTCAGAATTACCTTCATTGGTATTGTGCCCATTACAAATATGACGATAGCCATAGGTGCTTGGTGGAATCATCACTCCGGCAGTAAATGTGTAACCACTCGGTCCGCCGTAAGGGGGGTTAAATTCATCAACAAAAGAATTGGGAGCCGTCATACTTCCTTGATTATTGTAACCAACTAGCCAGCCTGCTTTTGGACAATTGGATGGGATCCAATGAGCATCGTGAATGGTACTAAAATTTGCAGTCACAGCTACGCCATAAGCCGCAGGGATGCCCCAGCGGTATAAAAAATCGCCGCCTTTTCCTTTGGCTCCACCACTATGTGATGCTGCCTGCGCAGTGGTGGTACTATGATCAATCACATATAATTCGTTCATAAAGTGGGAACTCACGGCTATCTCGTCACGTGCTGCATTGTAATCAAGGCCATTCATATGCAGCCAGTCCTTTGCAGCATTATAATTAATATTTAAAAGTTCCGGGTGTGCCGAGATGGAGGTCTGATAATTTGCAGCTGCTGCATTTGTATTTTGAACTACATGATCCCACACATGCCATTCCCAAACTATGTTTCCAGTTGTAAGTCCTGTTGGTTGTACTTCAATGATTTTATCGGGCCACATAGCACCACTAAATGTTGAACAGCCAGCATTGGCTACATCAGTTGCTGATTTCAATTCATATGAAATCATAAGCACGTTTCCGTTTGGAAGGGGGCAGATATCATGATGTATATTATATGTAGAAGTGGAATAAGTGAAATCCCAAAGCAGCGTTCCGTCCCAAGCTATTTTTTGAACCTTGCCGGTCATTCCGCCGCCATTAAAAGTTGAATTAGTTACCTTAACAGAGCGTACCAAAATTCCACCGGGCATTAAATAAGCTGAATAACCATTAGTACCTGTAAGGTTTGTCCATTGATGAAAAACCTGACTATTGGTGTCAATAAGTGATACCGATGTCAGGTTAGATTGAGCTATAAGTGTATAATCGCCCCATTGTTGAGCTTTTGAAAGTTTAGTGAGAGCTAGAATGGTAAAAAATAGAAGGGCGGTTTTTTTCATAGGGCTTTGGTTGAATGGATACTTTTATCGAATAATAGAAATTTTGCAAGAATTGGAAGCTGTGTGACTATGGATAGTAAGGAAATATAATCCAATTGGGAGCAAACTTACATCGAGTCTGCGTTCAGTAGTTCCTTCTATTTTTTCATCCATGTAAATTTTTCCGGTAATATCAGTGATTCTGAGTTGGCCGTTTTGAAATTGGTTGCTGATTTTAATAACCACTTCTTGATTAGCCGGGTTGGGGGTTACAACAGTCTTCTCCTCGTCTTCTCTCAACTGCTTCACGGCAGCCGGTGCAGCCATGCATGTATCGCAGGTAGCAAAATAGAACGCAGGCAATATGGTGTCGTTGCTGATGGTAGACTCCCTATTTCCAAACACACTACAAGCAGATGGCAAAACCTCGTACTTAGCCGCCGTATTTCCGTTTACAAAACGGTATTCATGCAGCGCCACTGCACTATCTATCAGGTTAATGTATTCATACAACTGCCCATCAAAACTCCACATCTGATTTGCTTTTGTATCCCAAGGCTGTTCGCTGGTGGCTATGTGCACTCCGGCCGAATCAATCTGCATTCCCCCCAAGCAGGCCCTAATTCGCATAGCTCTTTTGCCAAAAGGGGCGTTGCCCGAAAAGCGCATAGCCCCAATATAAGTAGTATCGTTAGTAAGCGAATCAATAAAAAGCCACCTCGAATCCAAATTGTTGTAAAGCACACGAGAAGGAATAGGCACAAACTCTACTTCATAAGATAAATTACCATTAAGGTATTGATACCTGTACACATGATTGGCTGGTATGTTTACTACAATACTATAAATAGTGGAGGTGCCCTCTTGGTTGAGTTGAGTGGTAGCTGGATTCCAATCGCCACCAGCAAATCCGGCTGCGGTTTGAAAATCGCCAAACACATGCACTCCTGTAGCATTAATGGTCTGCCCAGCCATATCTACTGCAAACTTTACATACTTAGCCGAAGCCAAATGGAAAAAAGAAAGCAAAGCAACAAAAAGTACAATTTTTTTCATGGGTCTAATTTCAATAAAAGTTTAGATAACCGAAAATACAAAAGGTTTAACCAGAACAAGAATAGCATTTGCGATTTTAAAAAACCAAATGTGCCTGATTCTCTTATTGCAACCGATACGAAAAAAGTCTAAAAAGTTGGGCATCAACTTTTCATACATTTGCAATATGCATGTCAATGGCAACACTTTGGGTAAAAACGAAAGGCTTAAAAGCAGAAAAGCTATTGAGAATCTGTTTTTGAAAGGAAAGAGTGTTCGGGTGCCTAATTTTGTGTTGCATTATAACCTTGATCAAGCTGATACGAATAGTATCCAATTTACAGTAAGTGTTTCAAAGCGATTATTCCCTAAAGCCAACGATAGAAATACCATTAAACGACGAATAAGAGAGGCTTACCGAGTGCAAAAAAAACAGCTGCCAGGCTTGCAGGCCGTTTCAGGCAAAACCAACCTCATGCTTGTTTTTACGGGTAAAAAAATACCACTAAGTGCAGATGTAAACACCCAACTTGAAAGGCTGTTTAACATGTTTGCAAAATCAATTATCTAAAAATGAACCAACTAATAGGCCGTTTCCTTTTATTGCTTGTAAAAATTTATCAAGGAGCAATCTCCCCATTGCTAGGACCTGCATGTCGTTACACCCCCACCTGCAGTGAGTATGCCGCCCAAGCTATAGTGAAATATGGAGGCTTTAAAGGAGGGTTTTTGGCCATTAAGCGTATCTTACGATGTCACCCCTGGGGAGGTCATGGCCACGACCCTGTTCCGTAGCTCCAAACTCATTGGTTTCAGCCACTGAGGCTAAAAATAATCTTGGCTTAACCTTATGTAATGCTACTTTAAATTCCAACTTTTGTAGCCGGGTTTTATCCCCTTCCAACAAATGGCTTTATTTACTTTTTTAACACAGGAAATTGCGATTGACCTTGGCACAGCCAATACACTTATTATTCATAACGATAACGTGGTGGTAGACGAGCCGAGCATAGTAGCAATGAACAAACTGACCGGCAAAGTAATCGCGGTAGGTAAACGTGCTATGCAGATGCACGAAAAAACACATGAGGACTTAAAAACTATACGTCCATTACGCGATGGTGTAATTGCAGATTTTAATGCTGCCGAAATAATGATACGGGAAATGATAAAACTCATTTACCCAAAGCGACCGCTCTTTACTCCATCCTGGAGAATGGTCATTTGTATTCCAAGTGCCATTACAGAAGTTGAAAAACGTGCTGTACGTGATAGTGCTGAGCAAGCAGGGGCCAAAGAGGTTTATCTGATTCATGAACCCATGGCTGCCGCTATTGGAATAGGCATTGATGTAGAGGAGCCGGTAGGTAATATGATTATCGATATTGGTGGAGGTACTACCGACATTGCAGTGATTGCACTGGCAGGTATTGTGTGTGATCAAAGCATTCGCGTAGCTGGTGATGAATTTACTGCTGATATTATTGAGTACTTGCGCAAGGCACATAACATGCTTATCGGAGAGCGAACCGCTGAGGGAATAAAAATAAATGTGGGTTCGGCTCTTACAGAATTAGACAACCCACCAGATGATTACAAAGTGAGTGGTCGCGATTTGATGACCGGTATTCCCAAAGAAATTACCGTTACCTATTCAGAAATTGCGCAGGCACTTGATAAATCAATAGCCAAAATTGAAGAGGCCATACACAAAGCTTTAGAAACTACTCCTCCCGAATTGGCTTCTGACATCTATCGTAAAGGGCTTTACTTGACTGGCGGTGGAGCTTTACTTCGTGGGTTGGATAAACGTATTTCCGCTAAAACCAAATTACCTGTGCATGTGGCCGACGACCCATTACGTGCAGTGGTTCGTGGAACCGGATTAGCCTTAAAGAACATTGCTAAGTATCCCTTCCTGATGTCGTAAAATGTCGGTTGCAGTATAAACCGATGTTCAACAAAATGGCCAATACTCATCTTCTTCACCTGAACTCATCCTTGTTGAAATTGTTATGAGAAGTTTACTCCGGTTTTTTCTGAAGTACTTCAGCTGGGTATTATTTGTAGTACTTGAGATTATAGGTATTGTATTAATAGTACGGCAAAGCAATTTTCACCAAGCCGCTTACTTCAACGCCTCAGGTGATCTGGTCGGTCGGGTTTATCAATCGTTCGACAAAGTAAGTTCCTACCTTTCCTTAAAACAAAAAAATGAGAGCCTAGCACAGGAAAATGCATTGCTTCAAGAAGTAATTGCCAATAATAATTACCGAAAACAAGATACCGGTATTCATATAACTGATAGTATGGCAAGAGCGTTCCATTTAATTTCAGCCAAAGTGATAAGTAATTCGGTGAACAAGATGAATAACTACATTATTATTAATAAAGGAAGCGCTCAAGGCATAGAGAAAAAAATGGGGGTATTCTCAGATAAAGGAATTGTAGGTGTAGTAAAGGATGTTTCAAAAAACTATGCTGCAATTATGAGTATATTGCATAAAGAGACAAAAGTGAGTATCAAAACCCACGGTTATTTTGGAAGCTTAATATGGGAAGGATACGATGCTACCCATGCCACCGTCCCCGATATTCCCAAACACGTCAAACTTGCCGTAGGAGATACCATTTTTACAAGCGGATTCTCGGCCATATTCCCTGAAAAATTAATGGTGGGTACTATTGAAAAATATGAGATTAAGGAAGGAAGTAATTTTTTCAACATCAAGGTTCGCTTAGCCATTGATTTTTACCATTTAGATTATGTCTACATTATTCAGTCATTAGATAAAAATGAGTTGGATTCATTGAGGCTAAAAATTGATGCCTACGAAAATTAGAAAGCTATGAACGGACTTGTTTTCAGATTATCATTTCGGTTTATTGCCGTTCTTCTGTTCCAGATACTTGTTCTGAACAATATTCAGCTGACAGGTTTAATGAATCCCTACTTCTATCCGTTATTCGTCATTCTCCTTCCACTCGAAGTTCCAATGTGGGCAAGTCTTATTATTGGATTTTTTACAGGATTGTGTGTGGGCTCTTTTACTAATGCTGCAGGTTTGCATGCCTTTGCCACAGTTTTAATTGTGGCCTTGAGACCAATAGTTCTTTCTGCCCTATTACCCAAAGCCAGCTTGGAGGGCGTCGATGAGCCAACGATAAGAAACATTGGCCCTGCCACATTTATAACCCTAACCGTTATTCTCGTCTTCGTTCATCATTTCACCTTTTTCATTTTAGAAGTAATGAGTTTTACTCTATTCTACTTTACTATCATTAAAGTATTAACTAGCACCATTGTATCTTCTGTTATCATTATACTTTCGCAATATTTGGTAGGTCGTTGGAGATAAGTATGATTAACTAGGAGAAGCTGACATGGATTAGGGTATCCATCAGAAAGATTTCAAAAATTCTTCCAGTGTGTTAACCGGTTTTTGACATGAATAATTTTCACACTTATATATAAGTGTGTCTTTGCTATACTTTTTTTGTGTTAACAGTGGCAAATCGCTTCCAGTAGTAGATGCTTCTATAATTTTATTCGGAATATATTTCGCACTTATTTGATGCGCAAAATCGAATGCCTCTGAGCCTGTAACTGCCACCTCCACAAATCCTTTTACCTCATTAATAAATGCCATGGCCCAGTACGCAAAAGATGAAGGGTGTTGTAA
>DAIMNW010000293.1:0-2197 GCA_036719905.1 Chitinophagales bacterium
CAGTTCCTTTATCAGCCAGGAGCTTCTTAGGACTAGCTTTTTGCCATCCTCTATAACTGGGATACGTTCCGGGAAAATCGCTAAGCACGCTATCACCTTCAAAAACCAGCAGCTGATCGACTAATTTATCCATAAAATACCTATCGTGCGAAACCAAAAGCACACAGCCTTGATAATTTATCAAAAACTCCTCAAGTACCTGAAGGGTGATTAAATCTAAATCGTTAGTTGGCTCATCCAGTATTAAAAAATTGGGATTTTTGTAGATGATACTGAGCAAATGAAGTCGGCGTTTTTCCCCTCCACTCAATTTACTCAAATAGGTAAAATGCTTTTCCGGTTCGAACAAAAAGCGCTGCAGAAATTGTGAAGGGCTCACCTTGGTGCCATCAGCCAGCACAAAATTTTCGGCTATACTTTTCACATATTCAATTACCCTCATATCCTCTTTAAACACTAATCCGGTTTGATTGTAGTAGCCAAACACGACCGTCTCTCCTGTATTGATTTTTCCGCTATCAGCCTTTTCAATACCCATAATCATATTGAGAAAAGTAGATTTCCCCACCCCATTAGGCCCTACCACACCTACCCTTTCGCCTGTTTTAAAGGTATAATCGAAACCCTTTAAAATGGTTTTAGCACCATAAGCTTTGTTAACTTTTTTAAATTCGACCGTTTTGCCGCCCAACCGGGTCATTTTTACTTGTAGTATCAAGTTTGTTTCCAGCTTTCGAGCGGTAGCTTTTTCTTTTACTTCTTCAAAAGCATCAATTCTGGATTTAGACTTAACGGTTCGGGCTTTAGGTTGTTTGCGAATCCATTCTAATTCGCGTCTATAAATATTTTTGCTCTTTTCTAATTCACTGGCTTCGGCCATTTCCCTTTCCGATTTTTTCTCCAAATAGTAGCTATAATCGCCTTCGTAAGAGTAAATATTGCTGCCATCCATTTCCACTATTTTATTACAGACATTATCCAAAAAAAATCGATCGTGGGTAACGAGCAACAAGGTAATTTTTTGTTTATCCAGAAAATGTTCGAGCCATTCTATCATGCCAAAATCCAAATGGTTGGTAGGCTCGTCAAGTATGAGCAGGGTGTGTCGGTTATCAAACCCAATGTCAATCAAGGTTTTGGCCAAAGACACCCTTTTTCGTTGACCGCCACTCAAGGTGCCAATGGTTTGATGCAATTGGGTAATGTTCAATTTCCCTAAAATTTGATGTACTTCGTTTTCATAGTTCCAGGCTTCCAATTCATCAATTTTCGACATAGCCATTTGCATTCTACTATGCACCTGTTCCAATTGGTGTCGTAATTCCTCTAGTTGGTCTTCACTTGTAACGGCTTCACTTTCAGCTTTTTGAATTTGTTCTGAAAGCACCTGCTCTTCATCCAAAATTTCTTCATACGCTTTAATGGCGTCGAGCATGGGGTGACGATGGTTGAAAATATTTTCCAACACAGTTTCCTTCTCATTAAAAATGGGCTCCTGCAACAGCATGACAGCATTCACATCTTTGTGTAGCCAAACCTTGCCGCTGTCGGCCGTTTCGGTACCGGCAATTATTCTCAATAAGGTAGATTTGCCTGTGCCGTTTCGAGCTATCAGGGCCACCTTATCCCCTTCGTTAAGGTGTAGGGTGATATTTTTAAATAACGGCTGTATACCGTAACTCTTACTCAGATTTTCGATGGATAAATAATGCATGGGCGGCGAAGATACGCCTTGCTATGCTTTTGCATTCATAAATAATACCTTTGGCAAAATTTATTACATGAAAAAAATTCTTCTATTAGGTAGTGGTGAACTCGGCAAAGAGGTAGTTATAGCGCTAAAGCGGTTGGGTCAATATGTAGTAGCAGTGGACAATTATGCCCATGCGCCGGCCATGCAGGTGGCAGATGAATACGAAGTGATTGATATGCTTAATGGCGATGTTCTTGATGCTATTGTAACAAAACATCAACCCGACATCATTGTACCCGAAATTGAGGCTATACGCACGGAACGATTTTATGCGTATGAAAAACAAAACATTCAGGTGGTACCCAGTGCACGGGCGGCCAATTTTACCATGAACCGAAAATTGCTTCGCGATTTGGCGGCTAAAGAACTAGGATTGCGAACGGCCAAGCATCAATATGCCACCAACTTAGCTGAATTTAAGAATGCTGTAGCTACTATTGGGAT
>DAIMNW010000009.1:0-27793 GCA_036719905.1 Chitinophagales bacterium
AAAAATATTGGGACTTGGTTATGCTGAACTGTTTGTGTCGCGACTTAGCACATCTAAAGGAGCTTCCATTTTTATTGGTGCAATAGAAATAATTGGGGGCGTTGGGCTCATTTTCCCTTCATCTCGTTTTTATGTCGGAACGGTGATGGTTTTGGTGATGGTTGGCGCTGTAGGAAGCCACTTTGGCGGAACTCAAGGGTATCGAGGGGCGCTACTTCCGGGAGTGCTTTTCTTGTTAATAAGCTTATTACTTTATGTTGATAATACATTAGCTGCTGAAGAGGAAGAAGAAGCTTTGGACGAAGAGGCTGACGCAGAAGAAAATTAAAATTTAATTTTTAGGTACTCTCCTTTTGTTTAAACCGGCTATCAATTGGGTAGCCGGTTTTTTTGTTTTGTAGCAAAACTCTATTGAAGACTTTATCTTTACCTCAATGACCGTAGCCGAATTTAGAGAGCGAATACAGCCCACCCTACCCAAGCAACCGGGTGTGTACCGATTTATTGGTTTGAATGATGAGGTACTCTATGTAGGCAAAGCCAAAAATTTATGGAATCGGGTAAATTCTTATTTCGTAGGGGTAGATGAAAAAAGCACGAAACATAAATTGCTCTTACGACAAGCCATCACCATTGTCTTTACTTTGGTCAATAGTGAGAAAGATGCTTTGCTTCTGGAAAATAATTTAATCAAAGAGTATCAGCCCCGTTACAATGTTTCGCTAAAAGACGGAAAAACATATCCATTCATCTGCATTAAAAACGAACGATTTCCCCGAGTATTCATTACCCGAAAAATGATACGCGATGGAAGCGAATATTTTGGTCCCTACTTAACCGGTTTCGAAGCTTACACTATGATGGACTTGTTTAAGGAGCTGTTTCCTTTACGCACCTGTAGTCTTAGCTTATCAAAAAAAAATATTGAATCGGGTAAGTTTCGTGCTTGTATGGAATTTCATATTGGCAATTGCAAAGCGCCCTGTGTTGCTAAAGAAACAGAAGAAAACTACAATAGCTATATAGATGAAATAAAAAAAATGCTTAAAGGCCATGTAGCCATTGTGATACGTGAATTAAAAAATCAAATGCTGCAATTTGCCGAAGACCTTGAATATGAAAAAGCTAACAACTTTAAAAAAAGAATTGAGCGCTTGGAGCAGTTCCAGTCTAAATCAACCATAGTAAATCCTGCGGTGAACGATGTAGATGTGGTGGGCATGGTGCAGGAGGGCAATATGTATTTTATCAATTATTTAAAAATTGTAAACGGCAGTGTTATCCAAGCACAAAATGTAGAACTCAAACAACAGTTGGATGAAAGTAAAGAAGAAATACTGGCCTTTGCTGTTACCAATTTGCGTCGTCAATTTGATAGCCATTCGCCCGAGTTGATAGCCCCCTTTGAATTTAACTCCGGGTTAGAAGATGAATTTGCCATCACAGTGCCGAAGATTGGCGATAAGAAATATTTACTCGATTTAAGTTTAAAGAATGCTTTGTATTTCCGCAATAAGCGATTGAGCAGTGAAGACAATATTAAGATGAAAACCGAAGAATTCTCAGTACTAAAATTACTGCAACAAGATTTTCGATTAAGCGAAACACCCATGCATATAGAGTGTTTTGATAATTCTAATTTTCAGGGCGATTATGCGGTGAGTGCCATGGTGGTATTTAAAAATGGCAAGCCCAGCAAAAAAGATTACCGCCACTTTAATATTAAAACAGTAGTAGGCCCTGATGATTTTGCCAGTATGGAAGAGGTAATAGAGCGCCGCTATAAGCGCCTTATTGAAGAAGCTCAGCCCCTTCCACAACTTATTTTAATAGATGGAGGCAAGGGGCAACTGTCTTCGGCATTTGGAGTTATTGAAAAATTAGGTTTAAGAGGCAAGGTGGCTATGGTATCTATTGCCAAAAAGCTGGAAGAAATTTATGTGCCCAACGACCCACTGCCTTTGCACATTAGCAAAAAATCGGCTTCCTTAAAACTAATACAGCAGCTACGCGATGAAGCCCACCGCTTTGGCATAACCCACCACCGCAACCGCCGCGATAAAGCCACCCTGATGCCAGAGCTTACCAAAATTAAAGGCATAGGCGAAAAAACCAATATCGAGTTGCTGCGCCATTTTAAATCTATCGAAAATTTAAAACTAGCCACCGAGGCCGAGCTACTGCAAGTAGTAGATAAAAAAAAGGTGGCAATACTAGTGGCGTATTTCGCTACTAAGGTTTAATACGCCAACAGCCGTTTTCTAATTTGGGTGGTGGCTGATTTACTATTTAGCAATTTTTACAAATTCGAAGCGATAATGTTTGGAGAAAGCATCGCATTCTATAAAAAAATTAGAATCGGTAAGCTTCTTAATAATACATGGTGTTCCATTACCTATATGAATAAATGGTCCAATCTGAAAATAGAGTGACACCATATGCCCTCCTATGCCTACTGAATGATATTCATCGAACAGGGTAAACCCCCCAACCGGCACTGAATCAACGCCCGGAAACGAAACAATGTTTTTGTCGAAAAAAGTAATTTCGAGCCAGTCACGTGATGACCGTGTATTATTAAAATGTACAAACTTATATTGCGTTCGTCCACATACCGTATTATAATAATCGGTAGAGTCAACTCCATCTACCATATACTTTTGCAAGCGGTAAGTGCCTAGTACGGTGTTTATTGGGTTGCCTCTAAATTCACCCCCTTCGGGGTACATTATTTTTTTACCACATCCTATCAATAGAAGTGGCATGGCTAGTAGGAGGAATAGATTTTTCAATGTGTCAGTGGATTTTTATTTAAAGTTCAGTTATTTCCAATATCAAGGCTTCATTTAAATTTGGGTAGAGGAGGATTCGTGGGGACACGAACCTAAGCGAAATGGATTTTCATAATTTATATTGAGTCTTAACCAGAGGATCATGGGTTAAGGGTAAAGGGTTAATGCTATCCAAAATTAAATTGAAAAAAGTGTTTTATGCCCGTGGGTACGAAAAAAATAAATTCTTACTTCTCTTCCTCTACTTTATCTTTTATCAAGTACACTTCTACGTTTCGGTTTATAGCTACGGGTAGTTTTTTAATATAAGCCCTTTCGTCGTATGGCGATGGATAGTATATAATGGGGTTGGGTAGGCCGGTTATCATATAATAAAAATAATTTTCGGAGCGCTTCACATTTAAGGGTACCCGTTCGCCGGCTATATAGTAATAATCGCCAACACCTTTCATCAATAAGGTATCGTAATCGTGATGAGTGGCTACTTCTCTCTTTATTTGATTCATCACAGTATCCAAATCCTGTTTTTCGGCAATGAGCGAAACAGTACCCAATAGTAGTGTGTCAAACTTGCCTGCATTCGGATTAACCCCTACTGCTACGACGCCTGAATCAACTGTGGCCTCGGCAGCTACGGTATCAGGTACCTCTTCGGTTGTCTGAGCCTTGGCATTAATTGAGTTGACTATCAAAACAAAAAAACAAAATGCACTGCCCAAAAGAGCGACTTTTTTTCTCATGGTTTGCTATTTGAAATAAATTAGATTGTGTGATTATCGAATGAGTGTAACATCGCCTTTGCGAAAAAAAGCATGGCCGGCTATATCGGTACCACTCACATACCATACATATACTCCCAGTTCTTGTAGTTTAGTTCTAAAGCGCCCATCCCATCCCTCATGTATATCACGAGTGGTAAATACTTTAGTGCCCCAGCGATTATACACAGTGAATTCTGAAAGCTTGGCTATGCCAATGTACATGGGCATAAACTGATCGTCTAATCCATCGCCATTAGGCGTAAAGGCAGTTGGCAAATACACCTCGGGGCCGGGATAAACAGTAATATGAACGGTATCATAATCCATACATCCATTACTATTGGTAACCTTTAGCACATAAGTAACATCATCGTTTGGCGCAGCTAATGGGTTGGCTATATCCTGACTGCTTAACCCTGTACCCGGTTCCCAATGATAGGCAACTCCACCACTGCCATGGAGCATGGCCGGGTAACCGCGAATGATGGTAGTATCGCTGCCGGCATTTGCACCTTGAAAATCATCGACTGTGATGATAAGCGAATCGTTTTTCCATCCCGGGCATAATCGTTGGTCGAATACCGAAACAGTATAGGTGGTAGTTTGTAGAGGGCTTACCCGTACATGCGACCGATCGAGAAAATCAATAAAATAATCGGGGCTCCATTTATAATCAGTGCCGCCATTGGCTACCAAATCGGCATACGAACCCAGGCATATGGTTTGGCTGGGACCAGCATCGGGCGTTGGAAATGGCAGCACCTGAATGCGAACAGTATCATAATCGATACAGGAGCCTATGCTCGAAGCCACTAGATAAATAATAGTGGCCGGCGGTGCTGATACAAATGGTGCCAATAGAGAAGTGGTAAGAAAAGTATCGGGCGACCACACATAAAAATCGGCTCCTGAACAATGGAGTGGCACCGATTGACCAACACAAATAATGGTATCGAGTGGCCATACATTGGCATTCACAGTTTGAAATGTATTGATGGCTACACTATCGGTATCAACACAACCATATGGTGTGGTGACTATAACCGAATACGTGACCGGAAAACTGGGATTAGCCAGCGGATTGCTGATAGTGGTGGAAGAAATATTGTAATTGGGCGACCATATATACGTACCTCCACCTGATGCATGCAGATGGACCGTATCGAGATAGCAGATGAGCGTATCTTGATTGAGATTAATGACCGGCAACGGATAAATAATTAAAGGATGGGTGGCTGTATCCTTACATCCTATGGAATTAGTGGCAATAAGGGAAACATTAAAAGTATCGGCGGTTGAATATAAATGCGATGTAGCATTTACTCCCGAAACTATTGCGCTGCCATCTCCAAAGTTCCAAGCCCAGGTATTCATATTGCCAAATGTGGTGGTTGACTGATCCATAAAATTAGCGGCAAACGTTACACACACATTTTGCGTACTGAAATCAATATGGAGGGTAGGATACAGCGGAAGGAAATAATAAGATGTTTCGGCACAAAGCGTTAGTGGAAATGTGATGAGCATCAATTTGTACAAATCCGGTTGCGGAAAAGTAATTACAGGATGTTGTAAGTGTGAAGTATCGGCATTGGTGCCGGGTATTCCAAAATCCCAATAATAACTTCCGGCTACCACTGGGGGTGTCATTTGAATGGTAAGTGCCGTGCAGTTGGGTGGCAAGGTATCGGTTACAGGTGGAGGCGGCGGTATCACACCTATAACTTGTGTAATACTATCCTGGCATCCGAATGTATTGCTCACAAATAATTTGACTGTATAGTTACCCAGATTAGTAAAAAGATGATTGGGGTTTTGCAAATAACTATCGGGCGATCCATCACCAAAATTCCATCGCCAATAATTTAAACCGCCGGAATGACAAATGGTGGTATCAAAAAACTGAACCGGATTAAGCGGACATGTAGGGTTTAATGATGGGGCAAAACCTGCTTTAAAAAAAGGATAAACCTTGACGATTAAAAATGCTGTATCGGCACAAGGCAAGCCGGGATTCATCACATACATCACATGATATGTGCCACTATCCGGATAGGTATAACTAGGAGTTTTTTGGGTAGATGTGTCGGTGGTAATGCCGCTTACTCCAAAGTCCCAATAGTAATTGGTCAATGGATTTATTGGAAAGCTATTGTTGGCAAAATTGATGGTGTAGGTATTGCAGGTAACCGGTACCGATGGGGCTACAGCATTTACGGTGGTTTGACAATTGGTTACATTAAATTGAAAATCGCGAAGGGTGGTGCTCAGCAATATTCCATTTCTATATTCACTCACACACACGCCCACCACAAACCGCCCCACTGTATTGGGAGTGCCTGACAATAAACCCGTTATTGGATTAATACTGAGAGCCGGTGTACCACCAAGCAAATTTCCCAAACCATAAGGCGTTTGCCAAACCACCGGATTAAAGGTCACCGGCGGATTAGGAGTAGTGTTCGTTTGGCTGCCACCGTCGAGAGGGTCGCAAAGCGAATAAACCAATGAGTCGCCATCTACATCGGTAGCAGAGTGGTCGAAGGAAAATGGCAAGCCTTGACAAACTATGGTTGGTGGAAAATTATTGAAGGTAGGACTGCTATTGCAGGTAGCAATTGTTGAATCGGGAACATGACAAGCGTAGGTAGCACCCACCGGATTGCTGGCAGAGTTCACTATATTGGTGATTTGGGTACGACAACAGCGTTGCCACAGCACATTATAACCACCCGGCACCGGTGGTAGATTAGCAAAAAAAGTATACACTGCTTGCTCTACACAAATATTAGGCGGCAAGGTTACGCAGGGGTTATAAAAATTATCAGGCACCGAAGTGCTTCCCGGAAAATTGGCCGTAAGGATATAATCGGGCGATGATAAATTGGTGTTAGATGCCTGGAATACAAAAAGGTCAATTGAATTATCAAATTGGGCACCTGTTCCGGCACAATCGCGATAAAGTTTTAGCGTAAATGTGTAGCTATTGCCGCCATTGCACACATAGGTAATCACGCCCCCCACAATATGCGCTGCCTGTGCTTGCATTTGAGTAAAACACAAGACAATTAAAATTCCGACTCTATAAATCCACTTCATTTGAGTGCTCTCTGAATGAGGGTGTAAATTACTCAGAAGTCTACGATAAGCCAAAAAAGGTTTCCGATTAGCTTAGAGGAAGTTTAACAATAAGCTTAACCCAGCAAAGTCTTTTTCACTTGGCTTAAAATGTCCAATACCATTTCGTTGGTTGGGGCTTCGGCATACACTCTCAGAAGCGGTTCGGTGCCGCTGGCACGTATCATTACCCAACTTTCGTGAGGCAAATGAAATTTGTAACCATCAATATCTTCTACCCGTTCAACCGTATAGGAACCAAACTTGGCATACTTACCGTTTTTGCAATTGACAATAATTTCTTGCTTTAGGTTTTCTGTGAGATGTAAATCATTGCGCTCGTAAACAAACTTGCCCACTATAGGATAAATGTCCTGCTCAATAATTTGGGTCAAGGTTTTTCCGGTTTTGGCCATTAATTCCATCAACAATAATCCATCCCATATACCATCGCGTTCGGGTATATGCCCTTTAACGGCAATGCCTCCACTTTCTTCGCCACCTACCAGCACATCATCTTTCATCATAATATCGGCTATATATTTAAAACCAATCTTAGTTACTTCTACCGGCAGGTTATAATGACGACACAGTTTTTTTATTTTATCACTCACACTGAATGCTATCACCACCTTACCATTCATCTTTTTATATACATGTGCATAATATACTAGCAGTAATAAAATGTGATGAGCATCCAGAAAATTTCCTTTTTCATCGTACATGCCTATACGATCGGCATCACCATCGGTAACCAATGCACCTAATAGTTTCTCTTTTGATTGGCGAATGAAAGATTGAGTGCCTTTAGAATTTTTCTCTAATGGCTCAGGCGCTTGCCCCAGGAAAGAAGGATTGTACTCACATCGTAACAGTTTTGCATTGGGCAATATTCGTGGAAACACACGTTGGCCGGCACCCATCATAGCATCATAAACTAATACTCCATCTGTGTTTTGCATGGCCGTTAAATCGAACTTAGTTTTTACATAATCTACATACGCAGTTTCCAAATCCAGATATTGAATTAAGCCGGCTGCTTCCAACTCTGAAATACTTTCGGAAGGCACTTCTGCCGTATCGGGTATCATAGTTTCCACTTTCGAAATTTCTACAGGTGAGGCAGGCCCTCCGAAAGATGCTTTCAGTTTGTAACCATTATAGGCCGGCGGATTGTGGCTGGCCGTAATGACAATTCCTGCATCAGCCTTATTCTGCAAAGTAGAAAGCGATACCATGGGTGTGGTGGCAAAACTATCGCCCAAAAAAACTTTTACTCCTTGTTTAGCAAAAACTTTAGCTGCTGTTTCGGCAAATAGTTGGCCGCCAAAACGGCAATCAAATCCTATTACAACACTGGGTTGAGCGCTCATACCTTTTACCCATTGAGCAGTAGCCATGGTCACACGAGCCACATTTTGTACTGTAAATTCCTGCGCTATGATAGCTCTCCAGCCATCGGTTCCAAATTTTATTTGCATTTGCTTATTAAATTTTGAGTTGCAAAAATGCACAAAAAACTGTGGAGTACTAATTTTTGTTCCTAGTCAAACTTGGGTGCTTGCTATTATCTTTGTTTTTATGGACGACTCATTTTTGTTTCAAGGCAAGAGAAAAGAATTAGTAGAAGTTTTGGTGAAAAAAAACATTACCGATCAGGCTGTGCTTAAAGCCATTGGTAAAATTCCACGTCACTTATTCATGGATCGCAATTTCGAGCACTTTGCTTACGACGACAAGGCGTTTCAAATAGGAGCCGGCCAAACCATTTCTCAACCCTATACGGTTGCCTTCCAAACTTCACTGCTAGAGTTGAAGCGCTTTGATAAAGTATTAGAGATAGGAACAGGGAGCGGTTATCAGGCTAGCGTATTGGCTGAGTGTGGTGCTAAGGTGTATAGCATTGAACGACAGAAAACGCTCTACTTGAAAACAAAACCATTTTTGTTGAAGTGTGGATATTTGAATATTAAATGTTTTTACGGCGATGGCTTTGCCGGCTTACCCCGATTTGCCCCTTTTGATAAAATATTAATAACTGCAGCGGCTCCGCATATACCAGAAGAATTAATCAAGCAACTAAAAGTGGGGGGCTGTTTGGTTATTCCGCTCAATGAAGAAGATTCAACTAAAGTGCAAACCATGATTCGCTTAACTAAAATTGATGAAACCAGAATTCACCGCGAAGAGTTTGAGCAATTTAGGTTTGTACCTATGTTGCAGGGAAAAGCTGAATAGAATAAAGCTTTAGTATTCTTAGTTTTTGTATTCCACTTCCCCTTGCTCTTGATATTCGCTATCGGTATTAATGTTCCACAGATGCTCGTTGCGACCACTTACCAACTGCCTGGCGGCTAATAATCCCATCAGAATAGAGTGATCCTGATTGTTGTACTTGAACGAACCATAGCGACCTATCACCATTAAATTAGGAATGGTATCTAAATAATTTTTTATAACACTTACATTCTTCATGTACCCAATTTCATAAACCGGGTAGCATTTAGGAATATGGAGCAAATAGTGATTCAACACCTTATGCTCCGGTTTGATAAGTTTTAATTTGAGTAATTCTTCCTTAGCCAATTCGCCCATTTCCTGTTCGCTTTTTTTCCAGATATCATCGTTATCAAAACACCAATATTCGCAGCAAAGAATGGTGGTTTTTTTATCTCGGTTAATTTGAGGGCACCAATTACGGAAGTTGGTAATTCGGCCATGCAACACATCGGGCGAATGAACATAAATCCAATTATCGGGAAATAAATTCTCTGCTTCCACTTCTACATAAACCAAAATGGTGTTTCTGAAATAAAGTGAATCGCAGGCACTTTGCACCGAAGGAGGGCAAGCTTGTAAACCTTTTACCATTTGCGTAAGTGGCATGGTGCTTATTACGTTATCGGCATTCAGCATGGTGCCATCCACGCATTCAACACCGGTTACTTTACCCTCAGCGGTTTGCACCACTCGTCTTACCGGAGAACTCAATTTTAGAATGCCTCCGCATTTTTTAAACTCTTCGGCTATTCGCTCGTAAATCATTCCAGTTCCATCATTCGGATAGGCAAATTGATCAACCAGTGTTTTATGTTTCTGTTCCTTATCCCCAAACAAGGCACTCTTAATAGCTTCAAATAATGAAAGTTTTTTTATTCGCTGAGCTGCCCAGTCGGCATCTATTTTAGTACAGGGTATTCCCCAAAGTTTCTCGGTATAGTTTTTAAAAAAGATAGAATACAATTTATAACCAAATCGGTTAGTTACCCATTCCTCTAGTGTAATTGGATTTTTAATAGGACTGAGTCGCTGAAGTGCATAGCTAACTAAAATGTGCAATACCGTGAATGGAGGTAAATTACTCAAGGCATTCAATGGTTGCAGCGGATAGAAGAAAAATTTATTGCGATAATAAATTCGGGTGAGCCTGTTTACCAAAGTGAAATCATCCTTAACGATTTCAGAAAAATAATCGTTCACTATTTTGTCGCTGCTGAAAAATCGGTGAGGTCCGCAATCAACCCGTTGGCCCCATAAATCAAAACTTCTGGCTAGACCGCCCACAGTAGGGCCGGCCTCAATTAGTGTAACCTGCATGCCACTTTTTGCTAATTGATGTGCAGTCGATAGGCCTGCCGGACCGGCACCAATTACTATAACTGATTTTTTGCTCTCCATATTTTACTTGGCTTTCCCAGTTTTCTTTTTGTTGTTATAGACTTCAAAATCCTTGTGCTCCAAAGCATGTTTAAATATTTCTTCTTTTATTTTCTTAATCAGTTCCACCTTCCTTTTGTTTACTAATATTTGGTAGATGTTTTCTTTTTCAAAACTCAAAGGGGCCGTACTCCCAACTGTTTTGTATTCTTTAATTTTAATGAGATAGAGATAAGAACTATCTCTTCTTTCAAAAGTTCCGGTAGCTCCTAGTATTCCACCTTGAATTCCTTTTGGTATAATGGAGCCTATCTGATCCAATGGCAACCATACAGTATCGTTTAATGAATACTTTGTAGCTGATACTTTACACATATCCTCCAGTCTATCGTCAGGAAATCCACCATCAGCCCATGCCCTTCGCATTTGTTCCAAACGATTTTCGCTGAGTTTTATTTTTGCATACCGCAATCGAATAATATCATTTTGCAAATCAAAATTATCAGCATGGGCATTGTAATACTCCTGAAGTTGTTGTTGTGTTACCGCTGTGTCTAATTTATCCTTGGTGAGTAGGTTTTCATATTCATAAACCAACAAGGATGCTCGATAGTCTTCCAGTTTTCGGTCCATAGTTTCTTTATCAACCACTACATTATCTTCTGCTTTACTTAACATGAGCTCCTGTTTCACCCAGTCCTGAATGTACCCTAGTACCATGGCTAAACTATCCGATGGTGAATTGCCGGGCTTGACTAATCCACTGAGGTCGTGAGCATACAAATATTTATCAAATACACGAGCCAGCGGTTTGTTTTGTTCGTCCCCTTTGTTGGAGCAAGCAATTGCCAACGAAGCTATTAGCAGAGTAGTATATTGTCGAAGCTTTAACATCATGACTTAGGGAGTGCGAAAATAGGAAATAAAACTTTCAATGCTTTAAGATAAACCGCCATAGCAAGCCCACATAAGAATATCATATCTTTATGCCATGCAAATTTTGGTACGACTACCTAACTGGTTAGGTGATACGGTGATGAGTTTAGGAGTGATGAACTCCCTGAGAAAAAAATTTCCCGAAGCCCAAATTGATATTATTGCCAAAAAAGAACTTCAAGAACTCATGCCTGTATTGTTTCCATTTACCCGTAAAAGTTACTTGTATTCTAAGGCCGAACTACCCAGTATTTGGGATGTAATAAAATTTGGAAGAATGATTAAGCGCCAAGCCACTTATGATTTATATATCTGTCTACCCAGTTCGCTTTCAGCTGCTGTAATGGGCTGGGCCACAGGTGCACATACAAGGGTGGGATATACTAAAGATACCGGATGGCTTTTTCATACCAAGAGTATTCAAAAGCCAATGGGTATGCATCGGGTGTTGGAGTTTCAGGCATTGCTCGAGTGCTATGTGGGTGAAAAACTTCCAACACCGGAAGTGTTCTGTACTCTTCCTGCTGTTGCTAAAAAGGAACAACTCATTGTCAACTTTAATTCGGAAGCCAGCTCCCGAAGATTTCCATTAGTAAAGGGAATAACCGTGATTGAAAAATTACTAAAAGAATATAATGGTCGTTTACTATTGATTGGATCGTCAAAAGATGTACCCTTTACACAAGCCATACATAAGCCCTTTTTGGAAAATGATAGAGTAGTCAACATGGCCGGCAAAACGCCATTGAATGAGCTCATCCACCTAATGAGCGAAAGCAAAGCAGTACTATCAGTCGATTCAGGTTCGGCACATTTGGCCAATGCTATTGGCGTTCAGGTAATCGACATCCATGGAGCCGATGATGAGAAGAACACAGTGCCTTACAACTCCCATTATATAACGAACATTCGCTATGGTAAGCTGCCGTGTGAACCTTGTGTAAAAAATATTTGCCCTCTTTATGATTCGCCTAAATGTCTGGATATGCTAAGCGAAGATTTGATTACTCAAACGGTACTCAGCAAACTATAATCTCCAAAAAAAAATCCTCTTCAGCTAGCTGAAGAGGATTTCCAAAATTTTGAGAAATGTATTATTTCTTAATTAGTGTTTGAAAAACAGTTTCGTTTTCTTTCACCGGATATTTGTTTCGCAAAGATTGAATCCAGTTTTTCTCCAAGTACTCCTGATAGTCGGCAATAGCATAGCCTCTTGCTTCATCAAGTGTTTTGGGCGATGGCGACATCACTTCGGCCACACGAATTATATAATTTGTTCCATCTTTTACTTGGCGTTGCAAGCCAGGCACCCAGTTTGCTTTGTCAATAATTGGGTTCATCCCTCTTTCATATTTATTGCTTTCAATAAACACATTATTCTTTTTCTCGGGAGTATTAAATTTTTCTTTGATAGCATCATCACTATCAGGTATTGTTTTATTTAAGATGGCCCAAACATCGTCGGCAATGCCTCCATTCGCACACTTATAAATAGTGGCATTTAATCTTTGTTTCCAAAGATATTTGCCACTTCCTTCTGTTTCATAGAATTTTTTAAGTCCGGCACTATCGCTCACTGCTCGGGTCCAAACCTCTCTATCAGTAATTTCAAACAATAAAATACCATCCTGATATTCGTCAATCAAGGCCTTAAATTCAGGATGTTTATCACCTAAATGCAATTCCGTATAATCAACAATTAGTCTATCAATCCAAACCGGATAAGCATTTAAAGCTATCTCCATGGAATTGTTGTAATGCTTTAAAAGATATCGCTGAGCTTGTTCTAAATATTTAGCAAAATCCTGTGTGGTATAGGTTGTACCGCTAAACGAACATAATGGCAATTTACTCTTACACATGGACGCCTTGTACATAGCTTTAAATAAAGCGGAATCAGTGAAGCTTTGAACAAAGGTGTTTAGATTAGTTTGATTCTCAGTAAATCCATATTCTTTCTTAACACCACTAACAAAGTTGGCTCTGGCAAGTTCAATCCTAGTGTCTGCATCCACACGTTTCTTAATGTCATCTTTCATCTCCTCGTAGGTTCCGTTTGGTTTTCTATCAAGCAATTTGATAATGTGGTAACCATATTCTGATTGAACCGGGCCGGTTATTGAACCAATTTCTTTCATATCAAAAACAGCTTGCTCAAATTCAGGAACCATTCTGCCAGTAGTAAACATGGCTAATTTGCCACCATCCTTAGCACTTACTTTGTCATCTGATGAATCTTTGGCCAAGGTTTCAAAATTTACTGCACCAGACTTTAAGCGGTTATACATTCTATTGGCAGTGGCACGTTGTAAATCAGTTTGAGCAGGTGAAGCCCCTTTTAATAATGAAACTAGGATGTGCTCCACTTGAAATTGCCCAGGATTAGGTCGAGTACCCAATACTCTTATAATGTGATATCCCACTTTGGTTCTGAATGGTTTGCTCACCTTATCGACCCCAGTGGTATAAGCGGCCGTTTCAAACGGATAGAATGTTTGCAAAGCTGTCATCCAACCTAAATCGCCCCCATTTAACTTTGAACCCGGATCTTCAGAAACTTCTCTGGCAACGGTACTAAAATCTTCTCCCTTAACTACCACTCTATTATAAATTTCCTGAATTTTTTCCTTTGCCTTCATGGAATCGGCGGCAAAAGCATCGGCAGAACATTTTACTAAAATGTGCATCACATGCACATCAGTTTTGGAACGGTCATATGCTTCTTTGTAAAGTCTTTCTTGGGTGGCTTTATCATACAGATATGATTTTGCCAACTGCTTGCGGTATTGCGCTAGTTCGGCCTTAAGTGATGGAATGGTGTCAAACTTTCTTTGTTTAGCCTCGGCTACTTTAATTTTAAAATTTTCATACAAATTGAGATAATCACGAAGCGATTTCTCACTGTAATCAGCCGATTTGCCAATATTATTTTTTTTATAAACTGATTCAAACTCACTTTTTGAAACAGCCGAATTGCCATACGTAAACACGTTATCGTTTTGTGCATTCACATGCATGGCGCACATGGAAAGAATAAGAATGAATAATTTTTTCATAGTTGGTACAGAGTTAATCTGGAGTTGATTTCGAGTAGAATTTATTTTTCAGGAAAGCGAAAATAAAACATTTTGCCAAAGGCTTTTTCTATAGGCTCTTTAATTTAAGGGTGGATGGTTTCATTTTTGTTAAGTGCTTGTTAAGCAATTTTTGGGCAGCGGCATATTATCGCTGCAGCTACTTTCAATGCTTTCAAAAAAATAAACTCTTTGGATTGCCTATTTTTCGCCAATGAAACAAGAAATAATAATTGAACAACTACACCTAGAAGGTATTACACCGGAAGATAAATCTGCAGGGAAGCACGAGGGAAAAGTAATATTTGTGGACAATGCTGTACCCGGAGATGTAGTTGACGTAAGGGTTTATACCAATAAAAAATCTTTTGCCAAAGGCACTGCCATTCATTGGCATAAAAGAAGCGAACACAGGCAAGAGCCGTTTTGCAAACACTTTAGTATTTGTGGTGGCTGCAAATGGCAGGATATTAATTACACCAGTCAGGTCAATTTTAAACAGCAGATAGTAGAGCAAGCCTTTAAGCATATAGGCCAATTAAATTTCCCGGAAATGAAAATTGTGGGTGCCGATGAAGTACAATTTTTCCGCAACAAATTACAGTACAGTTTTGCCAATAAAGAAGCCGTGGCCGATCCTGCTTTCCGAAACGGAATCCGTTTTCATGACAGCAATGCACTGGGTTATCATATTGCCCGATTCTTTGATAAAATAATAAATATTGAAGAATGCTGGCTGCAGGCTGCCCCCAGCAATGAAATCAAAAATACAATTCGTGATTATGCTATTAAACACCAGCTTACTTATTACGACCAGCGCATGCACCATGGCTTGCTGCGAAATCTAACCATTCGCTTAACATCGCTAAATGAACTAATGGTGATTATGAGTTTTAGTGATTGGAACGAAGAGGCGAAAGCGCTCATGCTTATGTTGAAAGAAAGTTTTCCGCAGCTAACGTCGCTCATGTACAACATTAACCAAAAGCGGAACGATAGTAATGAAGGTTTGGATTTTATCTGCTACCATGGACGCCCGTATATTTTTGAACAATTAGGCAATTTAAAATTTAAAATTAGCGCTGCTTCATTTTTTCAAACCAACACAGCTCAGGCAAAAAAACTGTACGATATCACCAAAGAGTTTGCAGCGCTCAGTGGTCATGAAACCGTTTACGATTTATACACGGGAACAGGAAGTATAGCGCAGTATGTAGCTGCCGATGCAAAAAAAGTGGTGGGTGTCGAATATGTACAGTCAGCCATCGATGATGCACATGAAAATGCCGCCCTAAATAATATCAGCAATTGTGTTTTTATAGCAGGCGATTTGGCTGCCACATTTACCGATGAATTTATTACCAGGCACGGCCGTCCCGATGTAATTATTACTGACCCTCCACGAAGTGGAATGCACCCTAAAGTGATTGAACAGCTGATTAAGTTAAATGCCCCACGAATAGTTTATGTGAGTTGCAACCCAACGACCCAAGCTCGTGATTTAAAAGAATTGTGTGCAGGCGAAACCGGTTATCAAATTAAAAAGCTACAGCCTATTGATTTGTTCCCACACACACCACATGTAGAGTGTGTGGCATTGTTGGAGAAATAAATGCCGTCTTGGTTAATAGATTTTCTTGGCCTCCTCTTTTAAAAATTCGAGGCAGCGTTGGGTGGGTAGCACGCCATCCAGCTCATTTAAATATTCGAGCACTTTTTTATTAAACTCTTTGCTAGGAATGTTGGGTGGCAATTGCATGCCAATTTTATTAATAATCATGATGGTTTCTTCTTTCGCACTGCGAACACGAGCCCAAGTTTCATTGCTCACGTAAATTTGTTGTGAAAGATTGTGTTCAAATTCTATCCGTATTTGATTTACCAATAGAATTTGCAATTCGGCTACTGTCATTTCCGGCGTGCGCATACGCTGCATGAGTGAAAACAAATCAATGCGCTCCATTAGCAACGATAAGCGCTCGAAAGCTTGTAAGCGAATTGGAAGAATAATATTTCTATCGCTCTGCTTCAGCTTTAGCTCCTGTTCCTGGAGTTGGTGTTTCAAAAAATCTTTAATAACCAAATAGGCCGTTAAAAAAACCACCAATGCCGGCAGCGTATATTTTAATATTTCTAAAAAGGATGTGTTCATGTGGCAAAAGTACAACTTGTGGATTGTAGTAGGTACTATGTTTTAGATGTAGAAAAAACCGAGAGGAGCTGCCTTGAGCACAATACTTTTTCCCAATCCGTCCAACCATTTCTCCCCATTGGTTTTACACTTCATCATTTTCCACTTACATTTGTATTATCAACAAACAGAATAAACATGGAAACTTTAACCGCCACATCGCCCGTAACATTTACTGCCAATGCTATTGCTGAAATAAAACGACTGATTGCCGAAGGACAAGCCGAAGGCGGCAAGCGTTTACGAGTGGGCGTAAAAGGCGGCGGTTGCAGCGGCATGACTTATGTGCTGGAATTTGATATGGAGCAGAGTGGTGATAAAACACACGAGATTGAAGGGGTAAGTGTATTGCTTAATCAAGCTCATGAATTATATCTGGCCGGCATGAAAGTAGATTTTGGAAGTGGTTTAAATGATCGTGGATTTGTTTTTGTGAATCCAAACGCCACCAAAACTTGTGGTTGCGGAACTTCTTTTTCGGTGTAGCTCACTTTCTGTTTTGTTTCGATGGACGACATATCCACCAACCTCCCGATTAATCAATGGGCCGAAGACGACCGCCCTCGTGAAAAACTTTTACTGAAAGGAACATCGGCATTAAGCGATGCCGAACTGATTGCCATTCTTATTGGTAGTGGCAGCAGGAATGAAAGCGCCGTACAACTAAGTCAACGCATTTTACAAAAAGTAAATAATAACCTGAACGAGTTGGGGCGAATGAACCTGAAATCGTTGATGGAATTTAAAGGCATAGGCGAAGCAAAAGCCATTACCATAACTGCAGCGCTTGAATTAGGTCGCCGCCGACAAGGCGAAGCGCCTGAAGAAAAACCAAAAATTTTATCGAGCAAGCAGGCTTTTAATATCTTTCAGCCCATGATTGGTGACCGGCCTCATGAGGAGTTTTGTGTGGCTTATCTAAATCGTTCACACCGGTTAATTTCGGCAGAAAGCATTAGCACGGGTGGCATAGCCGGTACCGTGGTAGATATTAAAATGATTGCAAAACGTTCCGTTGAACTATTAGCTAGTGCCGTTATGTTTTGTCATAATCATCCTTCGGGAAATTTGCAACCAAGCGATGCCGACAAACAACTAACTAAAAAATCGAAAGAGAGCCTGGCCTTACTCGATGTGGTGCTGATTGACCATCTTATTGTAAGCCATCATCCCGAGCAGTATTATAGCTTTGCCGATGAAGGAGTTATTCTTTAGCACGAGCAGCTTTTATTTCTTCCCAAAGTTTATCCATTTCTACTAAGGACATATCGGCCAGATTAAGACCTTTGCTGATGGCCAATTCTTCCATCTGCTTAAACCGCGAAATAAATTTTTGGTTGGTACGCTCCAATGCCGTTTCGGCATCTATGTTCAGAAATCGGGCATAGTTTACCCAACTAAAAAGCACATCTCCCATTTCATCTTCTACTTTGTTTTTATCTCCACTTTGAATGGCTTCTTCCAGCTCACTCATTTCTTCTTTTATTTTGTCAAATACTTGTCCTGCATTTTCCCATTCAAAACCCACTTGCTTCACTTTTTCCTGTATACGATGGGCCTTTACTACGGCCGGGAGTCCATGAGGCACACCGCCTAATACCGAGCGGCTGCCTTCTTTCAATTTTATCTGCTCCCAGTTTTTTTTCACATCTTCCTCATTAGCTACCTTCACATCGCCATAGATATGTGGATGGCGCACAATCAATTTATCGCATAAAGCATTAATTACTTCGGTGATGGTAAACTGATTTTGCTCTGAGGCTATTTTTGCATAAAAGACCAGATGAAGCAGAACATCACCAAGCTCTTTTTTTATTTCGCTCCAATCCTCTTTTCCAATCGCATCGGTTAATTCATACAATTCTTCAATACTCAATATTCGAAGCGTATGTATGGTTTGTTTCTTGTCCCAAGGGCATTGTTCGCGTAATTCGCCCATTACGGTTAGCAATCGTTGAAATGCTACTTGGGCCGGATTAATTTCTATCATGCTTTGTTTTTTGCAAATGTAGGTTTCTATTAAGAAATAAATTTGAGAATAGCTTTTTTCATAACTTGGCATCATCTTAAAGATTCATGAAGAAATATCTATTTTATCTGCTGCTTTTGTCCCCTTTGTTGGGCATGGCCGGTGTACCCATCGACAGCATTCAATTTAGCGATAAGGTTTATGACAGCGAAATTCACACCGTACAGTTAAGGTTACCGGGGCTTTATCTGGCAGCACCTATTTTGGCTTTAAACACCGCTCAGGCACTCGAATTACATTTTGATGATTTTCATGATGGTATTCGATATTTCTCATTCACTGTTCAATTATGCAATGCAGATTGGACGAAGAACAACCTGTCGCAATTTGAGTATATTGATGGTTATTTGGATAACAATATAAGTGCTTACAAAAACTCATTTAACACCACTCAGCATTACACTCACTATACAGCTAACCTTCCCAATGAAAATTTCAGATTAAAAAAATCGGGAAATTATTTGTTGCTAGTAAAAGAAGTCGGAGGAGATAATGATGGGGAAATTGTTCTCACTCGTCGATTTAGAATTACAGAAAATGTAGTGGATATTACAGGAGAGGTAATTCGTTCACGAAATCAGAAATACATGTTTACTCATCAACAACTAAAGTTTGAGGTAAACTGCAAAGGCATAAGCGTTGATAATGCTTTTAGTGATATCAAAGTAGTGGTGCAGCAGAACAATCGCACGGATAATGAGCAGACGGATTTGCAACCCAACTTTGTTCGAGAAAATGTTTTGACGTATGATGGCGAAGAAGTGGCTGTGTTTAAGGCTGGGAAAGAATTCAGGCAAATGGACCTTCGTTCGGTTCGATTTAGAACCGCCAGAATTGATAAAATTATAGATACCCTTAATCGAGTGGATGTATTCCTTCAGCCTGATTATATACGTTCGTTTAAGCAATATTATTATGAGAAAGATTTGAATGGTAGCTATATCACCGAACAACAAGAAACCAACTTTCCGGATAATGAGGCTGATTATGCCTGGGTTCATTGGAAAATGCCATACAGCAATCAAATTAACGATGGACATTTTTATATTGCCGGAACACTGACTAATTGGGATACATTGCCACAATTTAAAATGAAATGGAACCCTGGCACAAAAATGTATGAATGTGCCGCCTACATTAAACAAGGGTTTTACAATTACCTCATTGGTTTTGCCGAGAACGGTAAAACATTTTTAGATATGGATATTACCGAGGGCAACTATTTTGAAACTGAAAATGAGTACGAAGTTTTTGTTTACTACCACCCATTTAGTGCTCGATATGATAGGCTGATTGGCGTTACAAGCTTTCATACCATGCAATAAATGTTTTTAAAAAATCTAGTATCTTTAAAACTCTCTTTCACTCACTAAATATCACACATGAAAAAATTAGTACTCCTTTTTGCTCTCACCTTTGTGTTTCGCTTAGCCGGTATCGCACAGGTAAATTCGTATCCATTTGCGGCTACTATGGATACCTTTCAATTTATTAGCGGCACAACTGTGGATGCCCCAAATGAAGACGATGTGTATCATGCCAACCTTCCTATAGGTTTCAATTTTAACTATAATGGTACTTTGATTCACAAGTTTGGTGTAAACACTAATGGCTACATCATTTTAGATAGCTTAAATCACCTGGGGCCCATGTATACGCCAAGTTCTACCGCTTCAAATCAGATTTGTGCCATGTTGCACGATTTATACAATTCGAACAGTGGGGGAACCATTGAGTATGTTACTATTGGCACTGCACCCAATAGAGTATTGGTAGTACAGTGGAAAAATTATGGGGTATTTGGTATGCAGTACTGCCACCTCAATTTCCAGATTCGACTGATTGAAGGCACCAATTGTATTCAGATCTATTATGGTAATAATGGTGTTTCGGGCAGCGGCATGGCTTTTTATGTAGGCCTTATCGGAAACACCACTGCAGATTATAATCTGCGCAATGGCACCAGTAATTGGACTATGTGCAATGCAAGCACCACTTTTCCTGGTACTGGAATGCAGCTTGGGCCGTTGAGTGTGTTGCCAAATGGAATGGTTTATTCTTACGGTATTTGTCCGTCGGCAGGCGTTCAATTTTCGTACATGTATGGCAAAGTATATAACGATGTAAACAATAATGGTACGCAAGATGCAGGCGAACTTGGATTGCCAAACGTTCTTATTCATGAAAGTTTACAAAACACAAATGCCACCACCGATGCTTCGGGCAATTACTCTTTCTTTTTTATAGATTCTACGCAAACTTATACGCTTAGCTGCACTCCTTATACCTACTGGACTGTAACCAATACCCCTTCTACAATAAGCATTCACCCACAGGTGCAGTCCACGGCCAATAATAATTTTGGTATTCATGCCACTCCTAATATTCATGATGTGGCCATTAGTTGTAATTCTGTTAACCTACCATGGCCAAGTGCCGTGGTTACATTTTATGCCACGTATCACAACATTGGCACCGTGGTTGAAAGTGACACCATTCTGTTCACTAAAGATTCCTTATACACCTATGTAATTGCTACACCTGCCCCTGCATTTGTAATGGGTAATAAAATTGGTTGGGTTTATAGTTCACTGCAATTAAACGAATACCGCAACATTCAGTTGAAATTAAAGGCAGATACTTCTATTCAAATGGGCGATACTTTGCACAGCAATTGGCGTATTCAACCTTACAACGTGGATGTTGCCCAATCGAACAATATCAAGCTGCACAACCAGCCATGTTTAAGCTCTTTTGATCCCAACGAAAAATCGGTAAGCCCATCAGGCAATATCAATGGAAACGAATTATTAAACTATACTATCCGATTCCAGAATACCGGTACAGCGCAAGCCAATAATATTTTTGTTCGGGACACATTAGATAGCAATTTGGATATTAATACGTTTGAGATTACCGGTTATAGCCACCCTATGACCTATTCTATTAATGGCACTGGTAATTTGCTGTGTACATTTGCCAATATCAATTTGCCGGATAGTTTTGTGAATGAGCCTGGCAGTCATGGTTTTGTAAGCTACTCTATAAAGCCAAAAGTTGGAATAGCACAGGGTACCGATATTTTTAATACGGCCTCCATCTATTTCGATTTTAACGCTCCAGTACAGACTAATACTACTAATAACAAAATTGCTTCTCTGGTTTCGGTTAATTCAGTAGTAAGCTCTAAGCAAGCCATGGTTATTTTCCCAAATCCTGCTAATGGGATAATTAATGTAACCATTGCCAATACTAACAGAGGAAAAGTTCTGCTGCAAATTTTTAATTCGATGGGAGAAATGGTTGGGCAGCAACAATCAAGCAGCGAAAAAACAAAAGTGGATATCCATTCTTATACAGCTGGCTCATATCTTCTGAAGGCTAGCACCTCAGATGGCAGATTGTTTACACAAAAGTTTATTAAGGAATAAACTCATCTCTATTTTTCTAAAAAAAGGAGACCTGAATTCAAACGGGTCTCCTTTTTTATTCCCATTTTGCTCATTTCTTGCTAATACTTAATACTTTTACAGTATGGATAGCATTCGTCAACGAAAGGTAGCTGAGTTAATCAAAACTCAACTCAGCGAAATTTTTCAGCGCCAAGGGTATTACACTTTGAAAGGTAGTTTGGTTACTATTACCGAGGTGAGAGTTACGCCCGACTTGCTGGAAGCCAAAATTTTTCTGAGTATTTATAATGCTAAAAACAAGCAAGAAATTTTGGATGCACTGGAAGAGCATCATCGCGAAATTAAAAAATTGCTGGGCAATAAAATGGCTAAGCAATTGCGCCGCATTCCTGAAATAGAATTTTTATTAGATGATACCCTTGAAGAAGTTTTCAAATTGGAGGCATTGTTTAATAAAATAAAGAAAGATGAAAAATAAAATTGATTTCATCACATAAAAAAAACCAGGCAAAATATTTTCACCTGGTTTTTTTTTGCATAAAAGTTCTAGTTCCCCTTGTCGTTATTCTGCAACTTCATCATACCCATAATTTGGGCCATGGTTTTTTGCATGCCTTCGCTACTTCCATCTAGGAAAATCACATTGCCTTTGCCATACTCTGCAAAGTTTTTGATGGCCTCTGTCCACATACTGAACAAAATAACATTGGTGTCCAGGTTGGCCTGCTTCATTTCTTCGGCAGCCTCGGTCATACCTTTGGCTACCTCCTGGCGGAACAAGGCAACACCCTGACCACGGAGTTGGGCAGCTATTTTTTCGGCTTCGGCAGCTATTTTTATCGAATTTCCTTCCGCTTCGGCAGCTTTAGTTTTGGTAATCAATAATGCCTGTCCTTCGTTTTCAGCCGCAGCTTTCAAATTGTTACTGGCCACTACCTTGCTCATACTGGCCATAATGGCTTCATCAAAGGTGATATCATTAATTTGTAAATCTTGCAAATGGTAACCCCAGGTTTCCAATGTTACATCCACTTGCTCTTTCACATTTTCAACTATATCGCGGCGTACATTAAGCACCTCAGCTTGTTTCTTGGTAGCCACAAATGCACGTATGCTTCCTTCAACGGTTCTGATGAGTGCCTGCATCAAATCTCTATCGCTAATGAATTTGAAGGCAACATTTTTAATGGTTTCCTCCTCAATATTCAATACAGAGTAGAGCAACATCGATTTAAAATATACATTGGCCTGATCAATAGTAACTGCCTGAAATTCTAATTCTACCGAACGATTCTGAATACTAACTCGTTTATAAATTTGTTCGAGTAATGGGATTTTAAAATTTAATCCTGGGCGGAGAATACGGCGGTATTTACCAAACATAGTAATTACACCAATAGAACCTTGATTGATAGTGACAAAGCCGGTAACAGCGATAATAATGAGCACCAGTATCCACCAGTAATTTAAGAGTTGCATAGCTTGAATTTTTGTTAGTGTAAATGTAACTTATCTTAATGAATCTTATATAGACTAAAATAAATATCATTCCCACTCCTGCTTTTTCATCACTTTCCATCCGTACAGCCCGTCGGCGAAATGATAAACAATTCTATCCTTGAAGGCATATTTACCTTTATTTACAAAAAATCTCAGGTAGGTGTAATCCTGATAAGCATCCTGATCCAGTTTTATTTCAGCCGGGCCTACATGTTCGAATTTGTATTTTTCGATATAGGTAGGGCCGCAGGCGTAATAGTTGACTACATAAATGCTTAAAGCTAAAAAAGGAGCCAAACCGGCAAGCAGTACATACTGTGATAGTGTTTTTTGTTTCTTGAAAATAAACTTTTTTTATAAAATAAAATGGTGATAGAAATACCGGTGAGTAACAGAAATACCCAAAAAGGCAATAAGGTAATCATCACATAATTCCAGAAAAGAAGAACATTGACGAAGGTGAAAATTACAAGCTGAAAATCTGCATTTTGCATGGACGTTTGTAAGGCTTCGGTAAATATTCGCCAATTCAGTTTTTTATAATGCTTAATCCCGATAACAATGTAGGGTGAGAAAAACAGAAACAGGATTAATAATGGTAGCATTATTTTTCGTCCACCGAAATCGTAAAATATATAACATAAAAAGCACGGAATAAAAACTGCCACTACAAAACCAAAATGATCGGTTAAAACATTCAACGCATTGAGATATCTATATGCATCTGAATTAATGTATGTTTCGTAGTCCATTGCCGCCTGCTCCCGAGCTCTTTCATTAGCCTTTTCTCTGTACTTCGTCCAGTGGTCAGTATATTCTTTCTTGAAGTTTGAGGAATTGCCATGCAATTTATACTGTCGCACATATTCGTATGCCTCATTCAGTAAGATGAATTTTTGATGAGAGTTGGGTTCATTATTAATATCCGGGTGAGTTCTTTTGGCCAATTGACGATACCTTCTGGTTAATTCATCCATCGAACAATCTGTAGGTAACCCTAATTGGTTGCAATAATGTTTAAGCATTTAAAAAATGGTTGGTTACTTGGTAAATTCCGTATCCGGCTAAATAATATGACGCCAATTTTCACAAAGATATGCTACAATGAAGAATCTATCTTAAAGCTGTTGTCCTGAGCTTAGAGCAATGAATACGTTAGCTTGCTCAATCAGGTACTAATCAATCTGGTAAATAATTCTGCTATTCCATAATTTTAGCCCACATGTTTTCGCTTTTCAAACTGAAAAGAATACAAATTTGCACCTCATCTTATACTAAAAGTAGCTAATAAATAACCGGGCACAAATTGTTGAAAAATGGAAAAAGAAGGGATAGTTGGAAAATACATATCTTAGAGCAAGCCGGAAAATATCGACTGAAAAACAATTCGGAGTTGACAAATTTTTATCGAAATAATTTCGGTTTGATTAACTTAATTTTAAATCAATGCCTATGCGTCACGTCAATTTTTTTATTTCTCTTTTAATTGTTCTAGTATTCAAACAGAGCTTTGGACAGCTTACAGAAAAGAATTACAGAATCTATTCTGTGAAAGCCGGTAAAGAAATAAATCTGCAACAAATCGCGGATGACATGAATCAGGCTGACGTTCTTTTCTTTGGTGAAGAGCATAACGATTCAGTGACACATTATCTCGAAAAAACTATGCTGGAGAAGTTATTTGCTTCCTATCCAACACAGCTAACCCTCTCTTTGGAAATGTTTGAACGGGATGTGCAGCCGGTAATGGATGAATATCTGGGTGGTTATATCCGGGAAAAAAGCTTTAAAAAAGACGCCAGGGTGTGGAGCAATTATAAAGATTATAGACCAATGGTTGAATTTGCCAAAGACCACAAACTAGATGTTGTATGTGCCAATGCCGCTTCCCGTTATACCAATCTGGCTGGCAGAAAAGGCCAAGCCGCTTTGATGGAATTGCCAAAAGCTTCTAAAAGCAATTTTGCCCCCCTTCCCTACGATACGGCTTCCGGTAAGTATTATGAAAAACTAATGATGCTCTCTGGTCATGGAGCCTCCCAGCTAGCAGTAACTGATACTGCTAATAAATCAAAAATGCCGGTAATGTCAATGGGAAATTTTAATCTGGTAGTAAGCCAATCGCTATGGGATGCTACCATGGCCTACTCCATATCAAGCTATTTGAAGAAACACAAAGACAAAAAGATTATGCAAGTCAACGGTCGTTTCCATAGCGACGAAGGATTTGCTGTGGTTACACAATTGAAAAAGTACAGACCCAAGACTCGTGTTTTGATAATCTCATCTGGCACCGACGAAAAATTTCCTAATATCGATTGGAAGGCATACACCACTCAAGGAGATTACATTATTATTACTGACCCATCGGTTCCCAGAACCTACGAGGAATAAACGGCATAAATGATGAATAAAAGAAGCTTTTATAAAATTGTATTGTTTCTATTATGCGTTCTTTTTTTTAATCGTTTAAACGGTCAGGTTTCCAATACAATACTGCCAATTAATATAAATTGGAATGATTCAACACTTAAGTTGAATAAAAGATACTTCAACCAAACCTGGAAGGATAGTGTAGAATTTAGTGAACTGAAATTCTTTATTTCTAATGTGCGCTATAACAATTACAAGTCGATAAAAAATAATTGGTCGCAAAATATTTGGCTTATAGACATGGATCAATCGGACTTGGAGTATCTTCCGTTGAATAACGATAAGCTAATTACTGCCATTAGTTTTGACATAGGCATAGATAGTCTAAACAACGTAAATGGAGAAATGGTAGGCGCACTTGACCCAATAAGTGGTATGTATTGGACTTGGCAAAGTGGTTTTATTAATATGAAAATGGAAGGGGCTAGCAATCTGTGTAGTAACAAAAATCATCAGTTCCAATTTCACTTAGGTGGATATTTACACCCGTATCCAAGTCTTCAGCATGTGCAATTTACTGCTCCCGACAATTCATTCATCAAAGGAATAAAGTTAGATCTGAGTCTATTTATTAGCCTAATTAATCTTGCGAAGGTGAGTACGGTGATGTCGCCGGGACCCAATACTGTAACTTTATCGCAAATACTTTCAACTTGCTTTTCATTTGAAACTGAAACGAAATAACATTCTTGTATTGCTGTTTGTTCTAAGCAGTTGTGCCATTGGAAAAAGTTTTTTTCAGCAGCCCGATTATTTTCCAAAACCAGCTTATGATCTAAAAAAAAACAAGCCCTCAGCAGCAATCATTGAGTTGGGACGTGTATTGTTTTATGACCCTCACTTATCACAAAACAATACCATTTCATGTGTGTCTTGTCATTCACCGTATAATGCATTTTCACATACCGACCATGCACTAAGCCATGGTATAAACGACCTCATAGGGACCCGAAATGCTCCGGCTTTGCAAAATTTAGCTTGGCAACCCTATTTTATGTGGGATGGTGCAATTCCTATTCTTGAGCGGCAACCGTTGGCACCCATCACCCATCCAAAAGAAATGGGAAGCTCTTTGAAAGAACTTTTGCCAAAACTTCAACAGTCAGTAACTTACCGAAAACTATTTTTTAATGCATACGGCGATAGTATAGTACAAAGCGATTATGTTTTAAGAGCTTTGGCCCAGTTTCAACTTACTTTAGTAAGCAATAATGCAAAGTATGATTCAGTACGCAGGGGTGAATCAAGTTTTAGCGAACAACAGTCTAGGGGTTATGCCTTATTTATTAAATTTTGTAATTCGTGCCATCGCGAACCATTGTTTTCAAACTACGAATTTGCCAACAATGGCTTGCCAATAGATACCAATTTGAACGACCTTGGACGTTTCAGCATAACCCGACTGCCTACGGATAGTTTTAAATTTAAAATTCCATCACTCAGAAATCTTTCGTACACATTTCCATACATGCACGATGGGAGATTTAAGAATTTGAATCAGGTGCTTAAACACTATACAAAAGGGGTTCAGGCGTATTCTAATGTACCTAATCAGCTTCGATCAGGGCTTCCATTAAGTAACGATGATAAGGTGGACCTGATAGCATTTTTATTAACGCTTAATGATAAAACCTTTATTTTCACACCAACTAATAAGTTGCCCAAAAAGTATTTAAATACCATTTTAAACCAATAGCACCTTTTACTATCAAAGGAGGAAATAATATTGCATCTTTATATAAAACAACTACAACCCTACTCTACCTATGAAAAAAATTATCTTATCTGGTTTAGCTTTGATTTCGATGCTAGGCTTTAGTCATGCTCAAGTGAGCCCTGCCATTTCAGCTTGGCTTCAGAATAACACAGCGCTAGGCAGTTACTATACAT
>DAIMNW010000115.1:0-7858 GCA_036719905.1 Chitinophagales bacterium
GCTGATGCTCTTTTACTTTAAATCCTTCTTGAGGAAAATCAAAAGTTTGATGAATCAGGTCGCTATAGCGGTTATTCATTCTAAATAAGACTGTTTTAGTGATTAGGAATTTTGCAGTTTAATTTCGGGGCTAAATGTATAGAATCGTGAGTGTTTTTCGCCAAAATATTTTTAATAAAGTCACTTAGAATATTCGTTGTCTGATGATTAATGAAAACTTACCAAAAACCACGATCAAAATGGGCAATATCCAAAAAAAATGGTGCCAATAAACAATTGATAAAAACATCAGGAGGACAAAATATAGAACCCACAAGACAGTACTCAACACTAATCGAACCGGAGCGTAAAACTCAATCTGGGAAACGGTAAGCCAGGTAATAAACCGTGCCATCAAAATTGGAGTAGCGTTAAGTAAATATCCAATTGAATAAATTGGCAAAGCCATTATCATATTTAATAGTAGGATGCTAAGTGGTTCTTTTGCTTCAGGGTGAATCTCTTCACTCATCTGTTTTATCTCCTGACGAATCTCGTCGAGCGTTAAGGCATTAGCCTTATCGGCAATTTCTTTTTCGGCTTTAAATCGTTTCGAGGTTCTTACCAACGAATTATCTCTTCGTACGTTCATTTTTATTCTTTGCAGTTGAAGCAGTTGATCGGTGAGTTCTTCATGGCTCTTGTTTCGAACTTGAATGACAAGTGCACTTAATTGATTAGCAATTCCAATGGTCAATTCGTTCATGGCTTTTGCCGGTGATTCACGATAAAGATTTTCGTAATCTTTGACAGAAATTGGTTTTCCAAATTCAATCATTAATTCGCTTCCGGGTTTCTCTGGATAGGTATAATTTATTCCGCACGGAACAATTTGAAGGTTCAGATTGAAATTATGAGCGGCTTCCGATTGGAGGGCCAAACGTGCAGTGCCTTTTTTTATTGGCCTAAGACGTTTTTCAGTGATGCACTTCCCCTCTGAAAATATTTGGACTATTTGATTCTGTTTGAAGGCAGAATAACATTCGTCAAATGTTTGTTTGTTCTTGAGCAAATGTTCTTTGCCTTCCTGCTCTCTATAAATGGGCAGCAGGTTGATTGTGCTGAGAAGCCAATTGCTCCATCCGTGTCTGAATACATCACTTCGGGACAGAAAAAATAACTGTCTGCTCAATAATACTGCTGGCACAGTTCCGTCCATGAATGATAAAGGGTGATTGCAAGCCAAAAGGACGGGTTTGCCTTTAGGAATATGATGAACACCCGAAAAATAAATTCGCTTAAACCACGACCTAACGGCCAGTCGTACAAATGGTTTGAACAAATTATAAATCATATTTGAGGGTAGTTCATTTAATATTTTGCCTGTCTGATTTGGATTTAAGTTTAGTCAAAATATTAAATACATATCGTGGCGAAGGTAGGTGGCATTAACATAAGAACATACACGTGTTTTTTTTTACTTTTACCACAATGATTTGTAGATGGATATACCTGCCTTTTGTGATGGCCTTGTTGGCTTTAGTGCAGCCTGATATGGTATTTGCCCAAATTGATTCCAGTGATGCTTCCATTTCTACAGAGCAAATAATTGAATCTACCAGTGCTGCAACCGATGCCGAAGTGGAGTACGATTTTAGCACCACCTCGTTACAGAATTTTCAAAAACATCCGCTTAATTTAAATAGGTGTTCTTACGACCAGCTAAAGGAATTGGGACTTCTGAGCGATTTGAAATTAAACGCTATTCTACATTACAGAAAATTGAATGGAGATTTCATGACTGAATATGAATTGCAGGCTGTCGATTTGCTCACACTTAATGATATCAGGCGAATACTTCCTTATATCAGTTTAAGCGGTGATATTGATGACTATCAGATAAGTACTAAAGAATTACTTACCAAAGGAACCCAATCTATCTTATACCGTTATGGCAATTTTTTTGAAACGCCAATAGGATACCTTCCGCCAGATACCAACAGTGATGGCTCGGTGAAAAACCACTACCTCGGAAGCCAGTCACGGATGCTCTTTAAGTACAATTATACTTACGCTAACCGGCTCAACTATGGCATTACGGCCGAAAAAGATGCTGGTGAAGAACTATTTAAAGGGTCGCAAAAACAAGGTTTTGATTTCTATAGCGCTCATCTATTTTTTCGTACCAATACGTTTGTAAAAACAGTGGCGCTTGGTGATTATGAAATCAGAATAGGGCAAGGACTCATGTATTTTTCGGGTTATGGCGCCGGCAAAACTCCGCTTGTCATGATGATTAAGAAAAATGCCCCTTTTTTAAAATCATTTACATCGTCGAGCGAATCCATGTTTATGAGAGGGGCTGCGGCCACTTTTGGAAAAGGTAATTTTACTTTCACTCCATTTATTTCTTATAAGAGGAAAGATGCTAATATAATTGCTTATGACACTCTCAATTCAGAAACTGCATCCATTTCAGCATTGCAAGAAAGTGGTTATCATAGAACTACTTCGGAATTGGTCGATAAAAATGCCATCCACCAATCTACTATTGGCGCCCATCTTGACTATGAAAAAAGCAATCTGGAAATCGGTTTGTCGGGTGTTCAAACGATTCTATCAGCGCCATTGAGTACCAATTATCAACCTTACAGTCAGTTTAATTTCTCTGGTAATAAACTACTACAATTTTCTGCTGATTACAGTTATGTCTATCGAAATTTTAACTTTTTTGGCGAAACAGCCATGAGTCAAAATGGAGGCCTTGCAACAGTTAATGGGCTGCTAGCTAGCCTTGACCCTAGGCTGGATATTGCCCTTCTGTATCGAAATTTTCAACCTCAATACCAATCTATTTATACCAATGTATTTGCCGAAGGCAGCAAACCGGCTAATGAAAAAGGTTTCTATATGGGTCTTCAAAGTAAATTGACAGGTAAGTGGACTTTATCTGCCTATAGCGATATTTTTAGTTTCCCTTGGTTGCGATATAGAGTAGATGCACCTGGTACCGGGACAGATTATCTTCTTGAACTAAATTACAAACCAGCCAGATATTCTGAAATTTATATTCGAGGCAGACAATTAACTAAAGATTTGAACCCTTCTAATGCTGAACTGGCAATGGTTGCGCCTGTAAGTACCCTTAAGCAACAAGTAAGATTTAACGCTATACTTAAGGTGAGCCCGGTTATTGTGCTCAAGAGCAGGGCTGAGTGGAATAGATACAGGGGGGCAGGCGATTCAACTTTTACCCAAGGATATTTGGTATATCAAGATGTGGTCTTTAAAAAACTTTCGTTTCCACTTAGCTTCAGCACTCGATTTGCCATGTTTTCTACTGAAGATTATGATACCAGAATTTATGCTTTTGAAAATGATGTTCAAGGAAGTTTCAGCGTTCCAGGATTTTATGGACAAGGAACGCGATTTTATACTACTTTAGATTACACAATTACAAAACGCCTTGAAGTTTGGTTGCGATATGCCAGAACTTGGTATAATAACCAAAATAGCATCGGGAGCGGTTTGGATCTAATCAACAGTAATCAGCGCAACGAAATTAAGCTGCAAATGGTTTTTAAATTTTAAATTAAACAAATATGAAACAGGAGGTACCATTAATGAGCCAATTACAAAGTGAAGGAAAATCACCCGAAATATTATTTTGGGTAGGCTGTGCAGGTAGTTTTGATCAACGCATACAAGCCATTACCAGGGCTTTTGTTACTATTTTGAATAAGGTAGGAGTAGATTATGCAATTTTAGGTACTGAAGAGGCTTGTACGGGCGATCCTGCCCGACGTTCCGGCAATGAATTTCTGTTTCAAATGATGGCGTACAATAATATTAATGTGTTGAATACTTATGGCGTTAAGAAAATTGTAACCACATGCCCTCACTGTTTTAATACACTAAAAAATGAATACCCCGAGTTAGGTGGCCAATATGAAGTAATACATCATAGCACCTTCCTTCAGCAATTAATTGATCAAGGTAAAGTGAGAATGAAAGAGAAGGGCTCATTTAGTGGAAAAAAAATCACCTATCACGATAGTTGCTATTTAGGCAGAGCTAATAATATTTATGAAGCTCCACGTCAAGTTCTTGAAAAATTGGATGCAGAACTTACAGAAATGAAAAGTTGTAGAAAGAATGGATTATGCTGTGGCGCAGGAGGTGGCCAAATGTTCAAAGAAGAAGAAGCCGGTTCCAAGAGAGTCAATATAGCCCGTGTGGAAGAGGCCGTTGCAACAGGAGCGCAGGTGGTGGCCTCTGCTTGTCCATTCTGCATGATTATGTTGGATGATGGCTTGAAACAGAATCAAGCAAATGCCATGATATTAAAAGACATAGCCGAACTAGTGGCGGAAAGTATGGAGTAGGAGATTGACTAATAGCCTAGGCTTTTAAGAATTCGGTCGTTGTCAATCCAGTTTTCTTGCACTTTAACATGCAATCTTAAATAAGCTGGTTTGCCTGTAAATTTTTCTATTTCTGCTTTGGCGGCAATTCCAAGTTTTTTCAAGGCTTCGCCACCTTTACCTATTACTATCCCTTTGTGCGATTTACGATTGACTAATATTTCGGCCTCAATCACATCTACATTGTCTTTCTCCTCAAAACTATTTATTACCACCTCAGTGTGGTAGGGAATTTCATCATGATAAAATTGAAATATTTTCTCTCTGATAAAGTCGCTAACAAAAAAGCGCACTTGCCGATCACTTAGGTCATCTTTTGGGTAATAGGCAGGCGATTCGGGAAGCAGGTCAACTATTGCCGTTCGCAGTTCATACATGCCGGTTTGATTTAGTGCAGAAATTCCAATTGCTTTTTTTATTCCGGGATAGTCTTGCCACGAATCGAATTTCATTTGCAAGATGGCAGGCGACACAGTATCGCACTTATTAATAACCAATAAAATACTGGCAGTTGTTTTCAATTGTTCCAATTGCGCTCTTACAGCCGCCTCGTTCATATTGGGCTCAATCAAATATAGAATCACGTCGGCATCAGTAATTGCCTCCTTTATCACACCATTCATGCTTTCTTGCATTTTATAGTGTGGCTCTAAAATTCCTGGGGTATCGTTGAAAACAATTTGATAATTCTCGTCATTCAGGAGTCCAATAATTCGCTTTCGGGTAGTTTGAGCTTTAGGCGATACTATTGATAGTTTTTGACCTACTAAGGCATTTATTAAAGTTGATTTACCAACGTTTGGTAAGCCAATAATATTCACGAATCCACTTTTATGTATTTCTTTCATCGGACACAAAGTTAATATTATTGTTCAGGAGGGTACAAACTAAGTTAGTTTAAAGGTATAAATGCTGAAAGACTAACCCGTTATGAATTATATTTGTAGCCATGACATCTGTTTATCTGCTTCTTGGAACCAATATGGGTCAGAAAAAAGCCAATATTGAAGCTGCCATGGACGCTATTCAGCAGCAACTAGGGCCAATAATAAAACAATCATCATTTTATAAAACCAAAGCCTGGGGGAATGAACAACAGAGTGATTTTTATAATATAGCTATACTTATTAAAACCCGAAAAGATGAAGTTGCCTGCTTAAAAACTATTCTAAAAATTGAAGAGCAACTAGGGAGAAAACGTCAACTAAAATGGGAACCAAGAATAATTGATATCGACATTTTGTTCTATGGTAATACCATTATTACCACCAAAAGGCTAACTGTACCGCATCCATTTTTGCATGAACGCAGATTTACATTAGAGCCTTTGAATGAATTATCACCTAGAAGAGTTCATCCCAAATTTCGAAAAACAATTTCTACATTGTTGAAAAATTGTACAGACCCCTTGCCGGTTGAAAAAATAAATAGTTAGCATTTGCACTACAATTACATATCTATAGAAGGTAATATTGGAGCCGGGAAAACCTCTTTGGCCAACCTTTTGGCAAAAAAACACAATGCTAAATTAGTATTAGAACAATTTGCCGATAATCCATTCATTGCCAAGTTTTATGAAAATCCGGAGAAGTTTGCTTTTCCATTCGAACTGTTCTTTGTGGCTGAACGATTTCAGCAGTTAAGTGCCATGACCGCCCAAACCGATTTTTTTTACAATGGTGTAATCACTGATTATTTGTTCGTCAAATCATTGCTCTTTTCAAAAGTGAACCTAACTGATGAGGAGTATAAATTATACTGCCGTGTGTTCGACATTATCTATAAAACACTTCCAAGCCCAGATTTGATTGTCTATTTACATTTGCCAACAGAACAGTTACAAGTCAATATTGCCAAGAGAGGAAGGGATTATGAGAAGAAAATTCAAAATGATTATCTGGAAAATATCAGCCAGCAATATTTCAATTATTTCAAGACCAACCGTGATAAACGAATTTTGATAGTAGATACCGGTAAACTTGATTTTGTCAATCGTTTGGAAGACTTTGAATTAATTGATTCACTAATCAATAAAGACTATCCCTTGGGGCTTAATTATTTGAATTTATAATTACCCTCGGCTTACTTTTCCATCTTTCAGATGATAGATCTGGTGGCTTTCAGGGCAAATAGCTAAGCCTTCTTTATCAAACTCAAGTCGGTGACCATATTCGCTCATCCAGCCTATCTGGCGCCCTGGATTTCCAACTATGAGGGCGTAAGCAGGTACATTTTTAGTTACCACTGCCCCTGCTCCAATGAAAGCGTATTCGCCAATATCATGACCGCAAACAATGGTTGCATTAGCTCCAATTGAGGCCCCTTTTTTAACCACAGTTTTGGCATATTGCCCACGCCTTACTACTGCACTTCGCGGATTGGTAACATTAGTAAATACCATTGATGGACCTAAGAACACGTCATCTTCACATTCAACTCCGGTATAAATAGCTACGTTATTCTGTACTTTAACGTTATTACCAATCTTTACATCATTGGCCACCAGTACGTTCTGCCCAAAAATACAGCCTTCACCTATTTCGGTGTTTTGCATAATGTGACAGAAGTGCCAGATTTTAGTTCCTTTTCCAATTTTACAAGGATGATCTACGTAAGCAGATTCGTGTATGAAATATTCTTTATCCATAATTTATTTTACTGATTGTAGAAGTTGATTTGTTTGTACACAAGCCACTAATCCTGCTGTTTCCACTCTTAAACGATTGGACCCCAAAAGAACCGGTTTTATTTTACTTTTCATTGCCACTTGAACTTCATCTTCACTAAAACCGCCTTCCGGTCCAATGAATATGGTCAGGTTTCTATGTTTGAGTTTTTGTTCCATTAATTCTTCAGTAATCTGCTTTCCGTTATGGCAAATAAAAGCATCTGTTTCAGTTTCTCCAATTTTGTCAACCATTTTCTGAAAAGAAATGATTTCTTGAATCTCCGGCAACCATGTTTGCCCTGATTGTTTCATGGCTGATATCATCACCTTTTTCATTCTCACATAATTCATTTTAGTTTTCTCGGAATGTTGGCAAGCGATTGGCTGAATAGAGCCAATTCCAATCTCGACTGCCTTCTCTAGAAACCAATCCAGTCTATCAGAGTTTTTAGTAGGTGCTATTGCTATTTGCAAACCGTTCCGGTAGGAAGTTAGCAAGGTACCGTTAATCTTTAAAGAACAAATTTTTCCTTTATCATCAATAATGGTGGCCTCAAATAGCTGTCCGACGCCATTGGTCACATGAATAGTATCGCCCGGCTTGTTTCTTAGCACCTGCAGGCAATGACGACTTTCCACTTCATCCAGAGTGCAAAAGTCGTTAGAGATATTGGGACAGTAATAGAGTTCCATCGGGATTGCAAAATAAATTATTTCTGATTCAATATGCTTATATAAATAAAAAAGCGGAGTACAATAAAGTACTCCGCTTTTCTTTAAAGATTAA
>DAIMNW010000294.1:0-2176 GCA_036719905.1 Chitinophagales bacterium
CAAAAATATTTGCCCCGTTGCATCGGTTACCAAGGCATGAAATCCAAAGTCATTAAAGTCGATTCGGGCTTTGTAGCTATTATCTTCCACACATTGCCCACTAAAACTTTTTAAGCCGGGAAACTTGGCGGCTAATTCAGCACTCATAGTGCCCGAAGGCTGCAAGGTGAAATTTTTCACCGTGCCATCGGGAAATGGAAGCGGCAAGGCTAAAGTGCCTGACACCGTATTCCAGACCTTGGCATAATCCATTTGCCAATGCTCACCTTTCAGAATGCCGGCGTTGGGATTACAGCCCGTAACTTTCTTTTGTATGTACGAAACGCTTCTTTTTTTCCAAACCTTTTTGGCTGCATAACCTGGAGTGGCTAGGGTGAAAAGGGTAAGGGAAATAAGTGCAGTCAGTAGAATCTGTTTGGTAAGGGTCATAAGGCTTGCTTCATTCAATGAGGTTAATTACTTCAAAGAATTATTCTTTCACAAATCGAGCCACACCACGTTTTTCGCCAGAGCGAACATTTACCAAATACAAACCTTTGGCTAATTGATTTACAGCAATTCGATTTCCTGATTGGTTATCGGAGTAAAAAGTTCCGCTAGCACATATTTGTCCAAGAGCGTTCAATATTTCATAACTTACTGGTTCTCCACTATTTGTGTTGGTTACTGAAAGTAAAATCTCGGTGCTGGCCGGATTAGGAGCCAACTGAATTTTAAGATTGCCGGCCAACACATTGGCTATACCATCAGGCGATGAATTATGGGTAAGGGTAAAATTGCCATCGCCAATATCAAAAAAGTAATTATCGCTGCAACGAATCATTAAGCGATTGTTGGTAGTGGTAGAGGCCGGATTAGGCATGGGAATAAAAGCAGAACCATTGTTCGGAATATTTGCAATCAGTACCGTTGGAAAAGTGTTTCCACCATCAGTTGAAAGCACCACATCTACCATAGCACAACTTACCGGTGCGGCATTGGTACCGGCCACGTCCCAGGTTACATTTTGCCAAGTGCCACCCGGATAGCTTTCGCCACCATTGGGTACCAATTCTTTGAAGGGGCCGCTATTACCATCCACATTAAGGGTGAATGGTGCTGTTGATGAGCAACCATTGCCGCCTGTGGCTACACCGCCTCCGCCATTTTTATTATCTCGTACGGTTAAGCGGAAATCCATGGTACGGGCAACCAAAGGAAGTGTTTCCCCTTTCAGTCCACCCATGGTAGCCGATGGTCCGGCAGGGTATCCGGCTTTAATTACGGCCAATGATGGGAAATATCGGGTAGGGGAAGTGGTAGGTATTCTAGATTTAAAGAGAGGGGCAGTGGTGCTGCTGGCTCCGCCGTTCCAGGTGGTGCTTGCCGAAGTTTGATCCATTTCTTCCCAACAATAAGTTATAGCATCATTATCAGGATCGGTGGCGCTACCGGTTAGATAGAAAGGTGTTCCTTTTGGAATGGTTTTACCGGAAGTAGGCATGGTAACCGTAGGTGGGTTGTTACCGGTATTGGTTTTCACGGCGCAAGTATTACCACTGGTACCGTGCGTATAGGCCACAATTTGATCAAAGCTGGCGGTATGAAAAAATGGATCGCTGTGGGTCTGAATATCATCATTGCCACAAATACCGGCATAGGCCATTATGGTAGTTCCGGAACCCGGCTCGTAGGCGGTAGGCCCATTGCCATTGCCCGAGCATGAACCCTGTCCGCTACCAAATGTATGGTCGCCACCAAGGGCATGACCCATTTCATGTGCCACATAGTCCACATCATAAGCATCGCCCACAGGCGTACTGCTACCGGTTATACTTTTTGCTTTCGAACTACTTTTACAAACACAGCCCAAATTGGATAAACCACCACCACCGGTGCTGAAGGTATGCCCCATATCGTAGTTGGCTGAACCTATCACACTATTAATCGTAGTCTGACTTTGGGTTATAAGCGTTCCGGCGTTGTTGTTACCGGTGAAAGGATCTGTGGCAGGATTGGTGTAAACTATACTCGATTCTGTGGCAATAAGCACCATGCGCACAGCTATTTCCGATTCATAAATTCCATCCACTCGGTTTACAGTGGTGGTAATACAACTTAAAGTTTGAGAAACTGAAGGAGTGCCTAATCCGGTGGCAGCTTGTGCATATTCACCGGTACAAGCTACCGCCAGGCG
>DAIMNW010000116.1:0-7804 GCA_036719905.1 Chitinophagales bacterium
ATCGTGTAGCCCTTCTTGTATTCCAAGAATATCGGTTTCGTAAAAATTGATTTGCGAACAAACCATTTCCTTACGATTCTGCCAAGTATTAGCGCTATCGCCAGGGTTGTTATAACGAATATTAAATGTGAGTACATTCAGAGGCTGTTGAGCAAATGCAGAACAACTAAATAATAGTAGTAAGAAAATTTTACTCATATATTAAAACTCCGCCGCCTTCGGATAACGAGGAAAAGGAATTACATCTCTAATATTTCCCATGCCGGTTACAAACAAAACCAAGCGTTCGAACCCAAGCCCAAAGCCAGCATGAGGGCAAGTGCCAAATCGTCGTGTATCAAGATACCAATACATTTCTTCTTTCGGAATGTGCATCTCATCCATACGTTTTTCAAGCAATTCTAACCGTTCTTCTCTTTGGCTACCGCCTACAATTTCGCCAATACCTGGGAATAAAATATCCATAGCACGTACAGTTTTTCCATCATCATTCTGGCGCATGTAAAATGCTTTTATCTCTTTGGGGTAATCAGTAAGAATCACCGGTTTTTTAAAATGCTTTTCTACCAGGTAGCGTTCGTGTTCACTTTGCAAATCAACGCCCCAACTTTCAACCAAATAATTAAATTTCTTTTTCTTATTGGGTGTGCTTTCCTTTAAAATTTCAATAGCTTCGGTATAAGTCAACCTTATAAAATCATTATCCACCACAAACTTTAACGAATCGAGCAAACTCATTTCGCTTCGGTCATTCATGGGTTTTTGTTTTTCTTCTTCGGCTAATCGTTCATTTAAAAAGGCTAAATCATCTGCATTTTTTGTGAGTGCTTCAGTGATACAAAATTTCAACAGCCCTTCGGCTAAATCGGCATTATCATTCAAATCATTAAACGCCACTTCGGGTTCAATCATCCAAAATTCGGCAAGGTGTCTGGTCGTGTTAGAATTTTCGGCCCGGAAAGTTGGGCCAAAAGTATACACCTCACTCAAAGCCATGGCGCCTAATTCGGCTTCCAACTGCCCACTTACGGTAAGATTGGTTGGTCGGCCAAAAAAATCTTCTTTGTAATTGATAGTGCCATCTTCATTTTTCGGAGGATTAATCTTATCTAAAACCGACACCGAAAACATTTGCCCTGCACCCTCAGCATCGCTGGCAGTAATTACAGGTGTGTGCAAATACACAAACCCTTTTTGTTGAAAATATTCATGAATGGCGAATGCTAAGGTATTTCTAACTCGGTTCACCGCTCCAAACGTATTGGTACGAAAACGCAAGTGGGCAATCTCCCTTAAAAATTCAAGAGAATGTTTTTTGGGTTGTAATGGATATTTCTCCGGGTCACTATCTCCCAATATTTCTATGGCCGAAACTTTCATTTCGTACTTCTGTCCTTTGCCTAATGAAGCTACAATTTCACCAGTCAAGCTCAACGCTGCACCTGTGGTTATTCTTTTCAAAATTGTTTCATCTGTGTTTTGAAAATCAACCACACATTGTAAATTGTTATTGGTGCTGCCATCATTCATTGCAATGAATTGATTGTTACGAAATGTTCGCACCCAACCTTTTACGGTGGCTTGGTAATTTGAATTTTCTGAAAGTAAAATGTCTTTAATTTTGGTTCGCTTGCTCATAATTTAGATTAGGGGTAATATTTGGACTCGATGTAAACTGTTGGTCAAAGATAAAAATAAAAAAACCTGCCTCTACTTGAGACAGGTTTTTTGTCCAATAGCTATATTAATGTTGCACCTCCACCTTGGTTGATTGATTTACACCATTAGTAATCACGTTAAGAAAGTAGGCTCCATTTGGAACTTCTCTTACGTCTAAAGGATGATTTAAATCGAAATTTGGAATTGATTTTATTTTTCTTCCGGCAAGGTCGAATAGTTCTAAGTTGCCATTACTAAGTTTAGAAGTCGCTTTTACGGTTACCTCTGTATTGGCAGGATTGGGGTACACACTCAAATCTGAAATTGGTTTTGATATTGAATTATTTACACCTGAGAAAACAAAAGCAGGATTGTAATTATACGAGGCTCCGGTTATTACAAGGCCTGCACTATCACAATTAAGTTCCATAATGATACCAAGATTCGAATTGTTTTGAACCCAATTGTAATCTACACTGCCACTGGTAAAATTGGTAAGTGGAAGTAATAGATGCACCGTGAAAATAGTCGTATCAATAAATATACTGTCAACGGTCAGTGACGTTATTTTATAGCGAAGCACATCCCAGTAAGTGCCAGTCGGTGTTTTAATACCTCCGTAGCCGTCAGCATTAAATGTTTTGGCTACCTTCTCATGAACCTCAATGTGTCGCTGACCAATACTAGGTATGTTAAAAATAGTTTGAATCTTAAGTTTGGAGATATTGCTAACGGTTTGCCCATACGTAAAATTTACAGGTGCTATTAATTGGTTAGGAGCATAATCAATTATGGAAGGAAAAGCAGAAGGAGCAGAATAGGTGTGTAAACCATCCAGATTAATGCCTGCACTACTGGTTGCTAAATAGGCATATGCAGAATCTCGAACTGAGTTAAAGGCAAGCGTTGAAGCAGGGAAAGTCGAAGCATATGGTGTAGAAGCAGGTGTAACGTACTGGGCTGTAGAGGTATCGCCTGCAACAAAGGTTGTGGAACAATCCCAAACTTGGTTAGCGCCGCCTGTCATCATGGGTATCAAGGCACCATAGCTGGGGCTTGCTGTATCATGAACGGTATAAATAGTGGTTCCAGCGGTAGGATACATGGCTGTGGTGGTTGTAATTTGAGCCTGAGCAAAGCTAATAATGCTCAATAAAACAATCAGCAGTAGATTTTTTTTCATGGTAAAATATTTATAGAAACAAAGTTAAGAATAATTCAGGCTAAACAATGAATATTATTACACCTAAAATGGAGTAATTCTGTTAATGGTTTTTATTTTTGTTCACCATTCCACACGGTTTTAAAAAAATATGCTTTCACAATCTCAATCACAGAAGCAACTACAACGTTTGGCTCCTCAACAAATTCAGTTGATGAAGTTGCTCACTGTGCCTACGGCCAACCTTGAACAACGAATAAAGGAAGAATTAGAAATTAATCCAGCACTGGAAGATGGTGCCAACCCTGACGAGGATAAATTTGAAACGCAAACTGAGCATGACTTAAAGGAAGATGAACGGGCCAAAGATGAACCGGAGGAAAGTTCTGAAACTTCGCAGGAAGATTTAGAGTTGGAAAATTATCTGAGTGATGATGATTTAGAGACACCAGAATACAAAACACAAGGTGATGACTACTGGCAAGATGACGACGAAAAAACTTCCTTGCCGATTCCCGTAATAAAAAGTTTTCATGAGTATTTGGAGCAACAGCTAGGTTTGTTAGAATTGGAAGAGCACGAACAGGGAGTAGCTGTTCATCTTATAGGGAGTATTGATGATGACGGCTATCTACGCAGGCCATTAGAATCCATGGTGGATGATCTAGCTTTCTCTCAAAATATTACAACCTCTATAGACGAATTGGAAATATTGCTTAAGAAAATTCAGCAATTTGATCCACCGGGAATTGCAGCCAGAGATTTACAAGAATGTTTACTCATTCAGCTTTCAAAAAAGGAGCACCATCCGGCTGTTACGCTTGCCAAAAAAATTATATACAATTACTTCGAAGAGTTTACCAAGAAGCACTACACTCGATTAGCAGAGCAGCTTAACGTGGATAATGATTCATTAAAAAAAGCAATAGATATAATTGTGCATCTTAATCCTAAACCGGGTAGTGGATATAACGAACAGAGCAAGATGGATTATTATATCATTCCAGATTTTATCATTTCTAACAATGATGGCGATCTACTATTACATTTAAATTCAAGAAATGCTCCCGAACTCAGGGTGTCCAGAAATTTTAAAGAAATGCTTCGGGACTATAATAAAGGGGAGAAAAAGGATAAACAACAAAAGGAAGCTATCCAGTTTTTGAAGCAAAAATTGGATTCTGCTAAATGGTTTATTGACGCCATTAAGCAGCGCCAACACACCATGATGCAAGTTATGCGTACCATACTAGAGTTGCAATACGACTATTTCCTAAGTGGCGACGAAACTGAATTGAAACCGATGATATTGAAGGATATTGCTGATAGAACCAATCTCGATATTTCAACCGTGAGCCGTGTGGGCAACAGTAAGTACGTGCAAACAGAGTTTGGAACATTTTCACTAAAATCTTTTTTCAGTGAATCATTACCAACTGATAGTGGGGAAGAAGTTTCAACTAAGGAAGTGAAAAAAATTCTGACAGACTTAATAGCCATCGAAGATAAAAAGAAGCCATACAGTGATGAGTTTCTGATGGGGCAACTAAATGAAAAGGGGTACAATATTGCCCGGCGAACCGTGGCTAAATATCGTGAACAGCTCAATATACCTGTAGCCAGACTTCGAAAAGAATTATAAATTCTACTACATTAAAAAAGCGATTCAGTTATAAACTGAATCGCTTTTTTAATGTAGCTAGTTATTAATTATTTTTTTCGTTCAAAATCCCCGGCTTCTACATACGAAATTTTTGAAGGATTTATCCACTTGCGCATGGCCGCATTTACCTGATCAACTGTGAGGTTTGCAATCTTGCCTTCTAAATCTTCGTTCCATTTCATGGTTCTATTAAGAAACAAGTTGGTATTCAACTTACTTCTTAAATAGGTATCGGTAGAGCGGTTTACATTTTGCCCTTGAAGAAATCCGGACTTGGCATCTTTCAATTCGTCAGCAGTAAATCCATCTTTCAACATCTTGTCTAATTCTTCTTTATAGGCAGCTATCAATTTAGCATCATTATCCGGATTGTAGATAGCGTAACTTCCAAATGCACCTGACTTATCCCAAGGGTCAGCTTGAATAAAACTTCCTACACCATAACTGATACCTTCTTTTTGACGAATACGTACAGCTAATCGAGAATTTAAAAATCCACCCCCTAAAATATAGTTACCCATCATCAGAGCGGCATAATCTGGATCATCATCACGAAGAGGAAGATTCATACCACAAAGCATCATGGCGTTGGCTTTATCCGGGCAATTCAGTTTTTGAACCTGCTGTGGAGCATCGTACATCGCATCTTCGGCTCTTACATAGGGTATGGCAGCTGTCCAATTATCAAGGATGGTTTTTAATTCTGCAACGGTTGATGTTTCATCAAATTCGCCAACTACTGATACAGTGGCATTGCTGCTATTATAAAAATCAAGATAGAATTTTTTCAAATCGCCAAGTTGGGTGGCTTTGGCTGATGCAGTTTGTTCATCAAAATTTTCAGTATAACGGAAATCAGTTTTTGGGTAATTGTTCATCATGCGTTCAAAAACATTGCTGGCAAGTGCAGTTGGCTCACTCTTCTGTTCGTCGATACCGGCCAATTCTTCCTGCACCATTTTTTCATACTCTTCAGTTGGGAAAATTGGTTTGCGTAAAATTTCGTTTACTAACTCAAGAGTTGGAATAAGATTATCTTTTACCGTTTCAATGCTTACGTTCACTTCCTGACCATTACCGCTTACAGATACACGAGCCTTTAGTTTATCTAATTCATCTTTCAACTGCTGACGGTTGTATTTGGCTGTACCGTGATCAAGCATAGCCGCAGTGAAACCTGCTATTCGGGATTTACCGCTTAGAGCTTCAGGGTTGCCAATTCTAAGTACAATGCTAGCTTTTACGGCTGAACCACGAGTGGATTTTTGTAGTAATGCATATTTACCTCCGCCAACAAATGCTCCTCTTTTGGTTCGGCTTTCAACGTTGGTAGTACTAGGGTCGAATGCTTCTGCCTGAGCTAAAGCTTGTTTTCCTTTATAATTTTTTACCAAATCATCCACGTTAGAATTGGCTGGAATAATGCTACGGTCAGGAGCAGCATCCGGAATGAATAACCCAAGTGTACGATTCGAAGGTTTTAAGTAGGTTGCAATTACACGATTAACATCAGCAGCAGTTACTTTGCTGAGTCCATCGCGATAAAGAAATAGTAAACGCCAGTCTCCTTGACAAATGTATTCGCTCAACTGCATTCCTATGCGATCGCTATTGTTAAACATTAAGTCAAAATCTTTCAATAAATTGTTTTTACCTCGATTTACCTCTTCATCAGTTACCGGATGATTTTTTAAATCATCTAATAAGCTCAACATCGTTTTTTGTGCATCGTACAACGATTTCTCTTTTAGTACATCAACATTGATATACATAAACCCAGGGTCTTTCAATTGCATGGAATAGGCATAAATGGAACTGGCCTTTTTTGTTTCGACAAGTGCTTTATATAGTCGACCGCTTGGTTCATTGCTCAAAATATCACATAGCACTTCGATAGCAGGATAATCGGCGTTTGATCCATTGCAAATATGATAGCCACAACTAGCTGCCTGTACATCGCCTACACGACGAAGCGTAACACTTCGTTCACCATCCTGAACGGGTTCCACGGTGTATGGTTCTTGGAGTTTTCTGGCAGGTCGTGGAATTTTTCCGAAATATTCGTTAATTAAATTTAAGGTTTTTGCTTCATCAATTTTACCGGCCACGGTAAGCACAGCATTGTCCGGTTGATAAAACTTATGATAGAAAGCTTGCAGATTTTCTATAGGCACTTTCTCAATATCTTCTTTGCTGCCAATGGTTGATTTACCGTAATTGTGCCATAAATAAGCGCTGCTCATTACCCTTTCCATCAAAATGCTGCCCGGATTATTTTCTCCACTTTCAAATTCATTTCTAACTACCGAAAATTCTGATTCTAAATCTTTTTTGGCAATAAATGAATTTACCATTCTATCACTTTCAAGGTCAAGTGCCCATTTCAAATTATCATCGGTGGCCGAAAATGTTTCAAAATAATTCGTTCTATCCAACCAGGTGGTACCGTTTGGACGGGCGCCATGCGATGATAGTTCTTGAGGAATATTGGTGTGCTTGGTAGAACCTTTGAACATCATGTGTTCAAGCAGGTGGGCCATGCCGGTTTCGCCATAGCCTTCCATTCTACTTCCTACCAGATAAGTGATATTGACGGTTATAGTGGCTTTTGACTGGTCTGGAAAAAGTAAAACTTTCATTCCGTTGGCTAGTTGGTATTCGGTAATGCCTTCCACTGAAGCGCCCTTTACAGGAGGAGTAGTTTGGGCAAATGCGTTAATGCAGACCGTGGCAAGCATTAGCAGAAATAGGGAGATTTTTTTCATGGTGAGCTTTATTTTTTGTTAGATTAAGAATATTAAAAGTAGAAATAAATTAAATCAATTTGACAAAATTAAACACGTCGGCAAAAGAGTTATAGAGTGGAACCGGTGCTACACGAATTACGCCGGGCTCTCTCCAGTCAGCTATTACGCCGGCTTGCGTTAGTCTGTCAAATACCTGCCTACCGCTGCTTTTAAAGGAGAGGCTAATCTGACAGCCGCGTTCATTTTCAGTAGATGGAGTCAATATATCGAAGGCAACCTCATTTTGCTTTTGACGTAATAAAAAGTCAAGGAATCCGGTTAGTAGTAAGCTCTTAGCTCTTAAATTATCCATCCCTGCTTCATCAAATATTTCTAATGAAGCTTTGTGAATGGCCATGGGAAAAACAGGCGCATTGCTCAATTGCCAAGCTTCAGCGGTATGCATACTTTCAAAATTGGGCAGCATTTTAAAGCGCTCTTTTTCATTGTGCCCCCACCAACCATGAAATCGGGGAAGGTTATCGTTGGTGTGATGTTTTTCATGAACAAAGATTCCGGCAACAGCCCCTGGAC
>DAIMNW010000010.1:0-2802 GCA_036719905.1 Chitinophagales bacterium
TAATCTGCTACTTATATTTTGTTAAAGTTCAGTAGGATAAAGGGTGATGAAACACTAGTCGTCGCATTTTACTGCACCCGTAGGAGATAATTTCATCATCACTGCATTCTTATTTACAAAATAGAGGGTTTTCTTTCGGTCTTTTACCTCATCGAACACCAATTTGCCAAACATAGTGTTAATATTTTTTTCATCCATGAATAAGTCGAAGCGCTGGCCGTGTTTTTTTAGTTGAGAAGCAAAGGTAAGCATGCACATATAGCCCTTAGTAGCTATTTCACTTGGCTTGGCATGATACTCATTGACAAATTTGTTGTAGAATGACTTGTACCCATTATCATTTTTGTTAATGTAAGAATTTGTTGCATAGTAGGCTGTTACATTATCGCTAAGAGCTGTTTTTAATGCATCAAATGCGCCCCATGAGGATGGACCAATCAGATTTAGCTTTCTTTCCTCGGTTGCCAGGGTCGATATTGCTCTTGCAGCCGTCAAAGCATATCCATTATCATTGCTTGCCACTATTATCCAATTGGAAGCCTTTTCACTCAAAAATCCATTCAACGTATCGGCCAAATCCTTTTTCGATAGAACCACATTAGTTACCATATTGAATTTTTCCCAGAATCCATTTTCATATTGCAAGGCTAATGCATTATCAGCAATTGTATTGGGATGAATGATTACAATGTTATTCTCCTTTGAAGCTTTTTCAACAAAGTTGGCCATCTTGCTAATAACTTGCTTTGGCCCTGGATTTATGCTAATGTATCGGGATGGGGCCTCCGGCAAAAAGGAGGTAGCCATAGGCGACACAAAGGGTATTTTGTGTATCGAAGTATATTGATTAACCAATTTTGCTTCATTACTATTTAACGTTCCAATAATTAAATCGCAGGCGATTAATCCTTTATCCTTAGCAATTTTTGAAAATTCGACGCCATGCTCCGTAAAATCAACCACTTTAATAGTGAGATGATAGCCGGTTCGCTTTAATGAATCAAGTGCAATAAGGACGCCTTCATAAAATTCTAGTGCTGCTATAGATTTCTTAGAGCCAATTTTGTTTTCGGCCGAATCGAATAATAAGCGGTTAGAATCGATGGCAAACGGGAGAACAACACCGATGATGTAATGATTTTTATAAATAAATGAATCGGCATGTGTGAGTGGACGGTTTTCTTCTCGTTCAATTGAATCACGTATATACTTGTCATCGCGAACCACTGGAGGCGCTGGCTTTACCGGCACAATCTTCTTGTTCAGCGCCCACTCTTTTTCGTTATCGTGCCTGTGTACCACATTACTGCTGCTGCATGCTGCAAGTAAGGAGCAAATAGTAAGTAAGAGTAAATAATTTTTCACTGGATATCACTCAATTTTATTCCCATTCAATGGTGGCAGGTGGCTTACTGCTAATATCATATACTACCCGATTAATTCCTCTCACATTATTAATTATCTCATTCGATATTCTTTGCAAAAAATCGTAGGGCAAATGAACCCAATCAGCAGTCATGCCATCAAGCGAAGTGACAGCCCGAAGGGCTAACACATGCTCATAAGTTCGCTCATCGCCCATTACGCCTACTGTTTTTACTGAGGTAAGAATGGCGCCAGCTTGCCAGATGCTATCGTATAAATCACTATTCCGAAGGCCGTTCATATATATAGCATCCGCATCCTGTAATATTTTAACTTTCTCAGGAGTTACATCACCCATTATTCTAATTCCCAAACCCGGGCCGGGAAATGGATGGCGACCTAAAATATCTGAAGGTATATTTAAAGCTTTACCAACTCTACGAACTTCGTCTTTGAATAGCAATCGGAGTGGTTCTACAATTTTTAATTTCAATTTTTCTGGCAAGCCGCCCACATTGTGATGCGATTTTATTGTTTGGCTGGGCCCATGTACCGACGATGATTCAATCACATCGGGGTAAATAGTTCCTTGAGCCAACCACTTCACCTCGGGTAGGTGATGACTTTCCGCTTCGAAAACATCAATAAAAGTTTTGCCAATAATCTTACGCTTTTGCTCCGGATCACTTACTCCTTGCAGGTTATCATAAAACAACTGTTTGGCATCCACACCTTTAATGTTCAATCCCATCAATTCATAGCTTTTCAGTACGTTCTCAAATTCATCTTTTCGTAATAAGCCATTATCTACAAACACACAGTGTAAATTTTTACCAATAGCCCTATGCAGTAAACCGGCAGCCACACTGCTATCTACTCCCCCACTTAGAGCAAGTATTACTTCATCATTGCCAATTTGTGCTTTCAAATTATTGATACTGCTTTCGGCAAATGCGTCAGATGTCCACGTTGGAGCACAGCCGCATACATCATAAACATATTCGGCCAGTATTTCCTTACCATGATCGCTGTGGGTTACTTCAGGGTGAAATTGCACACCCCATACAGGCATTTGAAATGCACCGTTTTTATTTTTAAAAAATGCCACCGGAATACTTTCGGTAGTGCCTACTATTTCAAATTGTTCAGGCAATTGGGTAATGGTATCGGCATGGCTCATCCAGACGGTGGATGTGTGCGGTATTTTAGGTGCAAATTCCTCTTTTAATTTTAAAGTGGCTCGGCCATATTCACGAGTAGCCGATTTTTCGACCTTGCCGCCAAACTGCTTGGATAAAAGCTGAGCGCCATAACAAATACCTAAAACCGGTTTCTTGTTCACATAATCCATCATTTCAATGATGGGAGCATTAGCATCATTTACTCCAAATAGGCTACCGCCAAATATTATTCCTTTTACATCCTCATCTAATTCAA
>DAIMNW010000010.1:2812-26730 GCA_036719905.1 Chitinophagales bacterium
TCAATCTTTTTATTGAACGGGATTATTTCAGAATACACATTCAGTTCGCGAATTCTACGAGCAATAAGCTGGGTGTATTGCGAACCAAAGTCGAGTATGATTACTTTTTGCATAATTAAGTGGCGAAGATAGAAAAATGTGCGCTTACATTGCTTAAAAGAGATGGAAAGGCAGCATTACAATAAAGAGATGGCCGCTGAAATTTAAAAGAGGTAGTAATTGCACAAAATCGACCTTAAGCTTTTCTAAACCAAGGCAAATACATTGGTAAGAAAAAAAATCAATTCTACATACAGACATAATGCATGATGACCGCGGCTAATACACATCCAACCATATGATAACCACAATCAGTAATGTAGGCATTGATTGATTTCATTTGGTAAGCATAGGACATAGCAATAGCAGCTGAGCAAACACCTCCCACCATTACTCCTATCTTGATACAGTGCATTAGCGACATACTGCACCCTTCGGTAGTGCATACAATCTGATTGCAGGTGAGATAGCAGATAGACGAACAAATAAAGATGGTGCAGACAAAACCAAATCCCATCATCATGGGCATATTCACCTCTTTAGATTTGGCAGAATCCATAGCAATGCCATGACTTTTGGCCCACAAGGTTCCAAATACATTTTTATTAAACCAAATGGCGCCTAATACAAAGTAGGCAGCCGTGGCAAGCAATATTTGCCACCAGCAATACATTATGATATTCATATGATTTGTAGTTTTTAGGTTAGAGGATAATTGTTTTTTCAAATATAAGCTATAAAATTCGGAATATTGTGAGGTTGTTATTCGACATTCTCACACTTAATTATAATGAAACTAACTGTTATTAATACCGGCACATTCAAATTGGATGGCGGAGCAATGTTTGGCGTTGTTCCTAAGAAAATATGGAGCAAACTCAATCAACCAGATGAGAATAATTTATGCACCTGGTCCATGCGCTGCCTATTGGTAGAGATGGAAGATAAAAAGATATTGATTGATTGCGGAATGGGAAACAAGCAAGATGCTAAGTTTTTTAGCCACTATGAACCCAGCGGCATACCCACTACAGATGATGAACTGAGAAGAATAAATCTCAGCAGCGACGAAATAACCGACGTTTTTTTAACCCACCTACACTTCGACCATTGTGGTGGCGCTATAAAATATGATGCCGATAAAAATTTGGTGCCAGCATTTGCCAAGGCCAAATATTGGTGCAACCAAAAACAATGGGATTGGGCCATAAACCCCAACCAACGTGAGAAGGCATCATTTTTAAAAGAAAACATTTTGCCTATACAAGAAACTGGACGATTAAATATGGTACCTACGGAACAATACACGGAAGTGTTCAAAGGTTTCCAAATTTATTTTGTGTATGGGCATACCGAGGCCATGATGTTGCCTATGATTAAATATAATGGGAAGACTATATGCTACATGGCTGATTTGCTGCCATCGGCAGCCCACCTTCCATTGCCATATGTAATGGGTTATGATATGCGCCCATTAGTTACTCTGCAAGAGAAGGAAGCGTTCTTAAACGAAGCAGTAGAAAAAGATTACTACCTCTATTTCGAACATGACAAAGACAATGAACTTTGCAATCTGCAAAAGACAGATAAAGGAGTTCGAGTGAAGGAGTTTTTTAAGATGAGTGAATTGTAAGTCATTGCAGTAAGTTTTTTCATCAGCACAGTATCACATTAACTAATTAGCACGTTAACTTCGCCCTGTGAGTTTTTCAAAAATATTCGATACGGCCAATTGGGATGAAGTAAAGGCGTCTATTTATTCCAAAACAATCGCCGATGTGGAGCAGGCCTTACAAAATGCCGGCAATGGCTCTTTGGAAGATTTTGCCGCACTCATTTCGCCAGCAGCAGCTGCCTATCTGGAGCCAATGGCACAATTGAGCCGACAGCTTACCTTGAAACGTTTTGGCAATACAGTGCAACTTTACGCCCCCATGTATTTGAGCAATGAATGCCAGAACATTTGCACCTATTGTGGCTTCAGCTTTGACAATAAAATACAGCAATTGACCTTAAGCAACGAACAAATTAATAGGGAGTACGAGGCTATAAAAGAACTAGGAGTCGACCATATTCTTTTGGTAACAGGCGAAGCCAACCAAACTGTTCATACCGATTATTTTTTAAATGCTATTGAACTAGCCAAACAATATTTCAGCAACATTACAATTGAGGTACAACCACTTGAGGTAGAAGATTACGAACAACTGCACCAAGCCGGAATGTATGCCGTACTGGTTTATCAGGAAACCTATCATAAGGATAATTACAAAACGTACCACCCGAAAGGAAAAAAGTCAAACTTTTATTATCGACTGGATACCCCCGAACGTTTGGGTCAGGCCGGGATTCATAAAATGGGCTTAGGTGTTTTATTGGGGTTGGAAGATTGGCGTACCGATTCCTATTTCACAGCCATGCATCTTGATTATTTAGAGAAAAAATATTGGCAGAGTAAATTTTCGGTGAGTTTTCCACGTATTCGGCCTAATGAAAGCTGCTTTGAACCCAATGTGCAGATGACTGACAAAGAACTAGCCCAATTAATCTGTGCTTATCGAATTTTTAATGAAAATGTGGAGTTGAGCCTAAGCACTCGTGAAAGCATTTCGTTTAGAAATAATGCTTTTAAGTTTGGGATTACCACCATGAGCGCCGGCAGCAAAACAGAACCGGGTGGCTATGCTTTAAACACTCATGCCTTGGAGCAATTTCATATTGACGATGCACGTACCCCTCAACAAGTTGCCCGTATGATTCGAGAAAATGGGTACGAAGTAGTTTGGAAAGATTGGTTTGAGGAGCCAGCTCACATTTAAGGTTGTGAATTCATAAACGATTTTATTTCATCGCATAATGCAGCTGACGCCGGAATTAAGGGTAGGCGAAGTTCATTTTCACAAATACCTAATATGTTGAGTGCGGCCTTTACCCCCACCGGATTCCCTTCTTTGAAAAGCAAATTTACCCCCTGAATAATTTTATAATGACCTACACGTGCAGTAGTAAAATCACCTTCTAAGCCGGCATTCACCATGCTCACAAAATTTTGAATGAAACATTGGGCAGCTACTGAGATAACTCCATCCATGCCGGATGCTAATTGTGGTAAGACTAAATCATCGTCGCCACTAATCACTAAAAAGTCTTTTGGTTTGCCACTTACTAGTTCGTAACAAGCAGCCATGTTTCCACTTGCTTCTTTCACTGCAATAATATTTTTAAACTCTTTGGCCAAGCGTAAAGTGGTGGCAGGCAAAATGTTTACGCCGGTACGACCGGGAACATTATAAAGAATAATGGGCAATGGTGACAAAGCTGCAATAGCTTTGTAATGCTGATAAAGCGCCTCCTGATTGGGTTTGTTATAATACGGTGTTACAGAGAGAAATGCATTATAGTCATTTTTTAATGGAAAACTTTGCATCTCCTTGATTAGCTCAGCCGTATTATTGCTTCCCATACCAGCTACCAATGGTAAACGTGCATGGTTGATTTTTGCCACATGCGACCAAACTTCCAACTTTTCCTCTTTTGATAGAACGGGAGTTTCACCTGTAGTACCAAGAACCACTAAATAATTTATACCGCCATTGATGCAATGCTCGACCAAATTGGTGAGTGCTAAAAAATCAATCGATTTATCTTTTTTAAAAGGAGTAACAAGTGCAACTCCCGTTCCTTTGAAATTCATTTTGAAATACTTTTAGATTGTTAGTCGCCATTGGCAACATGTGGTTTTTCGGAAAACATTTCCAAATAATAAGTGGCCTGTTTAATAAGGTCTTCTAATTTATCGCCCGGTTTTAGATTTAACATAAAGTCAGAACAGAACTCTCTGCCTATATGAAATGAACCTACCCTAAATCGAGCTTTGCTGGTGGCCATGATATAATCCAGCGGATCAGTTGCATTTACAAAGAGTCCGAATAGTAAATCGAATGGTGTGTTGCTAAATTGAATGGCCTTATCGCCTTTCGGAATACCATACATAGAGACATCCGAACGAGTAAAGTAGTCGAATGGAATGTTTTTTTCGACTGCTTTTTTTGCTGGCAGATTAATAAATCCCAGGTAGGTGATAGATGCGTCTTTTGGTAATCGGAGAGCGAAATGTTCAATTTGAGTAAAAGTATATTCCTGACTTGCATCAAATAAAATCCCAATCCTTTTTACTTCACTCATGTTCACCTTAACACGTGCAACATCTTTAGCGCTTTTACTGGCGGCATTCAGTTTTTGTGAAAAAAAGTAGGTCTTTAAGTTCATTATTCGCAGTTAACGGATTGGGCTGCTTTTAGCTTGCCATTTCACTTACCACTCCCATCTTGGAGAATTTCTCTACCCGAATGCTGAAACGTTGCTCGTGATTCATTTTTCCAAGTGCATCCAGTTCCTTAATAATAGTTTCTTTCAATCTATTGGCCATCTCATCCGGATTAGAATGAGCGCCACCTAAAGGCTCAGCAATTACTCCATCCACCAAATTAAAGCTCTTCATATCTTCTGCTGTTAAACGCAACTGCTCGGCCGCTTTTTCTTTAAAATCCCAACTACGCCACAAAATAGAGGAGCAGCTTTCGGGAGAGATTACGGAATACCATGTGTTCTCCAGCATAAGCACCCTATCTCCTACTCCAATTCCTAATGCACCACCACTGGCCCCTTCGCCAATGATAACACATACAATGGGAACTTTCAATTGGGCCATTTCAAATAAGTTTCGGGCAATGGCTTCACCTTGACCGCGTTCTTCAGCCTCAAGACCCGGGTAGGCTCCTGGAGTATCAATGAGTGTAACTACCGGAATATTAAATTTTTCAGCCATTTTCATTAATCGAAGGGCTTTGCGATAGCCTTCAGGATTGGGCATTCCGAAGTTTCGATATTGGCGTTGCTTGGTGGTGTTTCCTTTCTGTTGACCAATAATCATTACCGGTTTTCCATCTATGGTTCCCAGGCCGCCTACCATGGCCTTATCATCTTTCACATGCCTATCGCCATGGAGCTCAATAAAATCGGAACACATTTTTTCAATGTAAAATAAAGTATAAGGCCTATCAGGATGGCGACTCAGCTGCACTCTTTGCCATGGAGTGAGTTCGCTATAAATTTTCTTTTGCAAATCAACAATTTTGCTCTCCAACTCGGTAACGGTGGTGGTCATATCCACTTTAGTCTTCTCACCTATTTCCTTAGTTTTTTCAATTTGGTTAAATAATTCTTCAATTGGTTTTTCAAAATCCAGAAAGTTCATAGTAAAATGATTTTTAAGATGTTGGAAAGATACATTTTTTTACAAAAATCAACATATATGTGGTTGAGGTGATAAGATAATAACTTAAAGGATGTCAACCAGATTTAACCTAAACTACCTTCCAAGGGCTTTTTTTAGAAGTATGTACTGAACTTCCTTTATTATGTTCGCAAATTCTTGGAATAAGTAAGGAGGTGTAACCGATATAAAAGCCGACTTCGGTTTCACTTTGGAGGAAATAAATGACAAATTCATCCATAAAAAAAGTCTTGTAAAAGATTTACAAGACTTTGAAGTTGCGGTGTGGACGGGACTCGAACCCGCGACCTCCGCCGTGACAGGGCGGCATTCTAACCAACTGAACTACCACACCAATTTTTAAAATTGGATTGCAAAGGTAATTTTTTTATTGAAAAATGCTAATGAAATGAACTTTGATGTATAAAACTTTCTCAGAATTGATTTATAAAGGCTCTTTTTCAAGGCTTAACAGTTGAAACATAGTGCATGTTGATGATGTTAATACTAAGTTAGCAAAATATTACATTAAGGCTATGACTGATCAAGGTCGATTTTCTACATTTGTGGTCAAGCACTTAAAAGAAAAAACAACATGCAAGAATTAGGCCTCAAAAACAAAGCGGTGGGTTTGGAATTGGCAGGTATACATGATATTTCAATTTGCAACTGGAATCTTACTCCACAGCAATTAATGGATAAGGCCATAGCACTTGGGCAAGGTGTATATACCGATAATGGTGCTATCGTATTTGATAGTGGCGAATTTAGTGGAAGAAGCCCTAAAGATCGCTACATTGTTAGGGATTCCATAACGGAGAAGGAGGTAAATTGGGGTGATGTGAACCAGGGTGTTTCCTCAGAAGTTTTTGAGGCATTACATAAAGAAGTGTGTAATTATTTTGCTGGCAAAGAGATTTATTTAAGGGATAATTTTGTTTGCGCCAATCCAACATATAGATTGAATGTGAGAACGATTAATGAGATTCCTTATCACAACTTATTTGTAGATAATATGTTCATGCGCATGAGCGATGCTGAAAAGGAAAGTGTTGTTCCTGATTGGAATATTTTATGTGCTCCGGGGTATAAAACAGATGCTAGTAAATATGGACTTCGCCAAGGAAATTTTGTGATAGTTAATTTTACAAAGAAAATAGTTTTGATTGCCGGTACGGGTTATGCCGGGGAGATGAAAAAATCCATTTTCTCAGCACTAAACTTTATACTGCCGGTAAATCGCGGAGTATTGCCCATGCACTGTTCGGCCAATATTGGCAGTCAAGGTGATACTGCAGTGTTTTTTGGGCTAAGTGGTACCGGAAAAACAACTTTATCAGCTGACCCTAATCGTAAATTAATAGGTGATGATGAGCATGGCTGGGCTGATGACGGCGTTTTTAACTTTGAAGGAGGTTGTTATGCAAAATGTGTTGATTTAACCCAAGAAAAAGAACCTGAAATTTGGGCTGCTATCAAACACGGAACTGTTTTGGAAAATGTTCAATTTTTTCCTGGCACCAATACTCCAGACTATGCTAATATCTCAAAAACAGAAAACACAAGGGCTGCTTACCCCTTGACACATATTGCTAATGCAGTTAGCCCAAGCGTTGGAGGAGTGCCAAAAAATATATTCTTTTTGACTTGCGATGCTTTCGGCGTTTTACCTCCTATTTCTAAATTAACTACAGGACAAGCTATGTATCACTTTATAAGTGGATACACAGCCAAGGTGGCAGGCACCGAGGCCGGAATCACTGAGCCAAGCACCACTTTTAGTGCTTGCTTCGGAGCGCCATTTCTGCCTTTACATCCTGCTAAGTATGCCGAGATGCTTGGTGAAAGAATGAATAAAACAGGTGCTAAGGTTTGGTTAATAAATACAGGCTGGAGTGGTGGAGCCTATGGAACCGGAAGCAGAATGAAACTTAAATATACTCGTGCTATGATAACGGCAGCCCTTAAAGGCGAATTGGATAATGTGAACTTCGAAAATCATCCGGTATTTGGCTTGGCTATGCCTGTGAGTTGTCCTGACGTACCTGCTGAAATTCTGAATCCGAAAAATACTTGGGCTGATAAAAATGCTTACGACTTAAAAGCGAATGATTTAGCTGGCAAATTCATCAACAACTTTAAAAAATATGCCTCTCAATCAAGTAAGGAAATACTAGATGCTGCGCCTAAGAGCCTTAGTGTAGCTTAAGAAGGTATTTTGGATAAATGTTTCTACCTTATCTCAGGTTCAGATTACAACTACACTGAAAATATTTTATCGATAAGTAACCTGCATCGCTCGGTGACCACCTTGCGCTTGAGACTTAATTTTGGAGTTAATTCACCACTGGCAATAGTCCATTCATTTGGCAACAATTCAAACCTTTTAACTTGCTCTACATGGTTTAGGTTCTGGTTGGCTGCATCTATATCTGTTCGAAAAAGCTTTAACACTGCTGGATTGATAATGATTTCTGCATTGCTAGAGTAATTAATGCCATTATGTTCACACCACTTTCTTAGTTCAGCGAATGAGGGAACAATGATTGCTCCGACAAATTTTTGACCTTCACCAACCACCATTACTTGTTCAATATAAATGGATTCCTTCAATTTGTTTTCAACTACCTGAGGTGCTACATACTTTCCCCCACTGGTTTTGAATAGTTCCTTTTTACGGTCGGTTATTTTTAAATATTTATTGTCTATTAGTTGTCCAATATCTCCGGTGTGGAAGTATCCATCTTTATCAATTACTTCGGCGGTGAGGTCGGGGCGCTTGTAGTACCCTTTCATTATATTTTCTCCTTTTACAGAAATTTCGCCGTCCTGCTCAAATCTGATGCTTACCTGGTCGATACATGGTCCAACAGTTCCGAAACAAGAGCCATAAGGTTCAGGACGATTAACTGCTACAACGGGCGATGTTTCGCTGAGGCCATAACCTTCCAATACCTGAAGCTGAGCGGCGGTAAAAACTCTGGCCAATCTGGGTTGAAGTGCTGCACCTCCGGAAACAATGAGTTTAACATTATTGCCTAGTGCTTCTCTCCATTTTGAAAAGATTAATTTATTAGCTAATTTAAGTTGCGCCTCATAAAACCAACCGTTGGCTCCTTCATGCTCATATCTCAAACCGAGATCAAGCGCCCAGAAAAATAATTTTTTCTTTACTCCAGTTAGCTCATTTCCTTTTGAAACAATTCTATCATAAACTTTTTCTAGTAACCGCGGCACGGTGGTAAATACGTGTGGCTGCACCTCTTTCATATTATCAGCAATAGTTTCTAAGCTCTCGGCATAATAAATACTTATCCCTTCTGTCATCAACAAGAAGGTTACCATGCGTTCCAATATATGGCAAAGGGGCAAGAAACTCAATGCTCTATGTGTACTATTCAATGGAATTAACAAGATGGGAATACAGCTATTGATATTGCTGCAAATATTTCGATGAGTAAGCATCACACCTTTTGGGCTACCTGTTGTACCAGAAGTATAGATTATGGTAGCCAAATCGTCAGTGGTAATATTATTACGAATAGAATCAAGGCGACTTGCATCTCCATTTTTACCCAAATCCATTACTTCCTGAAAATGCCTTGCACCAGGCACATCATTAAATGTAAACACCTCAATTAAATTAGTCAATCGAGGTTGGATACCTTTCACTTTGGCATATAATTTATCATCACTTACAAAGGCATATTTTATTCCGGCATCGTTGAAAATAAATTCCATCTCAGCATCGGTAATAGTAGGATAGATAGGAACATTGACTACACCAATTTGGAGCAGTGCATTGTCAAGTAAGTTCCACTCTGGTCGGTTGTTGCTGATTAGAGCCACCTTGTCTTTTAATACATCATCCGGATTGGTTTGGCATCCTAGCGCTAGCAAACCATGACTTAGCTGGTTAATAAGCCTAACAACTTCATCTGTGCTGTATTTCTTCCAGATTCCATTCTCTTTTGCAGCAAGGCAATCCTCCTTTGGGTGACTGGCTAGTTGATGAGGTAAAATTTCGAATAATCGTGTGAAGGTCATGTCAAGTTGAATTTTGATAGTTATATGTGCCGAGTACTGACTGTATCACTGTATCATCTTGCTCCTCTATACAAATATAAGAATCAAAAAGATTGAATGTCTCAATATTATGAAATCCAGTAAAATATTCTCCAAACATATGCCAAGCAAAAGATTGGAATAGTATGATATTTGTTAAGTTTAAACTCTAATAATAAGATGGAAAAAAACTTTACGCTATCAGAGACATACATGCAGAGATGTTTTGAGTTGGCCAATCGCGGTGGTGAAATGGCAGCACCTAATCCTATGGTTGGTGCCGTGTTAGTGTACCAAGATCGAATCATTGGTGAAGGATTCCATCACTTTTCCGGAGGGAATCATGCTGAAGTAGAGTGCATACAATCAGTGAAGCCTGCCGACAAACATTTAATTAGCCAATCAACGCTTTATGTTAATCTGGAGCCGTGCAACCATTATGGCAAAACGCCTCCCTGCACGAACATGATCATTGATCATAAAATTAAAAAGGTTGTAATTGCCAATGTAGATCCATTTGAGAAAGTAAAAGGCAGCGGAATCAAAAGGCTCTTGGATGCCGGCATTCATGCCGAAGTAGGTGTTTTGCAAAATGAAGGCAGTTTCTTGAATCGCCGTTTTTTTACGTTTCATAGACTGAATCGTCCTTATATCATATTGAAATGGGCTCAAACAGCCGATTGTTTTATTGGCAAAGAAGGTGCCTTACCATTAAAAATTACCGATAGAACAGTGGACACTCTTACACATAAATGGAGAGCGGAGGAAAGTGCAATCATGATTGGAAGCCGTACGGCCATAGTTGACAACCCACATTTAACTGTACGTAACTGGAGAAGCAAACATCCATTAAGAGTTGTTTTGGATAGAGGAAACGTTATACCTGAAAATCATCACTTACTTACAGATGAATTTCCAACACTGATTTTCAATAATTCCATTCACAAGGAAAATGGCATAAAAGAATTTATTAGTCTGGATAATTCAAAACCGGTGCTTGATCAAGTGATGGCTTCACTGACAAAAAAAAATATTTTGTCGGTCTACGTTGAAGGAGGCGCTTTGCTTCATAAGGAATTTTTCAAGGCTGGATTATGGGATGAACTAAGAGTAATTACAAATACAGAATTTCTATTAGAGCAAGGAGTTCAGGCATTAATTCCTAGCATTCCACGAAGCCATCAAGAAAGAATTAATACCTACCATATTGACTACTATTATAGAAACAAATAGGTTTGTTAAAAAGTTCTAATTATTGACTTCCCCCCAATTAAGTTTTTTTATCTTTAAGATATGTTAAAACAATTTATTCTTCTTTTGTCACTATTCCCATTGTTTGCCTTGGCTCAATCGAGTAGTGATTTGGTTCAATATAGTGGCTTGCTTATGAGCAGCGATAGTTTACGCTCTTTACCATTTGCTGCTATTTATGATAAGAAAACGGGCCGGGGCACCTATTCGAATGAGCAAGGATTCTTTTCATTTGTGGCTCAAAAAGGTGACACCATTGTTTTTTCATATGTCGGATTCAGAACCAAATATTATGTAATCCCCTTGGAACTTAGAGACAATAAGTTTAGTATGATTCAATTGTTGGCTCAAGACACACTGAATCTACCCATCACTTACATCAAACCATATCCAACCCCAGAGGAGTTTAAAGGGGCATTTTTGAACTTAAAAATTCCCGATGATGATTTAGAACGTGCACGTAAGAACCTAGCCACTATGAATGATGACCAGATACGTATGAGTGTACCCATGGATGGCACTGAGAATGCCAATTATGCCATGCAACATTATGCAAGTACATACTACTACAAAGGACAACTTCCACCTCAGAATATCTTTAATCCATTGGCCTGGGGAGAATTTTTTAATGCATGGAACCGAGGTGACTTTAAACGAAAGAAAAAGAAAAACTAATCACGACCATGCACGTGGCTAGTTTATTTCTAAGCCAATTCCACGATTTCCTTGTAGGCCACCTGTATGAATTAACAACAGATTTGAGTTAGGTTGAAAATAGTTACTTGCACACAACTCTTTGATTGCATAAAACATTTTACCTGTATAGACAAAATCAAGTGGAATTCCAAAGTCAAAATTAATTTGATTAATGAATGCCAGTAATTCAGGATTATATTTCGCGTAGCCATTAAAATGAAACTGACTGATTAATTCAACTCTGGATTTGTTAAGTCCATACTGATTAATTAATTGTAAAACCGATTCAAGACCTTTATGGATCAGAATACCCATGACTTGTTGATGTGGCAAAGCAGAACAACAAAGACCGGCCCAGGTTGTTCCAGTACCAACCGGACACACAAGGTGAGTAAAGCCTGATAAGTAGTCAGTGAGCACAGGAGAAAGTAAAATTTCAGAGGCTCCTTTTACTCCAAGATCATTGGCTCCACCTTCAGGAATGGTATAATACTCACCAAATTCTTTTAAAACTTCTTCTGTGAATGCTGAAGAATTTTTATTTCGATATTGCTCTCGACTTACAAATTTAAAATTCATGCCATGCTCTTGAGCCCTCTTCAACGTATCTGAATAACCTTTAGGCTTTTCACCTCGAATAATGCCAATAGAGTTTAACGATAATTTGTTACAAGCTGATGCGGTTGCAGCTATATGATTTGAATAAGCTCCACCGAAAGTTAGAATCTGGCGATGTCCTTGCGAAATAGCCTTTTCAAGGTTGTATTTCAATTTAAAATATTTGTTACCGGAAATAAATTTATCCATCAGATCGAGTCGCAAAACCGATGCGCCGCTGATAGTTCCTTCTTTAAAAACCTTTGTACAGTCTTGAAGTACTACCTCATGTAAATTGTCAATCATTTTGATTTTGTTATGGGTAACTAAAGCACTTCACATACTACAAAATTGCTGCCTGTAACCAAAATCACATCATCTTTTGAAGCATTCTTTTTGGCGGCTAGAAATGCTTCTTTCACAGTATTGTAGGCTTTGCCTCTTAGTCGGAACTCTTTTGCAGCAGCAACCAAAATCTTAACATCCATGCCTCGAGGTTGGTTGGGTTGACAAAAATAATAAGTTGCATTTTTTGGCAAGAGTCTGATCACGCCTCTAACATCCTTATCATTGACCATTCCAAAAACAACGTGTAGCTGAGCATCCTTCAACAAAAAGTGATTAACATGTTTCACGATTGAAACAATACCAGCCTTGTTATGAGCTATATCTGCTATTGTAAGTGGCGATTTTGCAAGCAACTGACATCGCCCTTGAAGACCGGTAGTTTTGGCTGCTTGCCTAATTCCATCAGCTAAAGCTTTTTCTGAAATCTGTAAATTCAGTTTTTTTAATTCATCGATGGCACATAATACTCCTTGCACGTTATTTTTTTGGTATTCTCCAGGCAAGTCTGATTCTATATTAATTAACTTATTCGTGTTTTTTTTAAGATTCAATTTTAATAACCCATTTTGCCAATGTGAATAAAGTGTTTGGTACTGCTCTTCGGCAAAGATGATCTTACTATGCATGAACTGAGCTTTTGACTCAAAAAGTGGTTTTACCTTTCCGGCCTGGCTTATCACTACGGGAGTGTTCCGTTTAATAATTCCGGCTTTTTCTGAAGCAATTTTCTCAATTGTGTTGCCAAGTAAATTTGTGTGATCAAGGCTAATATTAGTAATGATACTTAATATGGGCTCTATTACATTGGTACTATCCAAACGCCCACCCAAACCAGTTTCAATTACGGCTATGTCTACTTTTTCGGTTGCAAAATAATCGAAACACATTCCAACAGTTAATTCAAAAAAAGAAGGTTGAATTGTACTAACAATACCCATGGTCCGCTTAGTAAACTCTATCACAGCTTTCTTTGTAATCATGCGACCATTAATTCGAATGCGCTCACGAAAATCTATAAGATGAGGCGAAGTGTACAAGCCTGTGCGATACCCAGCTTGTTGAAGCACCGAGGCAAGCATATGTGAGGTGGAACCTTTGCCATTGGTACCAGCTATGTGGATGCATCGTATCTTTTTTTCAGGATGGCCCAGATGTTTCATCAAGGCTATGGTGTTATCTAAATTTGGCTTGTAAGCGGCAGCGCCAATGCGATGGTACATTGGTAATCGTGAATACAGATAATCGAGGGTTTGCTGATAAGTCATCCGACTTCCATTTGACATCTTTTGAAAAATTGGTCGATTGCCATCCCAATTGTTTGACCATCCAAAAACCAAAAATAAGAGAGAAAAAAGTCTGGGTGAGAAGACTCGAACTTCCGACCACCAGCACCCCATACTGGTACGCTACCAACTGCGCCACACCCAGAACTAAAATTATTGAACATTCCTTTGCATCTTATTGGAGTAGATTCTGCAAAAAAACAAGAAGGCTCCTGTTCTGCAAAAATATTTTTTTTAATGGATTATTCTAAACTAGAATTTAGGGCAATAGGTTTTCGTCCTGTTTTTGAGCTGCCAATTATTGGCATTGCTTTTCGCACAAGGAATTACATACGTTAATGCCAATTCAGGTCCACCTTCATATTTAGAAAACCTGCGAAGGCCGCTAATGTTTACATCGTAAGATAAACCTATACTAAGTTTGTACAGTTCATAGCGGAAGTAGAAAATAGCTGCATCGGCACCTGGTCGTGTGATACGTGTACCTACCCCGAAAAATATAGCTGCCTGTGCTTTTAGGTTATCGCTTACAGCTAAACGGTTTAATTCATAAAGCACCACCTGGCGGGCACCACCTTCCCATGAAATCATGCCACCGGGATAAATTTTAAATACATCACTGAGTTTAATATCACTTGAGGCATGAAAATTAATTTTACTGGCCAATCTATCGCTCTTAATATAGAATGATTGGTCAGGTCGATTTACATGGAAGAAGGATAGTCCAACATTATAGCTCATTTTTTCATAGGGCTGCATGTAATAGAAAAGCCCGGCACCGATATCAATAAATGAAGAACCGCCACTTATACCAACGGCCTCTGTAGGATCTTCTAAGGATAATTTATTAAAATAAATAGATCGGGTATATTGGTTGAACGACAAGCCGCCTGAAATGGTGGTAGGCCGTTTAGCATTAAGCACCTGACAATAGGAAACCGCCCCCCCAACGCTTGTTGTGTTAAACCGTACTGTACCTGCTCCATCCTGAAAAAAGTGTGCGCCTACTCCAACAAAGCTGCCTTTCAACTGCTCTTTCAAAATGCCGGCATCAAATGAAGCACTAGTAGTTTTAAATGCATCATCGCCCATTACACTGGCCCATTGGCTGCGATATATGCCCCCCAAACGAAAGCATCCATCAAATTGACCGGCTAATGCCGGGTTTACATCTAATGGTGATGCTAAATATTGACTAAAATGTATATCCTGCGCTAAGCCTTGCTGACAAGCTATAGCCACAAAGAACAGGGAGAGTATTCTTGATTTAAATGATAATTTATTTTTCATGCGAATATTTTCAAAAAAAGTGAAACAGATTGAACCATTGAATACCTATCGAATCAAGGTAAAGTTGCCATTAATCGTTTTATAATAGTTCTGCTGTAGATCTCGATAACTGATGGTATAAACAAAAACCCCCGTATTTTGCAATTTACCATTATACGTTCCATCCCATCCCGAAGTGGAATTTTCCGATGTGTAAACCCTTTCTCCCCATCGATTATAAATGTTTATCTTAAAGTCGGTAAGCGGAATGTTGGATGATACTCTGAATACATCATTTTTCCCATTTCCATCAGGGGTAAAGGCATTTGGCACCTTAATATTCAAGGTATCATACAGTACATACACGGTAACCGAATCAGGCGATGGGCAAGTCAGATTATTGGAAACTATTTTATAGGTGGTAGTAACTACAGGAGTGGCAACAGGATGAAAGCCAACCGGATTGCTTAATGAGTTAGCAGGCGACCAAGTGATAGTATCCACTTCTTCACAATTTAGGGTTACCGAATTACCGGCAATGATAGTAGTATCGTGGCTATAAATTCTTGGGGCATTGGTCACGGTAATTATTTGTGACGCGATAGAACTGCCATAATTATTGGTAACTACCATCATAACCGTATAAGTTCCGGCTGTATCGAAGCAAGAGGTTACCGAGTCAAACAGAGAAGAAATATGGGGTATACCGCCTGGGAATATCCATTGAACCGAGGTGAACGGAGCTTCTGTGCTCAGATTGGTAAATAATTGGCAATCCCCTTCGCAAAGCGATGTATCGTTGACATGCAATTTAGCTACCGGTGGAAGGCAAGATAATACAGTGATGTAATTAATTTGTACCACGGAGTCAATTCCGAAAGCATTTTGAGCAATCTGGGTAACAGAGTATATGCCAGGTGTGTTGTAGGTTACTGTTGGGTTTGGCAAATTGCTGGTGCCCGGGTTTCCGCCAGGAAACGACCAGGTAATATTATTAGGCCCAAATTGGCTATTATCAGTAAACGTAACGGTATTGTTGGGAGCACTCATACACACGGTGGTAGAAGAAGCACTAAACCCGGCCACCGGTGGATTGCATGGCACAATTGTCACATTGATTGAATCTGCCTTGCTTGGGCCACATTGATTGGTTACAGTCAAAGTAACCCATGTGGTGCCTACGGTTGGAAAATTAACGGTATGAGGACCTTGAGTGGCTGCTGAGCCTGGTGTACCGGTTCCAAAATTCCAACTCCAGGCTGTAATGGCCGGACTGCCCAAACTATTATCAGAGAACGTGATGTTACCATTGTTACAAACGGATGCACCGGTAAAATTGAAGCTAGCATTTGGAACATCATTCACAGTTACATTCTGAGTAAATGGTGTACTGCTTCCGCAATAGTTAGTGGCTATAAGGGTAACGGTTGATTGCCCGGCTTGAGAAAAAACCACCGCAGGAGGATTGCCCGAATTGTTGGTGGCAGGCGTAGCTCCAACACCAAAATTCCATGACCAGGTACTTGGGCTATTGGTACTTAAATCGGTAAATGTGATTTGCGAACCTTTGCATACTGATAGGCCGGGCGATGCACTAAAATTGGCCACAGGCAGAGGCGGCATAACCACTACTGTATGAGTTACAGGCGACCCTGTGCCATTTCCATTGCTGGCCGTAAGTTGAATTGTCATTGTTACCGGCGCCGAACTGGTAGATACAAATTGAACATTAGGATTTTGCGAAGTAGATGTAGCCGGATTGGGGGTTACTAAAGGCGCAACTCCACCTGCATCAAAATTCCATTGCCAACCTGTAGGTGTATTGGTACTATTATCAGCAAAGCTTACAAAGCTGCCACTACAAATGGTATCGTTGCTTTGTGTAAAAGCGGCTATCGGCATTCCTACACAAGGATTAACATCTACCAAAACTGAGTCAGGTGGGCTGGTGCAACCGGCCACTGTTTGTGTAACATAATACATTCCAGAATCGGCAGCTGTTATCCCCGGGCGTACAGGATTTTGACTTAAAGAACTAAAACCATTAGGACCTGTCCAGCTGAAGGTGGCTCCACCTAAGCCTGCGGCGGTTAAATTTAAAGAGGCGCCTAAGCAAATTGGATTAGGATTGGCACCTGCAGCAGGGCTAGCCGGAGGGCTAGCAGTTGTAACAGTAATAGTTGAACTGCTCGAGCACCCGGCAAGTGTCACCGTAAAGGTAAACACTCCGGCAAAGGCATTGGTATAAGGGCTTACATAAGATGTATCCTGTCCAGGATCTGAGTAAGAGTTAGGGCCGGTCCATCCATAAGTAGCGCCAGGGGCTATCGAGCTACCAGCCAACATCAGTGTTACTCCGGGGCAGATAGGATTTGGCACTGCATTAACAACAGGGGCAGGCGGTGGAGTGCCTACAGTGATGTAGACAAAAGCGGTATCTGCCAGAGGTGGTACCCCATTATCGGTAATAATATATGAAAAAGTATCCTGTCCACAATAGCCGGCATTGGGAGAATAAGCAATGGAGTCGGTACTGAGTAGGATTACTGTGCCATGAGATGGATTGGTGTTAATGGAAGTTACCAGTATTTGACCAGCATCATTTGCATTATCATTTGCCTGAACATCAATATTTTTAGCAATACCCACTCCGGTGCTGGCATTATCGTTAACGGCAGTAGGTTTAGTATTGGCACTTGGCGGAGTAGTCAAATACATGCTATCCAAAGCAAAGGATGGGTCGGTACCTATTCCATCATCATTATTAATCCATCTGATACCAAATTTTACGTTGGCCTGATTGTTAAAGGTAGCGCCCGGAAGCAGAATATTTACCTTGGTCCAAAGGCCTTGTGGAGCACAACCGGCATTGGCAGTTGGTGTAAAATTCTGCAATAATGTCCATGGCCCGGCATTAATAGAATATTCAATGGCGGCATAATCGTTGCCAGGGTCGCCTTCCATCAGATAATTCATACTCAGGGTGATGTTAGTCTTACCTGTACAGTTGATGATTGGAGATTCGGCACGTGTATCGGTGGTCACATTATTGGCTCCTAGTCCTGCATCATAAGATGCGCCACAATCACCTGTAGGGCAGAATAATATGGCAGCAGGGCTAGTGCTTACATTGCCAACGTGCAAGGTTGCATCGCCACCACCTATACAGGCTGAACCACATGAACCTGCAGCCATTCCATTTTCGGTACAACTTACATAAAATACGTTTGCATCGGCATCATTAGTAGTTGGAAACGATACGGTCCATGCTCCATTAGTACCAGTTGTATACGACGAAGCCAAGGCACCCCCGGTACTGCCATTATTAAATGTTTCTACCCAAAATATTTGAGCAAAAGCGCCCTGAAAGGTTAAGAGTAGGATAAAAATCGTAAATCTAAATTTCATCTTCAATAAGTTAATTTCAGAAAAAGGAGTTGGCTTGCGCAAGCATTGGCTTACGTTTCAAAAATAGTTAAAATTCGTAAACCTCCGACACAATCTTTCAGACATTAATAGATGCCCGAAAGTTGCAGCAAAATAGCGTCTTCAAAGTATTTTCTGATGAATCTTAAGTCATTTTTTGATTTTATTTTGATTAACAGCGTTAAGATAAACGACGTAGAATTTTAGGTGAAATGATGGAGCGATGCCGTTCCAATCATAATGCAATTTTGTATAGGAAGAAAAAGAAAAAGTCAAATACAAAAAAAAGCGCCCCGGTACTGAACCATACGGCGCTTTTTTTATTTCGAAGTCTAGCAGTAAGGCTTATTCTTTCACAAAACGGGCCGTACGAATAGAATTGTCTTTGCCAACTATTTCAACCAAATAACTACCATTGGTCAGTTTAGCGGTATTTATGGTCAGTAATCCTTCAGTCAATTTAAAATCATTGACAATCACCTTTTTGCCCAAAATATCAGTGATATAAATTTGTTTCACCGGCTTTGTGCCTGTTTCAATGCTTACCGAAGCCCCCACCGGGTTTGGATAGGTTAGCAATCCAACTTCGTTCTCAATTGTACCAATTCCATTTACAGCAATGATGGTAAATAGGCTTGAACTGGCCGTATATAAGGCTGAGTTAGAAGCATCTACTATTTTTATTTTACAATTATTTGATGTGGCAATGCTCGATGGCACAGCCCAGTTATATGAATTGTTATTGCTGGTGCCGGCTACTATGCTGGTCCAGTTGGCTCCTCCATCTGTGGTATAGAAAATGTCCACATTGCTTACATTATTACTTTGCCAGGTAAGCAAGTAGCTTTGGCCGGTATACATAGTGTCTCCACCATTCGGATAAGCAATGGTTAATGTAGGAGAAGTTAAAAAAGGAGCGCCGTTGAATTTGTAATTGCCGGGGAACAGAGTGGCTTGTGCTGCATCCCTATATCCACCACTCCAAATATTCGAATTATCGAGGCAGGTGATTCCATAATGATAAACCATACTATCCATAGTTGTCCAACTAAGGCCTCCATCGGTGGTATAGCTGCTACCTTCAATGTGATTTTCGTCACGGCCAACAGCAATATAGGTGTTCGAAGTGCCCGGTACATATTTGATTCCAAAAGAGCTAAAACTATGTACAGGTGTCATGCTATTCCACGAAACACCGCCATCATGGCTTTCATACATAACCCTCGACGTGTCAATCGCCAAACCATCCATATTATTTTTAAAACTTACACTCTGTATATAACTGGCGCCTGTAATAGCGGCCGTCCAATGCAATCCAAAGTCAACTGAATGATAAACCCGTCCGGTAGTGGTGCCAAACCAAATGTTGCTCCCCACTGTACAATAAACAGCCGTAATTCCATATTCGTTGGCATTCTGAGGGTTCACAATATTGGCTCCAGTCACCAGAGTCCATATAGTGCCTCCGTTAGTGGTTCGGTATATTTCAAATTCATTACCTACCGGGTCGCCTACCACACAGCCCGTCATGCGATCTTTAAAAGTTATAAAATCAGGGAAACTACTCGTGCTTATGAACGCATTGCTTAGTTTTTGAGTCCAGTTAATTCCACCATCTGAGGTATAATAAATGCGTCCGCCACCAGCCGACGCATTATACATGCTTACCCAAGCCGTGTCGGCACTAAAAGCATACACATTGCTCATGCCGTATCCATTAGCCAAAGCTATGGTGCCGGCTGTCCAATTGAGACCTCCATTCGACGTAACACAAAAATCATTGCTGCCTGAACCCACCACATTTGGTTGTAAGCTACCAACACCCCACACAGCATTAGCATTGGCAGCAAAAATATCAACCAACGATTTGGTACCTGGCATACCGCTATCTTCACTAACCCACTGGGCAGTAGCCGAACGCTGGGAGAAAAGGACCAGAATGAAAAAAGATAGTGCAATTTGTTTGATAGAGAGGTAGTATTTTTTCATAATTGATTGTAGTTTATAGTGAAGTAAATCAATGCCAAAATAAATAATATTATCGAATGAATAAATTTTCATCAGTCATTTATGGATCCATGCTCATTGCGCTTATTTCAAAAAATGCTTTCTGAACTAAGGTTATGCACATAGCGTTACTATGGTGGTAGTTAATTTTTTCTATTTTTAGCAAAATAAACATGATTCCCAAACTTAAACTTTAATATACCTAAGATCCTATGTCTAATATTTTAATAGTTGATGATGAAAAAGTTATTCGCAAAACCTTACGCGATATACTGGAATATGAAAAGTACACGGTAGATGAAGCTGCCGATGGCAAAGAGGCTTGGAAAAAAATTCAGGAGAATGCTTACGACCTGGTATTATGCGATATCAAAATGCCCGGTATGGACGGCATGGCCCTGCTCACCAAAAGCATGGAAGCCAATCCTGACATACCTTTTGTGATGATTAGCGGACATGGCACTGCCGAAAATGCAGTAGAAGCCGTAAAGAAAGGAGCCTATGATTATATCAGCAAGCCACCCGATTTAAATAAGTTGTTGATTACGCTTCGAAATGCTTTGGAGCGTCAAACCTTGGTTACAGAAACCAAAGTGCTGAAGCGCAAGGTTTCCAAAACCAGAGAAATAATTGGCGATTCGCCAGCCATCAAAAAAATTAAAGCCACCATCGACCGAGTGGCAGGTACCGAAGCTCGAGTATTAATCACAGGAGGCAATGGTAGTGGAAAAGAGCTGGTAGCCCGTTGGATTCATGAAAAAAGTCAACGAGCCAATGGCCCTTTGGTAGAAGTAAATTGTGCAGCCATTCCGGCCGAGTTAATCGAGAGCGAATTATTTGGCCATGAGAAAGGGGCGTTTACATCGGCTATTAAACAGCGCATAGGCAAGTTTGAACAAGCACAAGGCGGTACGCTGTTCTTGGATGAAATTGGCGACATGAGCCCTTCGGCACAATCTAAAGTGTTACGGGCCTTGCAGGAAAATAAAATTACCCGGGTAGGTGGCGACAAGGACATTCCTGTAGATGTTCGCATTATTGCCGCTACCAACAAAGATTTGCTGAAAGAAATTGATGAGAAAAAATTCAGAGTGGATTTGTATCACCGCTTGAGCGTTATTCTCATCCATGTGCCTTCGCTTAATGAGCGCATTGATGATATACCTATGCTCACCGAACAATTTGTAAAGGAGATTTGCGAAGACTACAGCATTCCCCGAAAAATAATTACCCCCAAGGCTATAGCCGAATTGCAAAAGGTGCATTGGAGTGGCAACATACGTGAGCTACGCAACGTAATTGAGCGCTTGATTATACTAAGCGATCAAAAAATAAGCGAAGCCGAAGTGCAGAACTATGTAATGGGAAGCACTGCCAAAAGCAATAGCATGCAGGATATTTTTGAAGAATTTGCAAAGTTTCAGGATTTTAAGGACCATGTAGAACGCCTATTCATCGAATTTAAATTGCAGAAAAATGGCTGGAACGTAACCAAAACCGCTGATGAAATAGATATTCAGCGCAGCCACCTATACAATAAAATAGAGAAATTTGATTTGAAGAGAGAGTGAGTGAAGCTGTAAATTAGGATGGATTGTGATTGGGCAAAGCATCTGAATTTCTATGAGCAAAATCTATTTACTTAGTAATCACATGCGCCAACAGGGTTCAATCTTTATTGCTTGACCAACTTTTTATGCATCACTTGTTCATTATTTCTCAATTCGAGAATGTACGTGCCGCTTTCAAAATTCTGCAAGTCCATACTGCTAGCTCCATTTTTCAAATCTTGTTTGAGTAATATGCGGCCTAACAAATCATACAATCTCAATTCACAGTGCAGGCAAGTGCCGTTGTAAGTTATATTTATAGTACCGGTAGTTGGATTAGGTACTAGCTGAAACGCACTGCTAGTTAAGGTCGGCAGGCCATCCAACGTAATAGTTTTACATTCGGAATTAACCGCACAATGATGGAATGTATCGCTGATGGTTACTTTATAACTACCACTTACGGAAGGCACAAATGTATCGCTCACAGCACCCGATATGGGTAGTCCGGTGGTGCAATCTTTCCACTGATAAAGAAAGGCCGGAAAACCCAGTGCAGCTATTAGTGTATCGCCTTTAATCTGCAGAGTGGTGTCAATGATAAATGCATTTTGGACCACATGAGTGATAATAGAATCGCAGCCAAATTGATTTCGCAAGGTATCGTAGGTGGCTTGAGCAGTTTCATTGCAGACCGATTGCAGCACAGTAAGTATGGTCACAGGAGGGCTAATGGTTAAGTGTAAAGTGATAACTGAGTCGCAACCTCCAATAGCAGCGCCTACTAGTGTATCACTATAAACCCCAGAAGTACTGTAAGTGGTATTATTTACAGGCCACATATAGCTAGCACATGCTACTGCAGATTGTACAGCAATGGAAATGCAATTCACAGATTTTGGAGCAAGGACAAAAGTTGAAGTTCTTGAATTCAATGTGCGAATAGTTTTAAGCTCAAGACTTAACTGCATCGGTATTATATCGTAAACAGAAGTAAATTCTATCTGGGAATCACCTTCGGCAGGCGAATGAACCTGAACATAATTCGATGTTTCGCTAACAGTTCTTATCGATTGATTGCTAAAATGATGCGCAAGTGAACAATTGCATTCCAAAAGAAAAGTACTGAAAACACATAACAAGTTATAAAAGGTTTTCATAGGCGTTTGCAATTTCAATTGGTTTAAATAGAAATAGAAAATGAGATTGGTTATTCTAACTCAAAACTAAGGGTTTATCTCTTACCGACACTACACCCATGGTTTAAACAACACTGTAGAGTTCGATAAACTCTGCATAACATTTACCCATTGAATCCAACCATTTTAAACTCTAAAATGCTCTCACTTCTTAATTTCTCACCGGCTTGCCGGTAGCCAATACACTTTGCAAACGCTCCATGGTTTTTTTGGTAGTAACTAGAGAAAGGAAAGCTTCACGTTCCAGGTCTAACAAATATTGTTCGCTAACTAATGCGGCACTGGTTAAATCGCCACCACACATTACATAAGCCAACTTTTGAGCTATCAATTTATCATGCTCGGTAATATAGCCCCCCAATAGCATAGAATTGATGCCGCTGTATAAGGCTCCCAAAGCTGTACGACCTAATACTTTTATATCAGTTCGGGGCTTGGGTTGGGTATAGCCTGCTTCACACATTTGTAGTATTTCACTTTTAGCTTCCGCAAGCAGGCGCTGCTGATTAAGCACTACCCTATCAATGCCCTTGCGCAATACGCCATTGTCAAATGCTTCATGTGCCGAAGTAGATATTTTTACTGTGGCAATATCCAGTACTCGTTTTTGTAAGGTAGGTAATTGCACATCGCCATCAAAATAATGGTCACTTGCACGTAGCGCAAATTCCTTTGAGCCACCACCGGCTGGTATAATTCCGACTCCAACTTCTACCAAACCCATATACGTTTCGGCCGCTGCCACTGCCCTATCGGCATGCAGTACAAATTCGCAACCACCACCCAAGGTTAAACCATGTGGCGCTACCACCAACGGAATGGAAGAATATCGAATGCGCATGGAGGCTCCTTGAAACATACGCACAGCCATATCCAATTCGTCATATTCCTGTTCCATGGCCAACATCAACAT
>DAIMNW010000011.1:0-26692 GCA_036719905.1 Chitinophagales bacterium
CTAAAAAATAGGCCGAATTGTGCAAGTCCTTCCCTTCGATTACCGGATTGCGACTGGGGGCGCCAACCAACACAGCTATGCCTTCAGTATGCTCTTTGATGGCGTCAATGGCAGCTTCACATTTTTTAATAAAATCGTCAAATTCTAAAAAATCACGAGGCGGATACCCACATACAGCCAGTTCGCTGAACAACACCAATTCGGCTTCCATGGCTTTTGCTTCATGGATGGCCTGGATGATTTTGGCCGTGTTAGACTCAAAATTGCCTATGTGATAATTTAATTGTGCCAGCGCAATTTTCATTGCAGGTATCTAGTTTTTATGTTAAGAATAGGATTGCTTGGCAAAGTTAAGAAAGACTGCCTTGCTAGATGGATATATTCTTTGGCTAAAACTTTACGTTATTTGCAGCAGCTAATTCCATTAACTATGAATCGTCTCTTTCTTCTTGTTATTTCTCTTGTGGCGTTGAGCTTTCCATCGTGCAATTGCAATCAGCAAAAGATAAAAAAGGAAGCTGAAAAGATTGTGGTGCCAATTAAAGTAGTTCGATTTGAGAAAGAGCTTTTCAGCATTGATAAAAAGAATTTTTCGCAAGGTTTAACTAAGCTTCAAATTAAGTACCCCAGATTCTATCAATTATTTACCCGACGAATACTTCAGCTGGACAATTCGAACGATTCCTCAGCTGCTGAGCATATGTTGTATGGCTTTGTTAATCATCCTTCACTTATCAATTTGTATGACACAGTAGAACATGTTTATGCCGACTTTTCAGTTACAGAAAAATCGCTGGTGAGTGCCATGCAGTATCATCAATATTATTTTCCAAAAACTCCGGTGCCTGCTGTCTATACCTTTATTTCCGAATTCAGCTATGGCATTGTAACCGACGATAGCTTGCTGGGTATTGGTCTTGATTTATTTTTGGGGAAAGATTATCCCTACTATCCATCGTTAGGACTACCCAATTTTATCATTAGAAAATGTACACCGGAGTATGTAACCGTAAATGCAATGAAAGGCTATGTTCAATATTTGTACCCCATCAACGAGAATAAACATGAATTACTGGAGCATATAATTTATAATGGAAAGGTGCTCTATTATCTTGACCATGTGATGCCCGATGCACCCGATAGCATGAAAATAGGATGGAAAAACACTGACTTGCAATGGTGCCTGGCTAGTGAGTACAATATTTGGGATTATTTTATCAGTAAAAAACTTCTTTACAATACGGATGCTCTGCTTTACAGTAAGTACATCAACGATTCGCCCGTAACGGCAGGTATGCCGCCGGGCGCTCCAGGAAACATAGGCTCATGGCTAGGCTGGCAGATAGTGAAAAAATATATGGATGAAAACAAATCGGTAACCTTACAGCAGTTGATGAAAGAAACCGATTCGCAGAAAATACTAAACGAAAGCCATTATAAACCAAAAAGATAGCAGCGACTGACGATGGCAACTACCAAGACCAAAACTACTTTTTCGTGTCAGAACTGTGGCGCCAGCTATGCCAAGTGGGCAGGTAAGTGTAATTCCTGTGGCGAATGGAATACGATTGTGGAAGAAGTGATTCAAAAGGAAGACAAACCCTTCGATTGGAAAAACAACTCCATATTTCAAAAAGTTACCCAGCCTATACTTCTAAAAGACGTAACCGCAGGCGAAGAGCAGCGCATCATTACCCCCGATGCAGAACTTAACCGCGTATTGGGCGGTGGCATAGTGGCTGGCTCGTTGGTATTAGTAGCCGGTGAGCCGGGTATTGGAAAGTCAACCTTGTTTTTGCAATTGGCTCTTCAGCTCAAAAATTTAAAAGTGCTTTATGTAAGTGGAGAAGAGAGTGAGCAACAAATAAAAATGAGGGCCGATAGAATATCCAAAAATCAGGATTTGGTGCTGCTTACTGAAACCAACAATCAAAACATTTTTAAGCACATTAATGATATTGCGCCACAGGTGGTGGTGATTGATTCTATCCAAACCCTTTATTCATCGGTAATTGATAGTACACCGGGCAGTGTATCGCAAATACGTGAATGCGCCGGCGAATGGCAGCGCTTTGCCAAAGAGACCAATACGGCTGTTTTTTTAATCGGGCATATTACCAAAGATGGCAACATTGCCGGGCCCAAGGTTTTAGAACATATGGTTGATACCGTTTTGCAATTTGAGGGCGACCAACATTATACTTATCGAATTTTAAGAACGCTAAAAAACCGTTTTGGTTCTACCTCTGAAATTGGCATTTACGAAATGCAACAAAGCGGTCTTCGGCAGGTAAGCAACCCAAGTGAAGTACTAATTACCCAACGTGAAGAACCGCTCAGTGGCATAGCTATAGCTGCTACGGTGGAAGGCTTGAGGCCCATGTTGATAGAAACGCAGGCATTGGTTACTCAAACACATTTCAGTACACCACAGCGTACCGCCACAGGTTTTGACTTACGACGGTTGAGTATGCTGCTAGCGGTTTTAGAAAAACGAGGGGGATTTTTATTTGGAACCAAAGATGTGTTTGTGAATTTGGCCGGTGGCTTGAAGGTAGAAGACCCTGCACTCGACCTAGCCATTTGTTGTGCACTGCTCAGTAGCTATGAGGATAAGCCAATACCCTACAACACGTGCTTTGTTGGCGAAGTAGGACTAAGTGGGGAAATTAGGGCGGTAAATAGAATTGAACAACGTATAGCCGAAGCCGATAAGTTGGGCTTTGAACGTATTTTTATCAGTGCCTATAACAAGAAGGGAATAGATGTGAGTAAATACAAATTACAAGTACTCACAGTAAGTAAGATGGAGCAGCTTTATCTGGTGCTTTTTTAGCTATTGCAGCGCCTGCTTAATTTTTCCCACCACATCGCTTTTTACCATATCACGGGCAAGCAGTAGCATATTCTTAAATGCTTTTGAATTGCTTATACCATGTCCAATGATGACAGGGGCATTAGCGCCTAAAATAGGCTGACCGCCGTAGTTCTCATAATTGAAGCCTTCGAAATAGTCATTATTTAATCCCTGACGAAGCATCATTTCATAGATGGATTCACACAATTTTAAAATTACATTGCCCATGTAACCATCGCACACAATTACATCGGCTTTCTCATTAAACAAATCGCGACCTTCAATATTACCTACAAAATTTATATGCTTGTTTTCTTTCAAAATGGGGTAGGCCGCCTGCAGCACAAGGGTTCCTTTGCCTTCTTCTTCTCCCAAATTCATTAATCCCACTTTTGGATTCTCAACCTTCAAAATATTTTCACAATAAACACTGCCTAAAATGGCAAATTGGGATAAGTGCTCTGGCTTTACATCGGCATTGGCGCCCACATCTAGTAAAACGCCCAGTTTGCCACTTTCTTTTGGCACTATGGTGCTTATGCATGGGCGGCTTATACCTTCAATAGTTTTTACGCTAAACATGGTGCCTACCATCATAGCTCCGGTATTGCCGGCGCCGGCAAAAGCATCTATTTTACCTTCTTTCAACAAATAAAATCCTATGGCAATACTTGAGTTGGGCTTTTGAGTGAGTGCCTTAGTGGGGTGTTCGCCCATTTCAATCACTTCGGTGGCATTCACTATTTTATACTTAGCAGCATCGGCACCTTGAGCTTTAAACTCTGCTTTGATTTTTTCTTCGTCACCTATCAACACTAAAATTTCATCGGCTGCCAGCTGGGAGCTAACGGCCAGAACACCTTTAACAGCTTCGGCAGGGGCATAATCGCCGCCCATCATATCAAATCCTATTTTTATCACAGTTAAAAAATATTTAGGTGAGTTACAAAAATAAAAATCCCGGATATATAAAAAACCTTGGGCTTACAAATGTAGTAAACAGTTGTGTTTTTCAGCTACCCGGAATTGGGATGAATGATTTTAGAGAACGGCTTTACTTAGCAGCTGCTTTCTCCATCACTACCTGCCCGTTGTACATTAGTTTACCTTCGAACCAATAGGCACGGTGGCTCAAATGGTTCTCACCGGTAGTTTTGTCTACAGTAAAAGTGGCAGCTTCTGCTTTATAATGAGTACGTCGTTTATCGCGTCTTTGTGCCGAATGGCGTCGTTTTGGATTTGGCATTTTAGTAGAATATTAAATTGTTATGTAATGGTATTATTTTATTTTTAATTTTTTTAACTGATCCCATTGCCCCCCTGTTTTATCGTCATCTTTGCTGGTGTTGTCAGCCGAAGCATTTATTTTGTTCAATATTTCTTTATCACAGTTCTTATATTTTTCTTCCAGAAAATCGCAATTCTTCACCATCGGCATGCTCAACATCACATATTCGTAGATAAACTGGGCAATATTGAGGGTGTGTTCGCTCCTCTCAATATAAAGTACCTCATCAGTATCTACTTCTGAATCGGGCACCCTGTCATCGCTGAATTTTACAAAGAGCTGGTAATGGCTAAATACCGGGTAATTGATGTTGGCTGTACATCTGTCACAGTCAACGCTTATGTGACCGTCGAGTTTAAAATCCAGGACAAAATGCGATGTCTGCTTTTCAAAAATCAACTGCACATCAATACTACATTGCGTAAAATCAGGTTGTTCAAAGAGCTTGAAAAAATCGCTACTAATTGAGTAGTTAAACGTGTGTTCACCTGCTTTCAATCCAACAAAATGAATATCGTATTGTCGCAGCGCTTTTTCCATTCTGAAAAAATCCCTTTTTTAAAAGGGACGGCAAAAGTAAGGCTTTTTTCTGAAAAGGCAGACAAATATTACTCTTTTAGACCTGTTGTTGAATGATGGTCACGTTTAACAAACGGTTGTGCGGTGGCTAATAAGAAGAATTGTCTCCATTTATAGCTTATTTAAACCAAAAAATGTCACATATCTTATTGTTTATCATGTTGTTGTGTATTTCTATGCTTTCGGAGTTTGTTAAATATTACAAGGTTTCATAGAACGGTCAATGGATTGTTCAAAGCTGGTTGCGATCTGATAAAAACGAAGAGGTAAAAATAGAATTCTAATAAATTCTTATTTTTATTCATCAAAACATAATCGAATATGGAATTCAAAACAAGTTATGATGTTCTAACCAAATGGCTGTCGATAGGCATTTCCATAATTTTCATAAGTGTTGCGTTATGGAACCTTAAAAGCATGTTAGAAGCGGAAGGCGACTGGCCCACTTTGATAATTCACTTCGGGGTTTTTAGCTTATTGACCTTCATTTTGGGTGTTAGTTTTGTTCTTAGTACCAAGTCTTACTCTCTCAATTCCCAAGAATTAATAATTAAGAAGCAGTTGGGCACTACCGCATTTCCAGTTGCCGACATCTATGAGGCACGGATAATCACCAAAGATGACATGAAAGGAACGATACGAACCTTCGGAAGTGGTGGACTTTTCGGCTACTATGGTTTGTTTTATAATCGAACACTGGGAAGTTTCACCATGTATACTACTCAACGCACGAACACTATTTTTATTAAATTGAAAGATGGAAAAAAGATAATTATTTCGCCCGACGATGTGAAAATGCTTGATCTTTTAAAAAGTTACAACACCAATATAAAATGAAGAAAGAGGCCCTTGAACAATAGCTACAATAAACTGATGAACCGTATGGCAAATAACATGCTTTGTGGGATGAAACTGATTTTAGCTTAAGACTTGTTAATTATGCTTTTCGCTATCCGGCATTCTTATTTGGCACAAAAAGTTAGCTCCCTCCATACGGCAGAAACTATATCCCTGACAAAAAACTGATGAGAATTTATCTATAACGATGTTTTGAGAACGAATCTGTATTTTCCTAAATCCCTTCAATAATTAATTTCTGTAATGCCGCTCACCCTTTCGAATCATGAAATTATTAGTATGAGTTTGGTAACAGTTGCCACCTTGCTCATATTTTTTTTTGGTGAAATATTAAGAACAAATTTGAAAATTGGTACCGAAACTACCCGTAAACTGGCCCATATTACTGCAGGGCTGGTGAGTCTCAGTTTTCCTTTTATTTTCGATTCGTATTTGCCGGTTCTTGTGCTTGCTATTGGTTTTTTTCTTTTTCTAACGGCCAGCAAAATGCTTCATTTTTTAAATTCAATTAATTCTATAAAGCGTTATTCATTGGGAAGTTTCTCTTACCCCATTGCCGTCTTTACTTGCTTCTATTTTTATTTGTCAGGCAAAGATTTAGTTGTGTACTTTCTTCCTATGCTTATCTTCATCTTTTGTGACCCTCTGGCGGCTACAGTTGGTATTCGTACAAATTGGAAACCATTTACCCTAATTAAAGACTCTAAAACGGTGGGTGGCTCTCTTGCATTTTTTGCCAGTGCATTCAGCCTTAGTTTGCTTGAATTTAGTTTTGGCTATGAGTGGAACTTTATTACACTGCTCTGGTCTTCGATTTTTATGGCGGCAGTGACTACCTTGGCCGAAGCTGCAAGTCCTTGGGGGTTAGATAATTTCTTTGTTCCGCTTAGTTCCATTTACGTTATTCAAATCTTGTGTGATTTATGCCACTAAGGAACTCCGCTATCAATCAAAATTTATTACTGTTGAGCTATATAGATACAACAGCAGAAGAAAACTTGTTGATTAAAAGCACCCTTGCCGAAATTACAGATTGGACGTATTGGTTTGAAACCATGAATTTTAACAAAACTGTTCCGATCAGTTACTACCATCTAAGCACTCTTGGATTGATAAACAAGTTGCCTGATTGGATAAGGCAAAAAATGGAAACAATAGTACAAGAAGTGAAGCAAATGAACGCTGAACGAAATGAAGAGGGTACAAATTTTTTAAAATTGTTTTATGAAAATAAAATTCCGGTGGCACTTCTTAAAGGTGTTGCCCTGGGAGAAGTTGTCTACCATAATCCCTTTTACAAGCGGATGAACGATATTGATATATTGATTCAACAAACAGACCTTGCTGCTATCTACCATATTTATAAGCAGCTCGGATACTTTTGTTTAACCAAGCCAATAGAGGAATTGAAAGTGACACCTGATAAGATACATCACCTTTCGCCGGCCATTGTGAGTAAAAATTTAAAGTGTGTAATTGGCAATCAGTGGGGTATTAAATCGCCCATGAAAGGTTATGCCATTAAGTATGATGAGCTATGGAAGCGTACACGTCAAGTTATGTTCAATGGTGTACCGGTAAGCGTACTTTCGCCTGAAGATAATCTGCATCATTTGTGCCTACACCTGAGTTATTTTAAAGTATCGCTCCGCGATATGATGGATTTTTATAATCTGCTCAGAAAAGAAAAAGGAAAATTTAACTGGGAACTTTTTTACAATATTGTCAAACAGTCTGGAACTGAAAACCCGGTTTACTTCAGTTTAAAAATTACCTATTTTCTTTATGCCGATGTTCAGCTTGATCAATTTATTAGCCGCATTAAACCATCGATAAGTAGGCAAACCCTAAAAGATGCCGCCAACCGAATTCAAAATCTGGATGTGTTTTTTCATCTACATTCTGATTATATACAAACTATTGAAAAAGAAATTGCCAAGTTTGAGAGCAGTCAGTATTTTCCCGAAAAATTTCGTTTTCTGCTTAAAGTATATTCCCTCATATTTTATCCTCCTAAATCCGAACTTATGCATATGAGTGCTGTGCTGGAAGCTTCGGGGTGGCAGTTACTAAAGCTTCGACTTAAAATTCCTTTTATTATTTTTAGAGTGATTGCAAAAGAAATTGGATGGTTGCTACTAATTGGCTTACTCTTTAAAACAAAACTTGAAATTATTTTGTCGTTTTTCAAGTGGCCATTTATTTCAAAGTCCAGAAATGATTTGCAGGCTTATGCCAATCATCTTGGCCTTCCATTACCTGTATTACAAAATTTGATTAACCAATTTCAATGAAACCATACAAGCTCGTTTGTATCACCGGCCCCGATGGCTCAGGAAAAAGCACATTGATAAAGTCATTACAGGAGCGCCTGCCTTCTTCGGTGGTGGTTACCATCTGGGATATTCTCAAAACATCAACGCTCACGTCACACATGGTTTTTAAAAGTCCGGCTGATGTCGACAATTATCTCAGTCAAGTAAGTAATCAAAGTCGGTTTCTTTTACTCATGCATTGCCTGTCAGAAGCATTGGAAATGGCCAAACAGAAAAATAATGAATGGATTTTCGTAGATAGCTATTGGTATAAGTATTATGCCACCGAGTTGGCTCATGGAGCCGAGCAGAAAACGCTTGATGGCATTGCCGCAGTGTTTGAGAAGCCTGATTTGCTTTTTACTATCCAGGCCAATGAGCTATTGACATCAGAAAGAAAAAAGAATTACACTCGATATGAATGTGGATTCGCCAAGCAGCCCAATGCTGATAACTTTATAGTTTTTCAGAAAAAAGCGAACGGCTATTTGCAGCAGCTAATCAAAACCATTCCACATATCGAACTTGCCGGCATGAACACCGTAGAGCAAAATTGTGAAATTGCTTTGGAGAGGTTAAAGTCAACTCACCCATGAAAATAACTGTACTTACTGGAATTGATGGTACCGGGAAGAGCACTTTCATGAACCAACTTTATCGTGAGTTGCCTACCGATGGTAGACTAAAATTAATTTCTTGCCCTTACTACCATTCACTGCCCGGTAGTGGCATTGAGGAAATTTCCCGATTGTTCTCCGCTATTAATTTGTTTGGCAATGAGCACCAGCAGGCTGATATTAAGGCACTTGGATTGTTTCTACAAATGAGTCTTTATAATAAGGCGATCCAGTTTATTTCTTCAGAAAACAATCATCCGGAGTTAGTAATAAGCGAACGCCATCCACTAATAGATACATTTGTATATGCCGCACTCTATGTTCCATTTTTAAAAGGAATTGAACAAAGCAGCAATTTGGAAAGGCAATTACTAAATGAATTATCAGAGTTACAACCTTATGCCTTACAACACATCGTTTCACAAATAGAAAACACCCTACCTGAAACTACTCCGTTAAAAAGCATGTCGGAGTATTGTGCCTATTTAAAAAGGTTATTCTCGAAACCTCTACCGGATATTTTTAAGCAATTAAAAACTTCATTTGAACTGAACTTGCCCAACAGAATTATCTTTATTGATCTTGATCCATCCCAAGCGCTGGAAAGACTTCAGCAAAGCAATAAACAACTGGAAATTCATGAGAGCTCGTCAAGATTAACTGCGTTACGAAAAGCCTATTTAATGTTCTTTAACTTTCTTAAACAGGAACATCCTGAAATAAAAGTGGAAATAACCCAAGTAGCTTCCTATTCAGAACTAAAAAATTTAGTTTTAGAGTCCTATTGATTTTACGGTAGGGATTGAGTTGGTATTCACTTTTAGGTAACTTCTTAATCGCCAATGCTAAAAGCTTCTAACTATATTTGTCTTATGATTTTGGAATGTCAAACATCCATTTCTTGGTCACAAAGTCATAATGAAATCTGTATGGCTTCAGAATCGGTGAGAACTTATATTCTTATTCATTTTCATTCACATTTTTAAACTCCATTTTTTATGAATCCTGAAATAAAATCCCTTTTAGAATCTGAATCAGAGCAATTAATTAAACTAAGGCAGATAGTTGAAAAAACGGTAGAAGAAGAGCGATTAATAGAAGAGAACCTTCTGCATCAGCCTAAGGAAATTTTGAGCCGAGGGCAAAGTATCTCAGACAAAGTGGCCTCCTTTGGGGGCAGCTGGAGTTTTATTATTGCATTTACTATTCTTTTAGCTGTGTGGATTACAATTAATTCAATGCTTCCTGTCAAATCTCAATTTGATCCTTATCCATTTATTTTGATGAATTTGGTATTGTCGGCTATAGCTGCTCTCCAAGCTCCCATTATTATGATGAGTCAGAATCGGAAAGAAGAAAAAGATCGCCAACGAAGTGAGAATGACTATATGATTAATTTAAAAGCTGAGCTGGAGTTACGAAGTCTGCATCAAAAAATTGACCTGCTGTTGGAAGAACAAATCAAAGTTTTGTTCGATAGTCAGGCTAAGCAGTTAGAAATTTTAAAAAATATTGAGCACCAACTTCAAAACCGTAAATAAAATAACGATTATTTTAGGACCAATTTTATTGATTAATTTTGAGATAACACCTAAATCTGATTTGTATGTACCCCCTTCGAGTTATCTCTGGATTCATCTTGCTACTAACTTCTTGCTTTTTGGCTTGTGGTCAAAGTTCGTTTGACTTGAAAAATTCTTCAACGAATTATATACATATTCAAAAACAAGATGACGGTAAAGCTTATGATACACAGAATGAATTGGTAGGTTTTATTCTAAAAAGTGTAGATACTCTTGGGAAAATAAATTGGCAATCAAACAAGATAACTGAATTTGAGAACGAAGGCGACGATTACTTTTTAAAAGTTGATATTCCTGCTGCCGTTCGTTCTAATTCAATGAAACTATGGTGTACTGCTCTAACAGTAAATTCGAACAAAAGCATACATGATACAATTAAGCACGAGTATGCAGGAGTAGAACCTGGAAGCATCCGGTTACTGCTTAAGTCAAATCCTGAAGGCGCTGAAATTTTCTTGGTTCCGAACCGAATTTGGAACAGGCGGTTTGAAAACCTACAATTGGCGTCTGTGGTAAACAAATTAGAAACGTACAGGGTAAATACTTCAAGCACTAATACTTATGCTTATATAGACGAGACAGTGTATGTAGTAGTATATAAGTTGGAAAATAAAATTAAGAAAACCATTCATCACACACGACCTGCAAGTATAGAAAAAGATCAAACCGTGTGGGTAAACTTTTATTAATTTGAAAAAGCTTTCTACATTTTTTACTATTGCTTCAGGGGCATTTGCCTTAGTGCCTGGATTGACAGTGCTAATTAGCAATATTGGCGTACCACCCAATTCATCACAGGCTCTTTTTGGCGGAATTATTGAAGCGCTTGGGGTGGTAGCATTGATGTTACTTTGGCTAAACAAAGAGTGGATTCGCCATACAAGATTAAACACAATCAACAGATTGATAATCTACCTGACTATTCTTTTTTTAATTTCCTTATTCAGCTACATCTTTTTATATAAATACCTGGTCATAGGTGTTCATGATTCAGCCACTGTTTTTTTTCCATTATGGGCTACAGGTGAGTTGAAAGATGGCATTGCCCAATTTGGCAATAGAATGGAGTTAATTGAACAATGGGGTAAAGATGATGTGGTAAGGGTTATCGAAAGCTCCTCGATGATTCCTCTGCTTATTACCACCTTAATTATGTTATTCATCTACCAGCTCACATTTGTATCGCTTACAATTGCATTTGGCTTATTAGGAATAAAAGGTAGTGATGAAGCAATGGAAGAAAATGATGAGGATTCGAATAAAAATTCAACTTAACGCCACAGGCTGCCCCACCAAATTCGTAAATCTTCCAACACGGTAAAATTTTTTGCATAAAGCATATTCATTCGCTCTAACGCTGGTTGATCGAGATCAAGTTTATAAGGAGATGCTAGATTAAATACTCCTGGCAATAGTTTAGGTAAATTTTTAGATGAATTGGCACTATACCCTACCCATGTTTTTTTTCGTAAAAGAACTGCCAACCAATTTGTATACAGAATACCTGCACCTTTCGAAAAAATTAACACTGGCAATATCAGTATGGCCAATGTGCAAATGAAGAAGTCGCCAATCACTTTGTTACGTCGACCAAAAGCCGAACCAATACTGAAACTGAAATCCATAGCGTAGAGGTCACCTGCTGTATTTTTACTATTGCTACCAATTATACTTAAGCCATCTTCTCCTACAATTTTATAATCAATTTGATTTCCAATGGCTGTCATGCTTTCTATTATTTGCGCCGTGGCAATATCTCTGGCACAAAAAATAATCTCCTCGGCACGAAACACCTGAACAATTTCGGCCAATTGATGGTGTTGACCAATATAGCCGGTATTGTAATCAGGTCGGGTAGATACTATACCTATCAATTCATGATTAATCTGGTATTGCTGTAAAAGCGATTGTACTCGTACTGCCTCGTCCCATTGGCCCACTATTATCAATCTACGGCTATCGGTACTTAAGCGAATACTTCTTTTGTTGACCAATCGCAATATAAACCGAAGGCTCAACAACATAATCAAAGTATAAACACTCCCCAGCAAAATAATAGCTCTTGAAAAACGAACCACATCGGGTAAGAAAGCATATACAGCCGCAATGATTAAGGTGCCAATGAGTACTCCCCGAATTAGGCGACGACTGCGATAAGGCTTATCGTAACCTCCGGCAAAAAATACACAAACCAGCCAAGTAATAATGTAAAGTGGAATGACCAACAAATGAAATTCGGGCGGATAACGAAAGTTGTCGGCCGTTTTTATATTGTTTTCCCAAAATGTTTTAAGAAAATAAATGCCAGCATAAATCACACTGGCGTCAATGATTGGAAGAAGTAATTTACCAAAAAGCTTGGTCAGAAAAGCGAAAAAGGCTTTAACGTAAATAGATATTTTAAGAAAGAAAATAAATGTATCAGCTTTGTTCCCTTTAAAATGTTTTTGAGCAAATAAAATCATGGCCTGGTAAAACATGCGCACGTAGTTCAACGACCCTCGTTTGGTGCTTTCGCCTTTGTAGTGAATTATTTTGGTGTCGGGGAAATAATAGTTCTTGAAACCTCCTTGAACTATTCGCCAGCTGAGATCAATGTCTTCGCCGTACATAAAAAAATCCTCATCCAACCAGCCCGTTTTATCAATCGCCGATTTTCGCAACAACATAAATGCGCCGGCCAGCACGGCTACCTGGTTTACTTCGTTTTCGGGCAAATGGCCCATGTAATATTGGTTGAATATTTTGCTATGCGGCAATAGTGCATTCAGGCTGGTCATTTTACAAAATGCTGCCCAAGGCGATGGAAATCCGCGTTTCGATTCGGGTAGAAAATTACCTTTGCCATCTACCATTTTTACTCCCAAGGCGCCGGCATCGGCATGCCCATCCATAAACTGTACGCTCTTTATAAAAGTATCTTCCTGCACCACGGTATCGGGGTTCAATAATAATACATACTCACCTCGTGACTCCTTAATTCCCTGATTGTTGGCTTTGCTAAATCCAACATTCTCTTTATTTGCAATTATTTTTACCGTAGGAAATTTTTCTTTTATCCATTCCACACTTCCATCTACCGAATTATTATCTACCACTATCACCTCAGCCGGTAATTGAGCAACAGCACGAAATACACTGTGCAAACATTCTTCTAAAAAATATTTGACATTGTAATTAACTATGATGATACTCAGTTTCAAGTAGTGCTTGGGTTATTTTGATAAATAAATTACTAATAAAATTTTGCCACCAGCTCGGCAATCTGAACAGCATTGGTAGCAGCCCCTTTACGCAGATTATCGCTTACCACCCAGAGGTTTAAACTATTGGCTTGAGAAAAATCGCGGCGGATACGGCCTACAAAAACATCATCTTTTCCTTTAGCATAAAGCGGCATAGGATATTGAAATTGGTTGATATCATCTTGAACGGTAATACCAGCCGAATTATTTAAAATGGATTTTACTTCATTTAAATCAAAATCATTTTCAAATTCTACATTCACACTTTCGCTATGACCACCCAGTACCGGTACCCGAACCACAGTGGCTGTTACCTGAATGTTATTATCGCCCATTATTTTTCGGGTTTCGTTTAGCAGCTTGGTTTCTTCAGTGGTATAGCCATTGGCCTCAAAATCGCCACCATGAGGTATGCAGTTTAAATCAATAGGATGCTTATAGGCCATTTCGCCTTGCACATGATTTCGCTCATTCATTAATTGGGCCACCCCTTTTACTCCTGTTCCACTTACCGATTGGTAGGTACTTACCACTATGCGTTTGATCTTATATTTCAGATGTAAAGGGTTAATGGCTACCACCATTTGTATGGTTGAGCAATTGGGATTGGCGATAATTTTATCTGATGGAGTAAGTAAATGCCCATTGACCTCGGGCACAATTAATTTTTTTGTGGCATCCATTCGCCAAGCACTGCTATTGTCTATAACGGTGGTGCCTACGGCTGCAAATTTTTCAGCAAACAATCTTGAAGTGTCGCCTCCTGCCGAAAAGATGGCTATATCCGGAGCTGCTTCTATGGCGGTTTGGATACTGATTACTCCGTGTTCTGAGCCATTAAATAACACCTTGCTGCCTACCGACTTTTCACTAGCGACAGGTAAGAAACGTGTGTATGGAAATTTACGTTCTTCTAATACTTTGAGCATCTCGGCCCCTACCAGCCCAGTTGCCCCTACTACAGCTATCTTCATATCTTACTTTTTTGAATGAATTCGCAGAAGATCACCCTTCAACGAATTACGAATAGTTGCAAAGGTGAAAAATAAGAATCAAACAATTTAGCTCTTTGACGCTTCGGCTTTACTATTTTTACAGCAAGATAAAAAATCGAGCTCATTATGAAAATTGCAATAGCTGCCGACCATGCCGGTTTTGAGTTAAAAGAATGGCTTAAGGCCAATTTGCCAAGTCTTTATTTTCAGGATTTCGGTACTACTTCTTCTTCATCAATGGACTATCCTGATGTGGTGCACCCACTTTGCCAAGCCATTGAAAAAAATGAATTGGAGAAGGGAATATTAATTTGCGGAAGTGCCCAAGGGGTTGCTATGACTGCCAATAAGCATGCACAGATACGTGCCGCTGTGTGTTGGAATGAAGAGATTGCTACCCTTTGCCGTCAGCATAATGATGCCAATGTGTTGTGCTTGCCTGCTCGTTTTATTACTACTGAGCTGGCAAAAAAATGTGTCGAACTATTTCTCTTTACTCCGTTTGAGGGTGGACGTCATGCGGTTAGAGTGGGAAAAATTGCTTGTTAGAAACTATAGTGAACCAGAAATTCTCCCATATAGTTGTTATCCTTTTGATTCATGTTGCTTTAGCTGCCCATGCCACAGGCGATTCGTTGATGGTAAAGCCGATTACTCCTTTCACATCCGATACGGCTTTTCATCTTTTTTCAGATTCAGCTGGCTATAGCTCAATTTGGGTGCCACCTACCCACTTAGATACTCTCCAGAATCCGGTAAGACATATTAGCGATAATGCCTTTAGCCAAACCCAGCAAATAAGTGTAGATATGCCTAAGAAACATCCGGCCCCACGGGAAAATTGGCTGTTCTATGTTGAATTATTTGTGGTGATAGTTTTTGTATTCATCACCTCGTTTTACAGACGGTTTGTTGAAGAACTCTGGCGTGCTTTTAAAAACCTGAACATGGCCCAGCAACTCTTTCGCCAATCAGATATGGTGGGCGGTGTATCAGGCTTTCTACTCTCGGTCAATTTTTTTATAGTTACGGGACTTTACCTTTTTTTATTAATTACATACTATAAAATTCCTTTTCATCTCTCCGATGTTATACTACTACCAGCCTGCATCTTGCTTGTATGTATCACTTATTTTTTTCGGGTATTCATTTATTTTATTCTAACTCAACTCTTTCCGCTGAAAAATGAAATTCGATTTATCAGCTTTAATGACGCCTTGTTAAGTGATATGGTTGGTATTTTTCTTCTCCCCTTTGTGATTACTATTGCCTTTTGTAGCCCGTTTCTTAAAGATTGGCTAATTGTAACATCTCTTCTACTGCTAGCAGGAATGCTACTCTACAGGTTTATTAGAGGGTGGCAAGTAGGTAAAAACTATCTGTTCTTTCATCTATTTCATTTTATTGCGTACATTTGCACTGTAGAAATAGCTCCGGTCATGATTATCATAAGAATAATTCTTAACCGGGTTAACGATTGACACTCTTGATTTTCCAATCACTAAAAGATCGCCTCACAGTGCCAACCACAGCCACCAAACGAGTATCCAGTTCCAGTCTGTCTTCACCTATAGCCAAAACCCCTAGAGGTAAGAAAGGCTTGCAGGCTCCACCGCCTCCCCCATTTCCCATGCCAACACCAGGGGTTAAATTGAAGCATTTCCTCATTACGCAACCCCAACCTGAAGGTGATAAGTCACCCTATTTTGATATTGCAAAAAAATATAAGGTCACTTTTACTTTTAGACCTTTTAACCAAATTGAGGGCATATCTACTAAAGAGTTTCGTCGTTATAGAATCAATCTGGGCAGCTTTACCAGTGTAATTTTTACGTCGCGTAACGCCATTGAGCATTTCTTCCGAATCAGTCAGGAAATGAAAATGCCCATGAGTGCCGAAACAAAGTATTTCTGCATGACGGAGTCTATTGGCCTGTATCTTCAAAAGTTTATTCTGTACCGTAAACGCAAAGTTTTCTACGGCGATGGCTCAATGAAAGACTTCCGCAATATTATTTTAAAGCATAAGGAAGGCGAAAAGTATTTTTTCCCGGTTTCCGACCAAAGCAATACAGACATTACCGGCTTTTTGAAGGATAATGGTTTCGATTATACCGAGTCAGTATTATTTCGCTCGGTGCCAATTCACATCAAAGATTTGGAGATAGGTAAATACGATGCTATGGTGTTTTTTAGTCCGGCCAATGTTAGCACTCTGGTTAAGGCTTTTCCAAAGGCCAAACGTCAGCACCTCTATTTTGGAGGTTTTGGGGCCAACACCTGCAACGCAATTAAAGATGCTGGCTTAAAATTGGAAATTGAAGCCCCTCAAGCTGGCCATCCTAGCATGGCTTCGGCTATTGAGTATTATTTGCGCTTGAGTAAATAATTTGCTAATATACCTGTGGCTGATTTCTCCTTTATTTAAACTACCTTTGCGCCCCGTTAAGGCTGCAGGTGAATAGATAGAAACTCATGTTTTAACGCTCATGACATCCTTTAATGGTTTTCCATAGGAGATAAATACTGAATAAGAAAATGAATATCAGAAACATAGCTATTATAGCACACGTTGACCACGGTAAAACTACCCTGGTTGACAAAATCTTGCATCAAACCAACGTATTCCGAAGCAATCAGGAAACCGGTGATCTCATTATGGACAGTAACGACCTGGAACGTGAACGAGGAATCACCATTTTCTCCAAAAATGCTTCAGTGGTTTACAAAGACACAAAAATCAACATTATTGATACTCCCGGCCACAGCGATTTTGGCGGTGAGGTAGAACGTGTGTTGAAAATGGCCGATGGTGTGGTGTTATTAGTTGATGCCTTTGAAGGCCCTATGCCACAAACACGTTTTGTACTGCAAAAAGCATTGAACTTAGGCTTACGCCCAATAGTAGTGGTAAATAAGGTTGACAAACCTAATTGCCGTCCCGAAGAAGTGCATGAAGCCGTTTTTGAACTTTTCTATCAACTGGATGCTACCGAGGAGCAATTGAATTTTCAAACCGTTTATGGTTCATCTAAGCAAGGTTGGATGAGTCACGATTATAAAGTGCCCACTACTGATATTACCGCTTTGCTTGATGTAGTGCTGGAATATGTGCCTGCCCCCGTGGTGCCTGAAGGTAATTTGCAATTACAGATTACTTCTTTGGACTATTCCACCTTCACCGGCCGAATAGCCATTGGCAAGCTTACCCGAGGTACCATTAAAGAAGGTCAACCTATCTGTTTGGTAAAAAGTGATGGCCGAATTTTGAAACAACGCGTTAAAGAACTGCACACTTTCGAAGCTTTAGGCAAAAAGAAAGTAACCGAAGTACAAGGCGGCGACATTTGCGCCGTTGTTGGAATTGAGGAGTTTTCAATTGGTGATACCATTGCTGATTACGATGCTCCGGAAGGCATGCCCATGACCAAGATTGATGAACCGACAATGAGCATGTTATTCACTATCAACACCTCTCCGTTCTTTGGTAAAGAAGGCAAGTTTGTAACCAGCCGTCACCTACGTGATCGTTTATTTAAAGAGATTGAAAAAAATCTGGCATTGAAGGTAGAAGAAACCGACAGTCCCGATTCATACTTAGTATATGGCCGCGGAATTCTGCATTTGGGTATTTTGATTGAAACTATGCGTCGCGAAGGCTACGAATTACAAGTAGGTCAGCCTCAAGTAATTGTAAAAATGGTGGATGGCGTAAAATGCGAACCTTATGAAAATCTGGTAGTAGATGTACCTCAAGAGTTTTCAGGTAAGGTGATTGAGTTGGTAAGTATGCGTAAAGGCGAACTTATCTCCATTGATACTAAAGGCGATATGCAACATATCGAATTCAACATTCCTTCACGTGGATTAATTGGATTAAGAAATAATATGCTTACAGCTACTGCCGGCGAAGCTATTATGGCACATCGCTTTACAGCATTTGAACCTTGGAAAGGAAACATACCAGGCCGAATGATGGGAGTACTGATTGCCAAAGAAAGTGGTGAAACTACAGCCTACTCCATAGATAAATTACAAGACCGTGGTTCATTCTTTGTTGACCCGGGAGAATCTATTTATGAAGGCATGATTATAGGCGAACACATTCGCCCTATGGATTTGGTTATTAATCCTATTGTTGGAAAAAAATTGACCAACATGAGGGCCAGCGGAACCGATGGTACCACTAAAATTACTCCAAAGCGCCAGTTTAGTTTGGAAGAATGCATGGAGTATATAGATGTAGATGAAGCCATAGAAGTAACACCTAAGAGTGTTCGTATGCGTAAGCTGTTCTTAAATGAAGAAGATAGAAAACGCAATGCCAAGAAATTGGTAGCTGCTGAGTAAGATAAGTGCTTAACAAAAAGCCCCCATTCTGTTGAATGGGGGCTTTTTTTATTTGATGATTTAATTAAATCTTCTCAAATACCAATCTTGCATGGTCCATAATTTCGCGTTCGAAACAAACACGGTTGGGGCGCACTCGAAGTAAGGCCAGTTGGTAACGAAATTCTTTATCGCGTAGGTAGGTAGGTATGAGCGATAAAAACCACAAATATTTTTTCACATTGAACTTATAAAAGAGCTTAGTCCACTCACGATTGGTTGTTACATAATCCAAACGACCACTGCTGTAGTAGATTTTTTTAAAATAAGGTGCCGCCACTCGTATAATATGTTCGTGACCATAAGGCAACCAAGAATCGGGATTGTGCTTGGTCAGTAAGGCCAGTATGTATGCACTAGAAGTTTTGTCAGGGTCGTTGATATTAAACTGTTCGTAAGGCAACATGTTTTTGCTAAACACCATACTCTGCATATAAAACCGTCCTCCCGATGGTAAAAGATTAGCCACATTTTTAAAGTACGCCTCATACACCTTATCCTGGTTGCCAGCCAGATAATCTTGCACGGTGGCTGCATGTTCAAAGCTGCCGAAAGCTGTTACAGCATCCATGGTGCCAAAATCTTCCGGCTTTATATATCGGGCATCTTTTACATACACCACCAGACCATTGCGTCGACAGGAAGCTGCTTGCCCCCGGCTGAGGTTAACACCAATTCCTTTTGCACCCACTTTATCCTTGATGTATTTGAGCCAGCCACCCCATCCACAACCCAAGTCGAGCACTTTGCTATCTTTTTTAATATTCAGTTGCTCGGTAACGAAAGCATATTTTTTTTCCTGAGCTTGCTCTAAGGTTAGACTATAGTCCCCATCATAAAAGGCATTGCTGAAATTGGCATTTTCACCTAAACTCAATCGTATAAATTTGTCGAGATTGGTGTATGTGAAATCCATTTCGGCCTCCTTGGTCCAGCTTGATTCGTTGGCAGGTATCCAGTTTTCTTTAGGGAGTTCAATTTCGGTTGCTGTTGGGTTGTTTGCCATAGGGAAAGTTTTCACTCAATTTACTACTATTCAATCACTACTGGAAACTTTCGAGCAGTTCTTTTATCTTGCATTAAATAAAAAGTTAAATCATGAATCGATTATTCTCAACCATCTTTATCCTTACTATTGCTAATTTCTTACTTACCAATCATCAAGCTATGGCTCAATCAAAAATTATAGGCGAAGAAGTTACTTATACTTCATCTGATGGAGTAGTGCTAAAAGGTTACGTGGCATTCGATGCCAGCTCAAAAGAAAAACGACCAGCTATAATTGTCGTGCCTGAGTGGTGGGGGTGTGGCGACTATGTTCGTATGAGAGCCCGTAAACTGGCCGAGCTAGGTTATATTGCCATGGCGGCAGATTACTATGGCGCAGGTAAGATAGCTGCAGACCCAAAGGAAGCCACCGCCTTGTCAGGACCTTTTTATGCCAACACCGAAATGGCCAATAGCCGCCTAGAAGCAGCCATAGCTAAAATAAAAACGTATGGCCAAACCAACCCTGAAAAAATAGCCGCCATTGGTTATTGTTTTGGTGGTTCTATGGTTCTGAATGCAGCCAAATCTGGTATTGATTTAAAAGCCGTTGTAAGTTTTCATGGAGGATTAAAGGGAATTCCGGCAATAAAAGGAAAAGTGAAGTCTGCTATACTGGTTTGCCATGGTGGTGCCGATAAATTTATCAGTGCTGACGATATAAATATATTTAAATCGAACCTTGACGAGGCGCAAGCACCTTATACCTTTTTAGTTTATGAAAATTCTACTCATGCCTTTACTAATCCTGCTGCTACCGAAAATGGTAAAAAATTCGGTTTGCCTATTGCCTATAATGAAGCGGCAGATAAAAAATCATGGGCTGATATGAAAGCTTTTTTGGAAACTACTTTTAAGTAAGATGAAAGCTGCTACAGCTCAAGAACTAAAGCAGGAGCTTAGCCGCCAATCGCCTGCTCGTCTGCTCGAACTTTGCCAGCGACTTATTCGGTTTAAGAAAGAAAACAAAGAACTGCTCACCTACTTATTGTTCGATGAGCAGGATGAAGAGGCCTATATTCAATCGATAAAATCGGATATGGATGTTTTGTTTGCCGAAATAGATTACTCCAACAACCTCTACTTGATTAAAAAAAGTGTTCGAAAAATATTGCGAACAGTTGCCAAGCACATTCGCTACTCAGGGCAGGAAATTACCGAAGCAGAACTGTTACTTTACTTTTGCCAAAAACTGAAAGCCTCCGGAATTCCGTTGCAGAATAGCATAGCGCTGAGCAATATTTTAAGCGCCCAAGTAAAGAAATTGAACAAGCTAATCCCTTCCCTACATGAAGATTTGCAGCATGATTATTCTAGGGCGCTTGAAAAGCTGAACTAGTTAATAATTAAGCAATTTTTCCAAACTCTCCTTCAATCTAGCTTTGGCCAGAAAATTATTTTCTAGTGGAATAGCAAAAGGAACTGGAGTATCCAACGATGCACAACGGACCACCGGCGCATCTAAAAATTCAAAACAATGCTCATTTATCCAGGCCGATATTTCGCCACCAAGGCCACCAATCAAAGTGTCTTCGTGCAGCACTAAGACTTTGCCCGTTTTTTTAACTGTGTTTGCAATAGCGTTGTAGTCTAGAGGAGCTAGCGTTCGCAGGTCAAGTATTTCTATGCTTACATTCTCCATCTGCTTACTTACTTCTAGCGCCCAATGAACACCTGCCCCATAGGTAATTACAGAGATATCATTTCCTTCCTGGACCACATTGGCTTTTCCAATTTCTATTTCATAGTATTCTGCCGGCACCATTCCAGTTACACTTCGGTAAAGCGCCTTATGTTCAAAATACATAACTGGGTTGGGGTCGTTTATAGCGGCAATCAACAATCCTTTGGCATCGGCCGGGGTAGATGGATAAACCACCTTTAAGCCCGGCACCTTGGTAAACCAGGCTTCGTTGCTTTGGCTGTGAAATGGCCCTGCGCCTACCCCTGCCCCTGTAGGCATGCGAATAACTACATCGGCATTTTGTCCCCATCGGTAATGAATCTTGGCTAGATTGTTCACTATCTGATTAAACCCTTCGGTAGCAAAATCGGCAAACTGCATTTCCATCACACTCTTATATTTTTCTAAACTTAAGCCTAACGAAATACCTACTATAGCGCTTTCGCAAAGGGTGGTATTTCTCACACGTGATTTGCCAAATTCTTCTACAAAGCCTTCCGTGATTTTAAAAACGCCTCCATATTCTGCCACATCCTGCCCCATGATAATGAGATTGTGGTGCTTTTGCATGCTTTGTTTCAATCCATCACTTATCGCATCAACTAGTCTAACCTCCTTCGAGTTGCTGGTTGTTGGAGACAAGCTAGCCATTGGTTGATAAGGGGCAAAAATATCAGCCAGCTCTTCTTCTGTGTTGGCAATGGGCTCAGCCGAATTAAAACAGATTTCTAAATTCCGTTCAATTTCATTTTTGAAACCGGCTCGGATGGCTTCAATGCTATCATTTGTCAGAATTTTTTCTTCCAGTAGATAGTTTTCGTAATTAACCACCGGATCAAGTTTAGCCCATTGCTCTATCAGCTCTTCGGGTACATATTTTACACCGCTTGCCTCTTCATGCCCTCTCATTCTGAAAGTCATGCACTCCACCAAAATAGGCTTTTGTTCCTTCAAGCAATACTCCCGAGCTTCCATCATGGCATGATAAACCTCCAAATAATTATTGCCTTCAATTGTAACCCCTTTCATGCCATAACCAATAGCTCGGTCGGCTAATTGCTTGCAAATAAATTGCTCATTGGTGGGGGTGCTTAGGCCGTAGCCATTATTTTCAATTACAAAAATGATTGGCAGGTTCCATACTGCAGCTGTGTTTAGCGCCTCATGAAAATCCCCTTCGCTGGTTCCTCCATCGCCTGTAAAGGCCACACTCACTTTATCTTCCTCCCGTAATTTATAGGCTAAGGCAGCACCTGCTGCCAGCGAAAGCTGTGGCCCCAAATGTGAAATCATTCCACAGATATGATGTTCTGCACTTCCAAAATGAAAGCTTCTTTCGCGGCCTTTACTAAAACCATTTTTCTTCCCCTGCAATTGCATAAACAATCTATCCAATGACATTTTACGGGTGGTAAACACCCCCAGATTTCTATGTAAGGGCATTATCCATTCATCTTGTTTCATCACACTGGCCACTGCCACAGCTATGGCTTCCTGCCCTATTCCACTAAACCACTTACTCACCTTACCTTGACGAAGCAGTAGCAACATTTTCTCCTCTATCATTCGCGGAAGGAGTATGCTTTTATACAACGTCAATAGTTGCTCATTGCTCAGGTTTTTCCTGTTATATTTCATTCTTGCTAAAATTATTTGGTAAAAATACGGTGTGAATGATGAGCCTTACTATTTATTTTCATCAACAAAAATGCGGTCCTTGCCATCAAACTGAGGCGATTGAATAGAGATCACTTGCAAAGCCTCTTTGCTGGTTACTTTTACATTGTGCAAGGTCCCTGGTGGAAGTTGAATGTAATCCCCTTTCTTAATATTTTTAACCTGTTTACCAACCAGCATTTTTGCTTTGCCGCTTATCACCCAAATATTTTCGGTGTGATTTAAGTGATAATGAGTGTTTAAAGATTTTTTAATAATCACCAGATTGCTGGTGCTATTGCTATCAGAAGCCAGTTTTATAACTTTGAACGGCTCATTGATAGAGTGGCCCATTGATTTCAATTCATGGGAAGTTAGGTAGATTGGTGCTGAAGCTTGAGCAAAAGAAAGTACAGTATGCAGGCTAAAGAACAAGTAGAATAAAAATTTCATATTATTTTTTGATAAAAATACAAAAAGCGCCTGAGCTTTAAATTTTCAGGCGCTTTTTGGAGAGTGAATATTCGATTTACCGACGTCGCATATAAATCATTATATAGTATACCAAAGTGGTAACACTTGAAATAGCAGCTACCACATAAGTCATGGCAGCCCACCAAAGGGCATCCTTTGCTTTATCGTGTTCGTCAGTTTGCATTATTCTGCTAGTATCAAGCCAAGCCAAAGCCCGGCGACTGGCATCAAACTCAACGGGCAAGGTAACCAAACTAAACAGTGCTGTGATGGCAAAAAGTACAATACCGGCCAACAATAAATAAGGAAATACGCTGACTAATAACACGCCGGCTAACAGAACCCATTGAGCTAGGTTACTGCTAAATTGAACCGCCGGTACCATTATGCTTCTAAAGGTTAACCATCGGTAGGCATCGGCATGCTGAACGGCATGGCCACATTCGTGGGCTGCCACAGCGGCTGCACTCACATTGCGTCCATTGTATACATCGGGCGATAAGTTCACCGTTTTGTTTACCGGATTATAGTGGTCCGATAGAAAACCATCGACGCTGGTGATTTTCACATCAAAAATTCCGTGGTCTTTCAGCATTTTCTCTGCTATTTGGGCTCCGCTAAGACCACTGCTGGTAGGCACTTCGCTGTATTCTTTAAATTTACTTTTTAGGCGATAGCTGACCAACCAGCTAACACCCATGAATAGAATCATAATGGCAAAAAATGGCATGTGTTAAGTTTTTATTGATGAATGTATTTGCAAATGATGTTCCAAATCTAAAACGATTGACAGAATGTCAAAAAAAAACCTCCAAGAGGTGACTTTGGAGGCTTTTTTACTCAAACTATGTTGTTTGTACTAAAGGCTTAATTGAATTTTCTTTTCTAATTCAACTACGTCTTCTTTAAAAGTTTGATCGGTATCAATCAAGTTCTGAACGGCTTGACAGCTATGAATAACAGTAGAGTGGTCGCGTCCGCCAAAGTGTTTACCAATAGTTTTTAACGAATTTTTGGTGAAATTTTTGGCCAAATACATACTTAACTGACGAGCCTGAACCACATGACGCTTACGCGTTTTCTCTTTCAACTTGTCATATTGAATCTGGAAATGATCGCAAACCGCTTTTTGAATGAATTCAATAGAAACTTCGCGGCTCACATTTTTCACAAAATTCTTGACAATTTTTTTGGCCAAATCTACATCCACCTCTTTTTTATTAAGAATGGATTGAGCAAGAAGAGAGGTAAGAGCACCTTCCAGTTCACGTACATTGGTATTGATATTATAAGCCACAAATTCAACCACATCACGAGGCAGTTCTATGCCATCGTTGTACATTTTCTTCTCTAAAATGGCAATACGGGTTTCAAAATCCGGCAAAATCAAATCGGCACTCAACCCCCATTTGAAACGACTTAGCAATCGCTCTTCCATGCCTTCCAAATCTTTAATAGGACGGTCGCTGGTAAATATCAGTTGCTTATTGTTTTGGTGTAAATGATTGAATATGCTGAAGAAAATCTCTTGAATACGTGGTTTGTTGCTCAGGTTTTGAATATCATCAACAATAAGCACATCAATCAGTTGATAGAAGTGAATAAAATCATTGATGGTACCTTGCTTAAGGGCGTCTACAAACTGATTGCCGAATTTTTCACACTGAACATATAGTACAGTTTTGTTCGGATGCATTTGCTTAATCTGGTTACCAATAGCTTGAATCAAGTGAGTTTTACCCAAACCTGTACCACCAAACACTACTAGCGGATTGAAGGATGTACCACCCGGTTTTTGAGCCACGGCAAATCCTGCACTACGAGCCAACCTGTTACAATCTCCTTCAATAAAGCTGTCAAAATTATAGGTGACGTTTAATTGTGGATCGATATTTATTTTTTTCAGCCCAGGAATAATAAATGGATTCTTAACAGAACTGCCCATAATGACTGGTGCATTGGAGTCTTGATTTTTTGCCGGTGCTTGACTAGCATTAGGGAGGGCAACTGTGTATGGATTTTTTCCGTTGCCATTTTCCATTACAATCCGATATTCTAGTCGGGCATCTTTGCCCAACTCACGGGTAATAGTTTTTTTCAATAAGGAAATATAATGTTCTTCAATCCACTCATAAAAAAATTGGCTGGGAACCTGTATCGTCAGCACATCATTTTCGAGCTTAACAGGTTCTATTGGTTCGAACCAAGTTTTGAATGATTGTAAGTTAATATTATCCTTAATGATCTTGAGACAGTTGTTCCATACTGTTTGGTAACTTTTGCTCATAGTACGTATAAAGAAAAAAATTTATGGTTAGCGTTTAGAGGAATGAGATTTTCAACAGCACATTTTTTTCGAGGCGGTAAAAGTATATAATCAGAGTTCTAATTCACAAGTCTTTTGTGAAAAAATTTTTTTTTTTTCGTTTGGTTATTTTTTCACTCTGACAGTTTGGTGGTTCGAGAAAAGTTTCTTATTTGATATACTGAAGTAAAAATCGATTTTGCCCACATTAATACCGGCCCACCCTACCTGATTAATAATCACTTCCTGATTATCGAGGTTTTTCTGAAAGTCAGGTGTATCAAGGAATGTATGGGTATGCCCACCAACTATTAGATCAATATAACGGCTATTGTGAGCCAGTACAATGTCGCTCACTTTATCATTATCATACTTATATCCTAAATGTGAAAGACAAACAATCAGATTGCATTTTTCTTTCATTTTCAAATGCGTTGCAACATCTAATGCTTTTTGGATGGGATCGTTATACTTCATTTGCCCGATTAAATTCTCGGGGATTAATCCATCGGGGTTAATACCCAATCCAAAAACCCCCACTTTAATGCCCTGCTTATGGAAAATTTTGTATGGATAAAAAGCATCTTTTAGGATGGTATTGCTGAAATCATAGTTAGCATTTACAAATGAAAAATTGGCATTGGGAAGTTGTTTTAACAAACCATCCAATCCGGCATCAAAATCATGATTGCCCAGGGTGGCACAATCATACCCCATTCGACTCATTATTTTGAATTCTAACTCACCATGAAAATAATTGAAGTAAGGTGTGCCTTGAAAAATATCGCCATCATCTAATA
>DAIMNW010000117.1:0-7666 GCA_036719905.1 Chitinophagales bacterium
GCTACCAGTAGTTTTATCAAATTGCAGCAACAATTATGGTTCACATCATTTCCCAGAGAAATTAATTCCATTAGCCATTAATAATATGCTGAATATGAAACCAATTCCAGTATATGGAAAGGGTGAAAATGTTCGTGATTGGTTATATGTGGACGACCATGCCAGAGCCATCGATGTAATATTTCATAATGGTGAACTAAGCGAAACATATAACATTGGTGGTTTTAACGAATGGAAAAATATCGACTTAATTCACCTGCTTTGTCAAATAATGGACAGAAAGTTAAACCGTCCACCCGGCGAAACAGCCTCCTTAATCACTTTCGTTGCTGATCGGGCAGGACATGACCTCCGCTATGCAATCGATGCCTCAAAACTCAAAAACAAACTTGGATGGCAGCCTAGCCTACAATTTGAAGAAGGACTTGAAAAAACGGTCGATTGGTACCTTTCTAATCAAGATTGGGTGAAAGCGGTAACTTCTGGTGCCTATCAGCACTATTATAAACAGCAATACCACAATAGATAAAAGAAATATTCTTTTTTTTCGCCCTACAACTTGTAAAAAGGAAAATCAAAACTATATTTGCACCCCGTTCAGAAATGAATGTCACTTTTAGTCTAAAAACGTTCTCAAGTTATTTACAAAATTCAGTTGCAGGAGTAGCTCAGTTGGTAGAGCACGACCTTGCCAAGGTCGGGGTCGCGGGTTCGAGTCTCGTCTCCTGCTCAACTAATTCAACAAGTGCGGTTTTGCTAAATTAAGTGAAGCCGTACTTTTTTTTTCTTTTGTTCTTTTAATTTTACCCGGGTGATGGAACTGGTAGACATGCAGGACTTAAAATCCTGTGGACCGAAACGTCCGTACGGGTTCAACTCCCGTCCCGGGTACCTAACAGAAAGCAGCTTGGCTGCTTTTTTTGTTTGACCGATATCTCATAAATCAAGTATTTATTTTCAACGCTTTTGCCAATTTTCGTTTTGGATATAGCCGAATTTATCTAAACCTTCTGCTCCCGTCTTGTGTATTTGTTTCTTGTTAATTTACTTAAATACCGGGGCTGGCACAGGCGCTTCTTTGTACTGCTGATTCTGCAACTCAGGTATGTATTGCCAATGATCCTTCTCCCATCCAAAAGCTTCATAGGTGCCATCAGGTAGCATATTGTACCCTTTTTGAGATGATTTAGAAGCCGGTTTTCCTTTCATTTCACTACGGCTCACTAAATGGTCAAAAATTATTTGATCTGTGGCATCAAAATAATTCAGCGAAACGGCCGCTGTCTTATCGTATTCAATTATCCAACGGTTATATGTTTTTTGCTTACCATCTTTATTGATCGTAAATAATGGATATCCGAACCGAGGTTTCTTGTCTTTTTTATCAAAATAGAGTACATCAGCAACCTTTTTTGTTGCCCTTGGATTAACACCTTTCCAGCCGAATAAGGTATAATAGGTTTTATTGCCGGCTTTCTTCATTACAACGCTATAGTACATAGCTCCATACCAGCTATCTTGAGTGCAGACGGTATCTAGAGGCTTTTTAATCAACGGACTATAATCAAACAAAGGGTAAAGGGTCAGTTTTTTATCATTCATTTGAATACAGCCATAGTAGCGGTATGCACCAGATAACTTGAGCAAATTCCAGGTAAATATTCTGAATTTTTTATCGGGCGAATGAACAATTGATACGCTCTGGAGAGAGTCAAATGGGTAAAAATAGGAGCCTTCTATCTTTAAAGCCTTTACCAGTTTTCTTATAAAGAGAAAGCAACTAGCCTGGCGAACAGCCTCTCTATCATTATTTATAATAGAATCGCTTAGTGTGCGCAAAGTGTCTTCATAACTTTGCAACAGCTTCAAATCGGCAGGTTTAATTTGTGCCTTACTAGTTTGAAAACTTAATAATAGCAGGCTAACAAGCAGCCCAAAACAAAAGCGCATACGATAGATTTTACGGCATTAAATGTAAAATGGTTTTAATCTTCCACCTTAAAAGTGCCCAATAACTTATGAATAGGAGAGTGTGCTTAGTCTTTTCGCGAAGCAGCCGTTAAATCAAACAAGGATTGAAAAATTTGCTGTTCCACGTTATCGAACTCCATACCGCGTCTTTTATAAACCAAAATGGCGGTTTCAACAGCTTTCTTTACCGAATAAGTTTCAAATCCGGCATTACCACCCCAAGTAAAGTCAGGGATATAATTCCTTGGAAAACCATCGCCAAAAATGTTACAGGACACACCCACTACCGTACCAGTATTAAACATGGTGTTAATGCCACATTTGCTGTGGTCACCCATCATTAATCCGCAGAATTGAGTGCCGGTATCTTCAAATTTGCCTGCTGCATAACTCCAAAGTTTTACATTGGCGTAATTGTTCTTCAGATTAGAAGTATTGGTATCAGCCCCCAGGTTACACCATTCACCAATGACTGAATTACCAATAAAACCATCGTGTGCTTTGTTTGAATAGCCAAATATTAAGCAGTTATTCACTTCGCCACCAACCTTGCAATAGGGACCAATGCTTGTAGCACCATATATTTTGGCTCCCATCTTTAATTGAGAATGTTCGCCTAAAGAAAAGCTACCCCTAATCATGCAACCTTCCATTATTTCAGCTTGCTTACCAATATAAATTCGTGAATCGGTTGCATTCAAAATACTGCATTCAACAATAGCTCCTTCTTCAATAAAAACATTTTCAGGAGCAATAACCTTATTGGTGGCTGAAATTGGTGCCGATTTTCTTCCTGCAGTGAGAATTTCAAAATCTTGCTTTATCCATTTATCGGCCCACATAAACAGCTGATAAGGCCTCGACACTAGTTCGATAGGCTCTGCAAAAGGCACCTCCTGAGTTCCGGCAGGGGTACTTTGGGTAGCTACAAACTCAGCCGTTTTCTTTGCATCTAACCGTGCAGCAATTACTTCATTATTGGCTACTAAGATTTGATTTGTTTGCAAATAATTGATGTACCGTACCAGCGAAGCCGAAGGCAACGCAGCTCCATTGATAAACAAATTTTCATTCTGAGTTACCATAGGATACTTGGCTGCCAAATACGATTCGGTTAAGGTAGAAGAGCTAGCATTGAGCCATTTTTCCCATTTCTGTCTTATAGTCAATATACCAACCCGAATATCGGCAATAGGTCGGGTGAGGGTAAATGGAAACAGGTGTTGTCGGCGATGATTATCAAATAATATAATGCTCATAAGTTAGCTTGCTCAATATTTAGATTCATTAAAAATAAAAAAAGCTTCCCAATTTTTGTTGGGAAGCTTCAGTATTGGAGAGGAAGTAAACCTTACGATTTCTTCTCGTATTTCTTTTTGAATTTATCAATTCGACCTGCGGTGTCAATAAATTTCATTTTGCCTGTGAAATAAGGATGGCTGGTATGTGAAATCTCCAGTTTTATTAATGGGTATTCATTACCATCTTCCCATTTAATGGTTTCACGGGTATTTGCACATGAACGGCTAAGAAACATATAATCGTTAGACATATCCTTAAACACCACATGGCGGTATGATTGCGGATGTAAACCTTCTTTCATTTTAATTATTTTTTAAACTTGGTTATTTTTTTGGGAACGCAAAGATAGTTTTATTATTGATGTTTCCAAACATAAAACTCTTGAATTTAATGGAATGATGGAAAAACTTCAATTAAGCAATGGTTTGCTTCAGAATAGTTATAACCTCTTCAATATCAGCCAATTGCTGTTCGCCGGTTAACATATTTTTGAAGGTAAATTTACCACTTTTCTTTTCTTCTTCACCGTTCATCAGCACATACGGAATGTTTTTCTTATTAGCATATTCCATCTGCTTTTTCAGTTTTTCGTTGCCCGGATACAGTTCTGCAGCAATACCGGCCAAGCGAAGTTTTTGCAATTCAACCAATGCTTTGGCTTCAGATTCTCCTCCAAAATTGATGAATAGTGCTTGAACTGCATTCTGTAATCCATCTGGAAACAGGGCCAATTCATCCATAACTTCATAAATTCGGTCAAGTCCAAACGAAATTCCCACGCCACTCACATTAGGCAAGCCAAAAACGCCGGTAAGGTTATCGTAGCGACCACCTCCACCAATGCTGCCCATCTGTGTATCAAGGGCCTTTACCTCAATAATTATTCCTGTGTAATAATTTAATCCACGAGCCAATGTGGTATCAACCACAACCGAAGCTGTTCGTTTGTCGAGTAAGGCAAAGTACTGTAAAGTAGATTCTAGTTCATCAATTCCTTGCCTGGCTATTTCAAGATTTTCAAACATTGTTTTGAGCAATAGCAAAGTTTCAGCAGGCGTTTTACTTCTAATTTGAAGAAAGCTATTTACTTTATCAATCTGATTTGTGTTGAAATTATTCTTTAGGAGTTCATTTTTTACTCCATCGAGACCTATTTTATCTAATTTATCAATACATATAGTGAGTGAGGTGAGCAATTCTGGTGCTTCAATCCATTCAGCCAGTCCGGCTAATATTTTCCGGTTATTAATTCGCAGCTCAATATTATTCAGTTTTAATAAAGCGAATACCTCCGCATAAATCTGCATAAGCTCTGCTTCGCATAGCAGTGAATTGCTGCCCACCACATCAGCATCGCATTGATAAAATTCACGAAAACGACCTTTCTGCGGCCTATCAGCTCTCCATACCGGCTGAATCTGATATCGCTTAAAGGGAAAAGTGATATCGCTGCGGTTCATAGCCACAAAACGGGCAAACGGTATGGTAAGATCGTAGCGTAAAGCCTTCTCCGAGAGGGCATTTACTAGTTTCTTTGAACTATCAATTGTACTCCAATTTGCAGAAAGTGGGGTATAGATATCTCCATTATCCAACACTCGAAACATGAGCTTATCGCCTTCATCTCCATATTTGCCGGTGAGGGTTTCAATGTTTTCCATGGCTGGAGTTTCCAGTGGCTCAAATCCGTATTTTTCAAAAACCGATTTTATGATATTTGAAATGAATTGGCGTTTGCGAACTACGCCGGGTCCAAAATCACGGGTGCCTTTAGGAAGGCTAACTTGAGATGCCATGCGGCAAATTTAGTTAAATAGTTGCTGAGTTAGTATTTTTCGGCAAACACCTGAACTGCTTTGAGCTCATTGCTACGCTTGTCGAACCCAATGGCCACACCGGTTAAGGTGTAAGTACCATGAACAATATTTTTAAAATGGTCAGGCGAATTTACCCAACCAATAACAATATCATTGGCTGCCTGAGCATACGTAATGGCTTTATGCGGTTTCTGATTCTTACTTTTGGTGAGTACAAAAACATAGCTACTCATAACATTTTCGCCAACTGATAATTTTAGTTTATGCGTAAAATTATAAACCCGATCATAAGGCGTTCGCATATCATCATTTTCCTTTTCGAAATGTGATAGAATACTTTTTTTTGTAAGATAATTGGCATGATGCTCAGCAGCCTTTTGTAGATGCTCATCTTCAATCAGAGCAAACTGATGGTTTTGTATGCGAACGCTATCAATTTTTATTTTTACCAAATGGGCTATAAATTGGGTGTTAAGGTTTTTAGGGTCCATTTTTGTATTTGGCTCCTGAGCAAAAGCGCTCACCATACTAAGAGTTGGTATGGCAAGAATGAGCAATTGGCTATAAATTTTCATGAGGTATAATTACAAAATTTTTTAGGGTTTACGTACCAAAACACCATTGGTTGTATTGGTCATGGTCTTATTTGTAAAGCCCAAGCTTTTTACCCACCTTTGCCCACCTTTTAATGAAGAAAGTACATGTTGGAAAAAAAGAATTTTGTTGAATTGGAACCGTTGCTGAAAGGCAGCCCTCTAAAAATTGTCGTAACTACCCACCACAAGCCCGATGGCGATGCACTAGGTTCTTCGCTAGCATGGGGAGCTTTGTTGAAACAAGCCGGTCATCAAGTAACCATTATATCACCTACTGATTATCCTGATTTTCTTTTCTTTTTACCCGGCGAAAAAGAGGTAATTGATTTTGTGCAGGCTAAGGAGAAATGTCAAAAAATTATTAACGCTGCTGATTTAATTTGCTGCCTCGATTTTAACAGATTAGATAGAATTAATGAGATGGGGCCAATGGTTTTAGCGGCTAAGGCTAAAAAGTTATTGGTTGATCACCATATTGACCCGGATACATTTCCCGATTACACTTATTGTGAAGTTGGCTGTTCTTCTACAGCCGAACTAGTGTATAGATTAACGGTTGAATTAGGCTGGCAAGACCGGATTACCGCCGATATAGCCACTTGCCTCTATACAGGAATTATGACCGACACGGGTTCGTTTCGCTTTGATTCAACTACCCCAATGGTACACGAAATTGTGGCACAGTTGCTCAAGACCGGTATGAAGCATGCTTTGGTACACAACGAAATTTACGATAGCTACAAGCTTAATCGCCTGCGCTTTTTAGGTTTTTGTATTAATGAGAAAATAGTCATGCTGCCGGAGTACCACACCGCCTATATTGCTGTGAGCGCCGAGGAGTTGCAAAAATACAATATCACTATTGTCGTTACCGAAGGGGTGGTTCGGAACGCCATGATGCTTAAAGATGTGAATCTTGCTGCGCTAATTATACAGCGGCCCAACGAAGTGAAATTATCCTTACGTAGCAAAGGCGACATTCCGGTGAATGAAATGTGTGCTAAGTATTTTTCGGGTGGTGGACATAAAAATGCATCCGGCGGACGATCAACTAAGCCTTTGGCTCAGGTAGTTGATGACTTTAAAAATATGTTAATCAATTATCAATCTATCTTATAATAAAAATTATACATTCATCTTTAACCAATATTTTCATAAAAAAAACTTCAAATGATTTCATTCTCAAGCTATTCTCAAGCACTAAAATCAATTACTAATAAAACTGCTATGGTATGCCTGCTGGTAGGCATTACTGCTGGTTCAACTTTGATCTTAAGTTCATGCAACAAGAAAACTGTTAAGCTTCCTTCAGGCATGGTGCTCACATTTTTGAAAGATGAAAAAGGGGAAACCTTGAAAGAAGGAGATTATATAATGGCCCATGTGATCAATAAAAATCAAAAAGACAGTGTGCTGTTTGATACAAAAACTTTGCCCGAACCTACCGAAATAAAATGTGGCAAACCTAGCTACAGGGGTGATTTGATGGAGGTGCTTCCTTATCTTAGCAAAGGGGATAGTGTTGAAGTTGCCGTATCTGCCGATAGTCTTTTCCGAAGTGGTCAATACCCACAGGGCATTAAAAAAGGAGAAACGCTTAAATTCTTTTTATCAATAACACAAGTTTGGAATTCAACCGATTATAAAAAACATCAAGAAGCACTCATGGAACAACAAAAACAAAAAGACGAACAAACCATTACCAATTTCTTAAAACAAAACAACATTGCCGATGCTAAGAAAACCGAAAGCGGTCTTTATTACAAAATTGAAAAAGAAGGCGAAGGCAATAGCCCTGTACCTGGCGATACAGTTTCGGTTCATTACGCCGGCCGTTTAATCGATGGTAAAGAATTTGACAATTCATTCAAACGCGGAGAGCCTATTACTTTCCCATTAGGCATGGGTCGTGTAATACCAGGATGGGACGAAGGAATCAGCCTGCTTAAAATAGGTGGCAAAGGAACCCTCTACATTCCC
>DAIMNW010000118.1:0-7662 GCA_036719905.1 Chitinophagales bacterium
GAAAAAAAGAGCAGCCCTACTACTCCTGGTTTTCATTTCGATGAAAAGATTTGGTCAAACCCCTGAACAAATAACGGCCTATATTGCAAAAATGAATAGCTATGCCCGTTCGGAGATGAAACGTACCGGTGTACCTGCCAGCATTAGTTTGGCGCAAGGCATTGTAGAAACCAATGCAGGTACAAGCGAACTGTACAGCCGATCAAGAAACAACTTTGGAATAAAATGTAAATCAAACTGGACAGGGAAAATTACCCACCATGATGATGATGCCATAGGTGAGTGCTTTCGAGTTTATGATAATGACAGTCTATCGTACGCCGACCATAGCGATTTCTTAAAATTGTCATCTAGATATGACTTCTTGTTTTATTTCGATAAGTCAGATTACAAAAGTTGGGCTTATGGTTTAAAACGGGCAGGATATGCTACTAATCCTAAATATCCGGCTTTACTAATTAAGCAAGTGGAGGAGAACAACCTAACCCGATTCGACAATCCAAGCTATAAAATGGAGAATGATCAGGTATTGATGGCATATTTAAAGCCAACGAATGCGCTACCTCAGTTGCCGGAAAAGGAATCTTTTAAAACACCAACTTCAACCGGCCCTGCTGTAGAAAAAACGCCAGACATGGAAATGCCAGAGGAAATTAAAATTGTTCACTGGGATACCCGTGTATCTAATGCCACTGATGCCCATGGCATTACTCCAAGCCGCAGCTATGCTTCACGATCTGCAGCTGTATCAAAGGCCACTAAAGCATTTTATGTAGTACGTAAGGGCGATACCCTTTCAAACGTTGCTCGTAAATATGGTGTAAGTGTAACTGCTTTAAAGCAAGCAAACGGATTGAAGTCGAACAATCTTGCCTTGGGCCGAAAGCTTCGTATCCCAAGAGGATAGTTTTTTGAATGATGGCCAAGGAAGTAAAATTAAAGGATAAGCAGTTCGTACTGTACCTTTCCAACGACGCAATTACCCAAGCAATTGCAACGCTAGCAGGTAGAATAAAAACCGATTATAAGGATAAGAGTCCCTTGCTGTTAGCTATTCTAAATGGCTCCTTTATGTTTGCTGCCGATTTGTTTAAGCAACTGGAATCTGGTGCCGAAATCACGTTTGTTAAAGTAGCGTCCTATAAAGGCACTTCATCCACAGGTACCGTTACTTCGCTAATAGGATTAGACATGGATATTGCCGGACGTCATGTTATTATCGTAGAAGACATTGTTGATACCGGTAAAACGCTTTCGGAGCTTATGCCCACCTTAAAACATGCTCAGCCGGCCAGCCTAGAAATAGCTACCCTGTTGCAAAAACCCGAAGCACTTAAGTTTCCTTTGCAAGTAAAGTATTGTGGAATCGAGATTCCCGATAAGTTTATTGTAGGATATGGTTTGGATTATGATGGATTAGGGCGCAATCTTCCGGATATCTACCAGGTGATTTAAGCCACCGAACCTTCCCCTTTTAATTGACTTTTCTTTAATGGATTGGCCGTCATTTCTTGATACGCTTGTCGGTTGCGATAAACATCCATAGCGGTGTAAACAGCCTGTCTAAAGCTGGCTTCGTCAGCTTCATTTTTTCCGGCAATATCAAATCCGGTTCCATGGTCGGGTGAGGTTCGCACAATGGACAATCCTGCTGTAAAATTGGTACCATGACCAAATGAGAGGGTCTTGAATGGAATGAGCCCCTGATCGTGGTACATGGCCAGCACGGCATCAAATTTTGTATAGCTTTCGCTGCCGAAGAATCCATCGGCTGCGTAAGGCCCAAAAGCCATCAGCCCCTTTTCTTTGGCTCGTTCCACTGCCGGGCTAATAATATCCTTTTCTTCACTTCCAATCAATCCATTTTCGCCGGCATGTGGGTTTAGGCTTAGAACAGCTATTTTAGGCTTCATGATTCCAAAATCTTGACGGATGGAATCGTGAAGTTGCTCTATTTTTTTAACAATTAAATCTTTGGATAAAGCTTTTGAAACTTCAGCTATAGGTATATGAACAGTTACAATTCCTACTCGTAATGAGTCAGATACCATCATCATCACCGACTCTTTATTTTTTCCAAATCGCTCAGCCAAATAGGTAGTGTGTCCACTGTGTGGAAATTCGGCTGAATATACATTACTCTTATTGATAGGAGCCGTCACTAGCAAATCGGCTAAGCCAGCCGCCACATCGTCTGCGGCTTTAACTAACGATTTTACAGCGTATTTTCCCACCACAGGCAATTGCTTTCCCGGGTCAATGCTTAAGTCCTCAGTCCATACATTGATTACATTAAGCTGGTGTGCCACCGCTTGCTGTGGCTCGGTTACGAGGTTAATATTCACATTCAGGTTGAGATGTTTGCGCCACCAGAAGGTGCTTTTTTGTGAAGCATAAATAATGGGTGTGCAATGGGCCAATACCAATGGATTGCTAAAAGTTTTTAGCACCACTTCAGGTCCTATACCGTTTAAATCGCCAATACTGATTGCAATTTTCATAATTCAATGGTGTATGCCTATCGAAAAAGGCGATTAGTTATTTAGCCCTGTTTTGTAGAAATCTGTATAGAAAACGCATACCATACCCGGTACCGCCTTTGCCTCGATAGTTCATCTCTGATTTTGTAAAAGAGGCTCCTGCTATATCATTGTGTATGTATGGGTAATTTGTAAAATGCTCTAAAAATTTACCTGCTGTCATAGCTCCACCATCGGCACCTCCAACATTTTTCAAATCAGCTATAGAGGATTTCATCCTATCGGCGTATTCATCCCAGAAAGGAAGTTCAACGGCACGTTCATACACTTCTTCACCGGCTTGTTTAAATTCATTCATCACGGTATCATCTGCATTGCCCATGATGGCATGCCCCCATGGGCCTATGGCTCGGGCAGCAGCACCGGTCAAGGTGGCAATATCTACTACTAGTTCAGGGTCGTATTTAGATGCGTAGCTTAATGCATCGGCCAGTATCATACGGCCTTCAGCATCGGTATTAAGTACTTCAACAAATAAGCCGTTGTGCATTTTAATAATATCGCCCGGAGTATATTCTGAGCCATTTATTCGATTATCAGTGGATGGAATTAAGCCAATGATATGTAGCGGCAATTTGGTTTTGGCAGCTGCATAAAATGTGCCTATAACGGTGGCGGCGCCGGTCATATCACACTTCATGTGGTCCATGCTATCGCCGGTGGGTTTTATACTCAAGCCACCCGTATCGTAGGTAACACCTTTACCCACTAATACGATTGGTTTTTTATTTTTAGCATTAGCCGGTTTCCATTCTAAAATACTGAAACGAGGTTCTACCTTACTTCCTAAGTTGACAGCCAGCAATCCTCCAAAATTTTCCTTGGTGATTCTTTTCTTATCCCATACCTCTACCTTGAATCCGGTTTTTTTACCGGCTTCAACAGCTGCTTCGGCTAATTGTACGGCATTAAGCGACATCACCGGTTCGTTTACCAAATCGCGAACCATATAGAGCGCTTCGCAGGTGGTTTTAAGAGTATCCACATCTGCTTTCAGCGAAGCATTGCCTACTATTTTTATTTGTTTTAGCGAATTAGCTTTTTTCGACGAATTTTTAAAATATTTGATAAACTGATAATTGCTTAGTGCTATACCCTCGGCAATCATAAGACCTGCCTGAGAAAAAGTTGTATTATTTAATATAGAAATAGAACTAATGCCAAGCTTATTTAGTAAGCCGGTAATGGAATTACCAGCTTTACGCCATGCTTCATTTGATAAATTTTGATTTTTCTGCGGTTCAATGGCCAGCACAAATACATTTCTGCTACCTTGTTGTAGGTTGATGCAGTAATTTTTACGTTTTAACTGTTCATTGATGTATTCAATTTCCTTTTTGGTAAGTCCTGATTTTTGGTATTCAGGCTTTTTTGCGTCTAGAGCAAGAACAAGATTTTCAGTACTTGGGGTGGTTTGGGTAAGAACTAATTGTGTTGACATAGTATTGATAATTTGGCTGGTTTTGTTTTTTCAGTAAGGCAAACCTAAGTTAATTATGGTACACTTACAAGCTAATTCAACGTAGAAAAAGTATGTATAAAGGCGTATTCTTCACTGACTTGCAACAATTTAGGCCTAATCAACGTCTAATAAACAAGCACAGATTAAGAGTGCTGGCTATTATGATACTTCTTTTGATACTTTCGGTTCTTACTATTGCAGCTCTTGTCGAGTTGTTTAGGGTTTATTTCGACCATTAAAGTGTTGGTCGACATGTAATTATCAATTAGTAAGTAGTGTAAAAGTCTTATTCAGATACAACTACTTGTGACTAAGAAATAGCTTTCTTCAAATTTCATTAGGTTTGTGGTGTGTTTAACGAGATTAGTAATAAGGCAGCCACCTTTCATTTTTTAATTACAGATACTTTTATTGCCGGTATTCAACTTAAAGGCAGTGAAGTAAAAGCCATTCGAGCGGCTAGGGTAAATCTGAGCGATGCCTATTGTTATTTTAAAAAAGGAGAATTATGGTTAAAGAACATGCACATTGGTCATTATATACCATCCAATCAATTTAATCATGAGGAAAAGGCTGAAAGAAAGCTCTTGCTGACGGCTCGAGAATTGCGAAAAATAGAAGCCAAGGTGAAGGAGAAAGGTTTTACTATTGTTCCTACTCGAATGTTTTTGTCTGAGAGGGGGTTCCTGAAGTTAGAAATTGGATTAGCTCGTGGCAAAACCCATGGCGATAAACGTCAAAGTATTAAGGCGAAAGAAGATAAACGAATGGTAGAAAGGGAAATAAAACAAAAGCAATAGTGAAAGGCAATAAAAAAGCCCCTCTTCAACGAAGAGGGGCTTTTTACTTAAATATTTTTAAATAATTACTGAGTTAACTCAAGTGTATAATCACCAGTGATTTTGTAATCGCTAGTGTTGGTATTTGAAGTTTCACCAGAAGTACCTTTGTGGTTAACCACCTTAGAAGTAGACTTGTGTGATTGGTTCAAGCTCATAGTTCCTTTTAAGCTTTTGCTGCGCAGCTCAGTCAAGGTTAACAAACTAGTAGAGGTGTTGTCTGTATCTGTATTGTCAGTTGTAGTTACTGTGATATCGGTAATAGTAGTAGTTCCAAAAGTTGTTACCAAAGTTTCAGTTTTGGTTTCCTTATAAGTAGAAGCTGAAGAATTGATAACAATTTGCTCTTTGCTTTTCAAATCTGAACCAACTCCGCCGGTAAAGTTCCAGGTTCCGGTTTCAGTTTCTTCAATAACATAATCAGTAGTAGTAGTAGATCCTGTTGTAGGATAGTCAGTACGTACTTCTTTGATAGTATACTTACGAGTCATGGTATAGGAACCATCTTTACCAAATGTGATAGTGTTAGCAGTCACATCACCTTTATCTTCAAAACTAGTTGTACCGTATTTGTCAGTTTGAACATACATATTGGTACCAACACCGTTCCAACTCTGTGTCATTGTCTCGTCGTCATTCACACCTGTATTATCGTGGTAAAGTTGAGTGCCGCTTTGTTTAGCGACTGTCCAAGTACCAGCAACACGTGAAGTACGTGATTTGAAGGAAATAGCAGGATCGTTAGCTCCTTTTTTACAACTGTTTAAAATTAGTACACATGAAAGCAAGATTGCCGCCATGCCTGTGAGTTTTGTTAATTTCATTTGATTAGTTTTTAATAGTTAATTTTTTAATGAGGCGCAAAGGTACAACTTTATTTTATGATAAGCAATTCCATACTTTACACGGGTCATGGTTGATTAATTAATTGTTTCTTAATGAATTGTAAATTTACGGAGATTGTTATATTTGTCTAACACAACAATTAATTCTCCTCACTTAAAACTAATTCAAACTATGAGAAAAACTCTACTTCTGCTGCTACTAATAGCAGCCTCAGTCTCTGGTGTCAAGGCACAAGGTGTCTCGGTTACCGGTAAAATTACCTCAGCCAGCGATGGCAAAGCGCTACCGGGTGTCAATGTAATAGTTAAAGGATCTAGTACAGGTACAACTAGTGACATGGATGGGAATTACAAGATTGCTGTTCCAGGTGCCAACTCCACGTTGGTTTATTCGTTTATTGGCATGCGAACGAAAGAAGTACTTGTTGGTAATCAATCAGTTATTAATGTTGGTATGCAGTTAGATAACCTCAATCTTAATGAAGTGGTGATTACAGCCTTGGGGGTGAAAAAGGAAAAACGTGCACTTTCTTATGCCGTGCAGGATATCAAAGGTGAAGACCTTAACCGGGGTAATAATACAAACGCAATCAGTGCCTTAAGTGGTAAAGTAGCCGGTGTGCAGGTAGTAAATTCAAGCGGAACACCCGGTGCTTCGGCCTACATTCGACTCCGTGGATCTCGTTCCATTGAAGGCGAAAACCAGCCACTTTTTGTAGTTGATGGTGTACCTATGAACAATGACCAAAATTTGGGTGGCGATCCTGCCAATGGCGATAACAACCTCCTTGATGGAGTTTCACAAAGCAACCGTCTTATAGATATTAATCCAGACGATATTGAGAGTATGAGTTTCCTGAAAGGAGGAGCTGCCACAGCGCTTTATGGCGTTAACGGGGGCAATGGTGTGGTATTGATTACTACTAAAAGGGCTGGTAAAAAAGACGGCAAAATACACGTAACCTATTCAACTAATTATTCAGTTGAACAGGTAAACAAATTGCAAGAATTACAAACAAAATATGTTCAAGGAACAGGTTATGATTATAATACCGGCGCATTTGGCAAGCCTACATGGTATGGACCAGATGCTCCATCAAGTCCGGTTTTAGGTGGTTATATTCGTCAGGTTTCTTGGGGACCAGCCGCCGATACTATGTATTGGGATAATAATTCAGATACCGTTAATTATTCTTCTGCTTCATTATATGATAAGCATGGTCGACTAGTTGGTCAAAGTAGCCCGTTTGCTAAAGAAAAATTTGTTCCTTATAATAATGCAGCTCAGTTTTTCCGTAAAGGACACACCTTTGATAATTCAATTTCAATTACTGGAGGCAATGACATTGCTGGATTTAGCATGTCTATTTCAGATATGCGGCAGAATGGAGTGGTGCCGAACAGCACATTTAACCGCAACACTGCCAAACTAGCCGGTGAAGCCAAAATTAGCGATCGATTGAGTGTTTCAGGATCGGCCAATTACTCCAAAACGGGAGGAAGCCGTGTACAACAAGGTTCAAATATTTCAGGGGTAATGCTCGACTTGCTGCGTACACCCATTTCATTTGATAATAGCAACGGATTCAGCAATCCAAAGGAAGATTCTGCTTATGTAAAAGCAGACGGAACACAGCGTAACTATAGAGGAGGTGGCGGTTATGATAATCCTTATTGGACCATTAATCGCAATCCTTTCACCGATGATGTAAATCGCGAATTTGGCTATCTACAAGCCAATTATAAAGTATGCGACATGTTCAGTCTTACTTATCGATTAGGCAATGATATCTATAGCGATCGCCGTAAACAAGGTTACGATATTAATTCAAGGGCTTTTCCAGCCGGTCGGGTATATACTGATCAATACTTTCATCGCAGCTTTAACTCAGACCTTTTTGGCACATTAACAAAGGAGATAAATAAAGATATCAATACTTCATTATTAATAGGTAACAACATGTACGATCAATACA
>DAIMNW010000295.1:0-2114 GCA_036719905.1 Chitinophagales bacterium
GCCAGGTTTTTTGGCGAACTAAGAAAATTCCAGGCATCGTTCAGGTTGATGGGTTAAACTTGTTCTCTAATTATTTGATGCATCTTGTTTAACGTTTTTTGTGTTTTGTTAAACAAAAATAGACTACTTTTGTTTAATAATTGCACATTCAAACCATTAAATTGAAAAAAGTATTGGAAAAGCCCACGTTTGCCACTGATAGAGTAGCCGATAATCCGGGTTTAATGGCCTACCCTCATCATGTAGGTAGTATTGCCATCAAACCGGAGGATGTGGGTAAGCAAAAATCGAGGGCTTTGGCTGCCATGTATGAGCAAACGGACAGGCAACTTCAGCAAATACAAAAGCAGGTGGAACTGATGCTGGCCCAAGCCAATGAAATTCAAAACCGGATTAGAATTAGCGAAAAAATTTATACGGCTAAAATTTCGTTTGAGCCTTTTGTGGGCCATATTTATCATTTGTATAAGAAAGGCGCCGAACACGTTATTCTGCTCATTGGACCTCATGAATGGGGCCGTTCTGCAACGCATGAGCTTGAATTTGTGAATACCGTGCGCTTGCTAAGTGATCATACCTGGGAAATAGTGAACCCGGATTATGCTAACTCGTATTAGAATTTCTTAGGGCTGCAGGGCTAATTTAAAAGTAGCCAGGGCTCGTTGTCGGGCCATTTGATGATCTACCATAGGCATGGGATAATCTAAATCATTTAATTCCGGAATCCATTTTTTAATGTAAAGTTGCTGTGGGTCAAATTTTTTAGCCTGTTCGGTAGGATTGAATATTCTAAAATAAGGCGCTGCATCGCACCCACAACCGGCCGCCCACTGCCAGTTTCCATTATTAGCGGATAAATCAAAATCAAGTAGAGTATTGGCAAAATAGGCTTCGCCCCAGCGCCAATCAATTAATAAATGTTTGGTTAAAAAACTGGCTACCACCATTCTTACTCTGTTGTGCATCAGGCCGGTTTGGTTCAGCTCTCTCATTCCGGCATCTACCAATGGGTAGCCCGTTAAGCCCTTGCACCATTTGTCAAATTCCGCCTCATTATTGCGCCACTTTATTTGGTCGTACTTGGGTTTAAAACTTTGGGTAAGCACTTCAGGAAAATGAAACAAGATGGCCATAAAAAACTCACGCCAAATAAGCTCATTTAGCCATTGCTCATTTAGGGCCATAGCATTTTTTACCAAGCGGCGAACCGATACAGTGCCAAAACGCAGCCCAACACTCATGTGTGTAGTGCCTTCCACGGCCGGAAAATTTCGGGTTGCATCATAATTGGCTACAATATTCAGATTGGGTTCATGGGGCAGATGAATGCTGCCTGTTTGGTTAAAACCTATCTCGGCCAAGGTTGGAATTGCCTTCACTTTCAGTTGGTGAAAATGGGAGAATAGCTTTTTAGCCGAATAATCAGGCACGGAGGCAAGCTCCTTTAATTTCTGTTTCCAAACTTTAGAGTAAGGAGTAAAAATGGTATAGGGGCTTTGATCGGGTTTGAGCACCTCCTGCTTTTCGAACATCACCTGATCTTTGTAGGTGAGCATGGGTATGCCATTGGCCATTAAAAAATCAGCTACCGCCTTGTCCCGTTTTATAGCATAGGGCTCATAATCATGATTGGCAATAACCTGACTGACTGTATAATCCTTAATCAGTTGCGCATAGGCTTCCAAAGGTTTTTGGTAAAGCACTAATAAAGCTGAACCGTACTCTTTTAGTTCATTATTTATCTTTTGCAAACTTTGATAAATAAAGTTTACCCGTTTATCCAATTTGTTTTCAAGTTGGTCCAGTATATCCGGGTCAAAAATAAAAACAGGTAATACGGGATGGCCGCTTTTTAAGGCATGCATTAAGCCATGATTATCTAATAATCGTAAATCGCGGCGAAACCAAAAAACAGTCAGTGGGGTTTGGTTATCCATTTCGGCGGCTAAACTAATCAGGAAGTAGAGATGCAGTAGAAAATCATATCAGCTATTTTATACAACAGACGGCATACAGCCTATTCTAAACCCTGGCTGATTTAACTACCATAGAATTTTGAAAATCCTGCCAGATTCCTTTCATCTTACCAAGCGAATTGTATTCTAATGTTGGAG
>DAIMNW010000119.1:0-7640 GCA_036719905.1 Chitinophagales bacterium
GTATTCACCTATAGCGAACGCCCCAATACACATGCAATCGGCCTGTTGAATCCAGTACCAATGCATCTGCGAAAACAACGCAATCAAGCGTTGCGACTGCTGGGTGAAAAGAAGATGAATTACTTTAGAGAGAGTTTTGTTGGCACCAAACGTCCTGTACTTTTTGAAAGTGAAAACAAAAATGGGATGATGGAAGGCTATGCCGATAATTATCTTAAAGTAGAAATGCCTTTTGAGAATTCATTGGTAAATAAAATTCACTTAACTCCAATTCAATAAATTAAAAACATCAAAGCAAGTTTCGTTTGTTTTGACCTGTTCAAATTATCCAATTAAACCATGTACCCTACACTTGCCGATTTATTAAAAGATATTCTAGGTGGTCACTTACCGCAAAAGATTTATCAGCTACTTAGTGTGGTAAATATGTTTGGTTTAATGATGGCCTTGTCGTTTTTCGCTGCGGCCTATACACTGGTTTTAGAATTACGCCGACGAAAAACGCTGGGTCAAATTCAAGCGGTATACATCACGATAACCGAAGGCGAAGCGGCCTCACCCATCGAGATAGCCACCAATGCTGTGATCGGATTTATACTGGGGTTTAAGCTAGGATTATTTGTGGTTGATTTTAATGGTACCACTGCCGATTTGCCTGCTGCCATTTTTTCAACCAAAGGTAACTGGCTGATTGGGCTTATTGGTGCAATCTTGCTTGCCGGCTTGAATTATTATGAAAAAAGAAAACAACAATTGGCAACAACTATAAGCAAGCAGGTTGAATTAGAGTCATCTGCTATAGTGAGTGAGATAGTGGTAAGGGCCGCTATTGGCGGATTGCTTGGAGCCAAACTTTTTCATCTTTTTGAATATTGGGACGATTTTATAGCCGACCCGGCAGGAATGGTTTTTAGTGGAAGTGGTTTAACGTTTTATGGTGGGCTCATTGTAGGTTCAACCTTGGTATATATGTTGGCCAAAAAATACAAAATGGCCATGGGAAGTTTTATGGATGCCACCGCACCGGGATTAATGCTGGCATATGGCATTGGTCGCTTAGGATGCCAGCTAGCCGGCGATGGCGATTGGGGAATAGATAATTTAAATCCCATGCCGAAAATTATCTCATGGATGCCAGATTGGGTATGGGCCTACAATTATCCTCATAATGTAAATAATGAAGGCGTCCTTATTCCTGATTGTGTAGGAAAACATTGTGCTATGCTGCCTGTGCCAGTCTTTCCAACTCCACTGTATGAAGTAGTAATGTGCCTTAGCTTATTCGTATTGCTCTGGATTATTCGTAAACAAATTGCTCAGCCAGGCCGGCTGTTGGCTATTTATTTGATGTTAAATGGAGCAGAACGATTTTTGATTGAGCAAATCCGAGTAAATTCATTTTACCATTTCTGGGGTATCAAAGCCACTCAGGCAGAAATAATTGCCTTACTCTTCATTCTAAGCGGCGGAATTCTCTATTTTATTGCAGGACGTAAAAATTTGAACGAACTGTTAGCTTAGCACTACCCTCTTTTTGGAAACACGGCAAGCAAAATTATATTTAGTAACTAAAGTGGAATTCAGTTTTATATCATGTGAGCAATGCAAAAGAATTACTCCTCCCCTTTATAATCATCGTCTTTCACAGAATTGTGTATGCCGCCACCTTTGCAATCCCAGTTAATGGTGGCTTCGCTAGTAGGAACAGGGAAATGTTCATCGCGGCTTATTTTTAAGCTTTTATCGGCATATACTTTTTGAAAAAAATAAGCCCAGATAGGAAGTGCTGCTGTGGCACCTTGGCCATTGGCCAAACTAAAAAATCGTAAGAATGGGTCATCGGCACCCACCCACACACCGCCAATTAACTTAGGGGTAAGGCCAATAAACCAGGCATCTGTATTGTCATTTGTGGTTCCGGTTTTGCCGGCTATTTCATTTTCAAAACCATAGGTACGACGCAAGCGCATAGCCGTGCCTTCATTCACCACTCCTTGCAGCATCTTGTTCATAATATAGGCTGTCTGGTCGTTCAAGGCTTCGGTTTGTTGCTCTACAAATTGCTTTATCACATTGCCATATTTATCTTCTATACGAGTAATGTAAATAGGCTTGCTTACCATTCCCAGATTGGCATAAGCGCTGTATGCCCCCACCATTTCTATCACTGATATTTCAGGCGTACCTAAGCAAATAGAAGGAAAGGGTTGAACAGTAGAAGTAATACCCAATCGGGCGGCCAAATCAACCACCGGTCGTGGACCTATTTGTTTCATCAAGTATGCAGTTATACAATTCGTACTTCTTGCCAATCCGGTTTTGAGCGATTGTGAACCACCGTATTTACCATCTGAATTTTTTGGAGTCCAACCACCGTACGATGGGAAGGTAACCGGTTCATTAGCTACCATATAGCAAGGCGACCAACCATTATCAATAGCTATGGTATAAATAAGGGGTTTAAAAGTAGAGCCAATCTGCCTTTTGGTATTCACGTTTACGTGATCGAGTTGGAAAAATCGATGGCTGATACCACCCACCCAGGCCTTTACATGACCGGTAGTAGGATCCATTACACAAAATCCGGTTTGCAAAAACAAGCGATGATAAATAATACTATCCCATGGGCTCATAAGCGTATCTATTTCGCCACCGGCCCAGCTGAACACAGTCATTTTTATTTTTCGCTTAAACACCGTTTCAATCGAATCTTCACTCATGCCGGCAGTTTTATAGGTACGGTAACGGTCGCTCCCGTGGTAAGCTTGATTAAATTCTTTTTCGTGGCCTTTAAAGGGATTTGTTTTTCGATACTGCGCCGAAAATATTTTTTGCATATGAGTTAAATGCTTCGCCACAGCTTCTTCGGCATATTGTTGCATTCTACTATTAATGGTGGTATAAATTTTCAAACCATCCTTATAGATATCATATAAGCTGCCATCCACTTTAGGGTTCTCTTTGCACCAGCGTTGCAAATCCTGACGTAGATACTCTCTGAAATAGGGAGCCAGGCCATAATTGTGGTCAACCTTGTTATAGGACAACTTGATGGGTTCACCTTTTAATTTTTCATATTTGGCCGCATCCAAATAATGATATTTGACCATTTGCGCCAGCACAGTGTTCCTGCGCTCAAGTGCACGTTCCGGATGACGACGGGGATTGTAAACCGTACTACCCTTGAGCATACCCACAAGCATGGCCGCCTCTTCTACTTTTAACGAGTCAGGCGTTTGGCCAAAAAAAGTATGAGCCGCCGATTTTACCCCAAATGCATTATCACTAAATGGCACCGTATTAAGGTAAAGCGTTATAATTTCTGTTTTGGTATAATGCCTTTCTAGTTTAACCGCAATAATCCATTCGCGTAATTTATCCAGAGGCAAAAATCCACTTCGTTTAAAAAGATTTTTGGCTAGCTGTTGAGTAAGGGTGCTGGCACCTTTTTTCTTACCAGTGAGTAAATAAAATGGAATGGTAGCCATACTGGTAAAATCGATACCGCTGTGTTCACTAAAGCGTACATCTTCGGTGGCAATGAGTGCGCTAAGAAGATAAGGGGATAGCTCACTTAGCCCGGCGTAACTGCGGTTTTCATTGTAATACTTCCCCAGTATTTTTCCATCTTCCGATATTACATCGGTTGCCAAAAAACTTTTGGGGTTTTCCAATTCTTCGAACGACGGCATGGAGCCAAACACCCCCCAATTGATAAGGAGCAGTAGCAAAACCACGAAACCCAGAAAACCGAAAAAGGCTTTCCAAAAATAGCCAGTGTACTTCTTTATATCGGCTTTGTCGCTCATGAATTATTTTCGATAGTTGGCTGCAAAAATAGCAGAAGTGTTGTGAAGTGATAAAGGTATTTGAAAATCTATGTTCCTCATGGTAGTTTTGATTATTAATTAGTAAAAATGAAAAATCGCCATTACTTTCAAGGCCAATATTATTTATGAGCAAGATTATCTTTATTACAGGCGCCACCTCGGGCTTTGGCAAAGCCACAGCCGAAAAGTTTGCCGCCGCCGGTTACAACCTTATTATTTGTGGTCGCAGATCCGATCGTTTGCAGCAGCTTAAATCTGAATTGGAGAAAAACAAAGGGGTGGAAGCTTATCCTTTAACATTCGATATACGCAACAGGCAAGAAGTGGCCACTGCTATACAAAGCTTACCTGAAAAATGGCGCAACATTGACATACTGGTAAATAATGCAGGATTGGCCGCAGGCCTAAGCGATATTCAAGATGGAAATCTGGATGATTGGGATCAAATGATTGACACTAACCTAAAAGGCTTGCTATACATTACCCGAGCCATAGCACCCGGAATGATTGAAAAAAAGTCAGGTCATATTTTTAATATAGGCAGTACTGCTTCCAAATATGTGTACCCCAAAGGCAATGTGTATTGCGCTACTAAGTTTGCAGTTAATGCCTTGAGCGAAAGCATGCGAATAGATATGCTACCCCATAATATTAAAGTAACTGCTGTGCATCCGGGGGCAGCCGAAACCGAATTTTCGATAGTGCGCTTCAAAGGCGACCAAGACCGGGCCAAAAAAGTGTACGAAGGGTTTACTCCTCTCTATGCTGAAAACATAGCCGACATCATTTTCTTCTGCGCCAGCCAGCCTGCCCATGTTTGTATCAACGATTTGGTAGTAACTCCGGTTACTCAAGCCAATTCTCACTACTCCCGTAAATCTTCGTAGTTCTTGAACAATCATAGGTTGACACACTTTAGACACCTCCTTTTACGTTGTCTATAAATTACTCTAAAACTCCATCTGCATTATCCTACTTTTATTGAATCAATATTTTTTTAGTTTATGAATGAACCTTTGCAGAACCGGAAAACCCCAGTAATAGGTTTTTTAAAAAAATACGGTTGGCTGTTTGCTTCCATTATGGTGGGTGTAGTGGGTGGCATGGCTGCCGGTCAGAGCGATGTACTATTTGAGCATGGAAAAAATCTGGAAATATTAGCTGAAGTATATAAAGATGTTAATGAACTTTATGTCGACGGTACTGAACCAACCAAGTTGATGAAGAAAGGAATAAAGGGTATGTGTGCCGAACTAGACCCCTATACCGTTTTGTTAGCCGAAGATGAAATTTCAAAATTTCGGTTTTCAACCACCGGCAAGTACGGAGGCATTGGAGCCCAATTATTAGCATATGAAAACAAAGTCTTTCTGGCAGATGTGACGAAAGATCAGTGTGGCGAAAAAGCAGGCTTGATGGCCGGCGACGAATTGGTGAGTGTAGATGGAGTAAGCGTTGAAAACCGAACCATTGAAGAAATTACCAAAATGATAAATGGCTCACCAGGTACTGCCGTTGCTATTTCAATAAAAAATCCAGGCAGCACTACCATCATTTCTAAAAACATAATACGTGAAGAGGTAAAAGAAAGCAGTGTACCGTATCATGGTATGATTACTTCAGATATTGGCTATGTTGTACTTACCAGTTTTACCGACAAATGTGGGCAGGAGGTAGCCGATGCTGTTACTCAGCTTAAAAAGGATAACCCCAATTTGAAGGGCTTAATTTTAGATTTAAGAAACAATGGAGGCGGACTACTAAACGAAGCCGTGAATGTGTCAAATATTTTTTTACCTAAAGGAACTACTATTGTAAACACAAGAGGTAAGTTGGCCGAGAGCACTCATACTTATCCTACCCTCAACAATCCCATAGATACTGAAATACCGGTGGCGGTTTTGACTAATAAAATGTCGGCATCAGCATCCGAAATTGTATCAGGATGCTTGCAAGATTTAGACAGAGCGGCGGTGGTGGGTCAAAAAAGTTATGGCAAAGGGTTGGTACAAATTACTCGGCCTCTCACATTTGGCAATCAACTTAAAGTAACCACTGCCAAATACTACACTCCAAGCGGACGTTGTATACAGGTGCTTGACTACAGTCATCGAAACGAGGATGGAAGTGTGGGTAAAGTGCCTGATTCGCTTAAACATGTCTTTATGACCAAACGCGGCCGTAAGGTATTTGATGGTGGTGGTATAGAACCCGACGTTCCAGTTGCCGTAAACGAGCCCGGTCCATTGGCCAAAATTTTACTTGACAAGAACATTCTGTTTGCAGCAGCAGTGAATTATAGGGCTACGCATTCTTCATTAGCCGGCGATGCAAAAACATTTGCTATTTCAGATGCCGACTTTGAATTGGCAGCAGCATTTATGGCTTCACAGAAATATGATTTTATCTCTCCTTCTGAAAAGGTGGCTGAACAACTTAAAACCATAGCGCTAAAAGAAAAATATTTCGACAAGTTCAGCGATGATTACAAACAGTTGAAAGATAAATTGAATCATGGCAAAAAGAGCGACATCATGCAAAACAAGCAAGAAATAAGCCGCTTGCTAAGCAAAGAAATAGTGGCTATATACAAGTCGCTACCCGGCAAAACTGAATTTTCATTTACAAATGATCAGGAAGTAGTGCAGGCTGTAAAACTGTTAGAGGATAAAAACAAATGGAGTGCATTATTAAACCGGAACTAGGAAAAATATTTTGACAAACATAAAAATGAGTTGGGCTAAACAAAATATTCTTAAAGCGATAGCAGCTGTGGCCATCTGTGTGAGTGTGGCAGCCGGTACCACCGATTATTTTGAAATCACCAAGAACCTAGATGTTTTCGCTTCCCTTTATAAGGAATTGAACACCTACTACGTTGACCCATTGGAACCTGAAAAACTGGTACACACGGCTTTGGATGCCATGCTCGAATCGCTTGATCCGTATACTAATTTTATTTCGGAAGAAGATTTGGAAGGATATAATTTTCAAACCACCGGCAAATACGGGGGCATTGGTGCCACCGTACGAAAGAGTGGTGATTATGTAATGATAGCCGAACCATACGAAGGATTTGCTGCCTACGATGCCGGACTAAGAGCTGGCGATGTGCTGCTCGAAATAAACGGTGTAAACATGAAAGGTAAAAACACAGAGGATGCCAGCCGTTTATTAAAAGGCGATCCGGGTACCAAGATTTCATTACTAATTCAAAGTGCAGGGTCTACCGAACCACAAAAAAAAGAACTTGTACGACGGGAGATAACCCTGCATAGTATGAGTTATAGTGGAATGATTACCCCTACCACCGGGTACATCCGGTTAAATCAGTTTACAGATAAATGTGGGCAGGAAGTAGCAGATGCCCTTACAGCACTTAAAAAAAACAACCCGGCTATGAGCTCGTTGATATTCGATTTAAGAGGCAACCCGGGCGGTCTATTGAATGAAGCAGTCAATGTAGCTAATGTGTTTGTGGCCAGAAATGAAAAAATTGTTTTTACCAAAGGAAAAGTAAAGGATTGGGACAAAGATTATTACACCCTGAATTCAGCTACCGATGCCGGCATGCCACTGGTAGTATTGGCTAACAGAAATTCAGCATCAGCCGCCGAAATTGTTTCGGGTGCTATTCAGGATTTGGATCGGGGAGTCATTGTGGGTCAGCGAACATTCGGAAAAGGACTGGTGCAAACCACTCGTAACACGGCCTACAATTCAAAACTAAAAGTAACCACCGCCAAATATTATATTCCAAGTGGCCGATGCATACAAGCTCTCGACTACGCTCATCGAGCTGAGGATGGA
>DAIMNW010000012.1:0-25212 GCA_036719905.1 Chitinophagales bacterium
TACTCCTAAGTTATTTACTCGAAATTATTTATCAGCCCATAGCTAATAGGGCCATAGATTGGCTAGCCAAAATAAATTCCAGAAAAGCCACTTAATAGGTTATGGAAAGAAAACACTTGATTAAACTATTCCTTCTCCTGCTATTGGCTTTGGGAGGCTGTAAAAGGCAAGAAGCCGGTTATGTTTTTGCTGGCGATTCGCATATTGCTAGGTGGAACTTACATAACTACTTTACTTACTCAAACATAACCAACCTAGGCTTGGGGGGAGACACTATCAAAGGTATTCAGCAACGGCTAACTTCCAATTCGAGCACCACTCAAACTCTGGTGATTGAAATTGGTACAAATGATTGCATGAAATATTACAATGCCACTGCAGATACCACGGGCCTATTCGACTACTTCAGTCAGCGATACACTCCTCTACTAAACTATTTGACAACTCGTTACAAGCATATCTATGTTATTGGGATTATTCCGGTAGCTTCCTATTATAACAATCATAAATTCGATTTGCTTTCAGGCAATTGCTACCCCCAATTAAACAACTGGCTGAATTCACAATCTTCAAATTACCCAAACATTACCTATGTGGAATGTAATTCTTTGCTCTACTCTAACGAATATATTTTGAAAGGTGAATATTCAACTGATGGCCTCCATCTAAATGAAGCAGGCTATCAGCTATTGAGCAACTCACTTAACTCCTATTTAGACTAAAATGCGCCTTCTCCTATTCATCATTCTCTTCGGCTTTTGCTTTGAAATAATGGCTCAGAGCCAACCCATGCATTTTCTTACAACATCTGAAAAATCAATCAACTTTGGTACAGAACTAAACAGTAATTTTTATTTCATTCTTCAGCCTTCCAACAAAGTTTTTATTGAAGCGCAGCAAAGTGTGTTGATTGAAAAACCGTCCTATCAATTTGGAAAAATTAAATTGGGTTATTTCTTGGCTAAAAAAACTAGCTTTTCTGTTTGGTCATTAGTTTCACACTGCAGTAACTACAGACTCACCCGAAACTACTATGCTTTTGGAATAGGTGGTTTATATCACACAAAGAATAAAAGACAGCTTAGCTTGTATGCAGATTGCAATTTGTTATTTGAAAACTTTGATACCCATCACCTACTTTTTGAAGGAGAAATAACAGTACCCATTAGTAATCAAATGAAGATTAATTTTCAAGTAGGCACCCCCTATCAAATGTATAACTTGGTTCCATTAATTGGCCCGTCTATCAGTATTATCGAAAATAATTTGACGATCAAGACCGCTATTTTATCGCCTCTTACTCCCTTATCCAGTAAAGGACTTTCGTTATTTTTTGCTTTCAACTACAGACTCATCCAGAATAAGCCGTTAGCAAAGTCTGACAAGCGAACAATAGAGTAGTTCATCCTAAGATTGGAAAGAGTTTCACTGCCACAGTTTGGCATAAACCTGAAGCAATTTTTTCTCTTCGTTTTGCCAGTTATATTCTTGTTTAGCTTTTGTGCAGTTTTCTGATAATCTGTTTAGATAATTGGAATCGCTCAACAACTTATTAAGTGCAGCGGCAATGTTTGCAGGCTGGACATCATTAATAAGATGAGCTATTTCATATTGTGTATTAATAGCTGCATATTCAGGAAATTTACAACACAGCTGCGGTACGCTAGCATGCATGTAGTCAAAGTATCGGTTGGCCAAGGAGTAGTAATTACTTAAGCCATTATTCTCGAATAAGGTGATTCCAATAGTGGCCTTTCGGGTAATTTCTACCAATTGCGCCGGAGGTACCTGACCCATAAATTCAACCTTGTTTGCTAGATGAAGTTGTTTGGTAAGCGCCTTTAAATTGGGTAATACATCGCCACTACCACAAATAATTAATTTACAATCAACTTGCTGCATGGCTTCAAGAAGTTGTGTTAATGCCCTACCCTCGTTCACCGCTCCTTGGTAAAGAATAAATCGTTCCGATTTAGCCATGGGTTCATAACTAGCCAGCACGGTTGCATTTCGAACCACAGCATATTCGACCTGATACTTCTCTTTGAACAATCGAACATATGAATCATTCACCGCATAGCCGAATTTGATCTTTGGCACAGTGATGCGTTCTACCCATTGCCATATTTTATGAACGATAGGACGTCGTACGATTTCCTCTAATTCGGTAAAGTACTCATGGGCATCGTAGGTGATTCGCTTGTTTCTAATCTTAGAAATAAGGTAACAGGGAAAAATAGTATCCAGATCAATGGCGCCGATACAATCCAAAGGTTGCTTTAATAGGTACCACATCAACTTAAGATTGTATTCGATATACCGCAATTTGCCAGATTGAAAATAAATTCGAATACGATGCTGATTAAACGGCTGCGAAATTAATTCGGGGGAAGTGAATAGTTCCCACCCCACCAAGGTAACTTGATAGCCATTTGCCGTTAATGCCCGGCAGATTCGTTGCATCCGCTGATCTGTATTGAGACTATTGGTAACCGTAAAAAAAATGTGCTTATTGGAACCCACTGCGTTTCTAAAAAGATTTTTCTGAGCAAAAATTGCATAGAAAAGTATTAACCATATCATTGTAACACCAAGACCTATAGTTGCACCACCCAGCCGTTCGTATCTGCTGCACGACCATACCGGATGTCATCAAGTTGTTTTTTAATTTCCACAGATATTGGCCTGTCGGTTGGGAGTATATAATCTTTACCATGATAGCCAAGCAAGGCAATTGGGGCTATCGACGCAGCCGTGCCTGTTCCAAATGCATCATGTAAAATTCCCTTGTTAGAAGCATCAACAAGTTCATCAATGGTGATGGCTCGTTCCTCTATTTTATGTCCATTTTGTTTAAGAAGTTCTATTACACTTCTACGCGTAACGCCATCTAGTATACATCCATCGAGGTGGGGGGTTATGAACGTATCCCCGATTTGGAAAAACACATTCATGGATCCAATTTCATGAACATATTTAAATTCGACACCATCCATCCAAAGCACCTGATCATAACCGGCTTTTTTAGCCTCAATCATTGGCAACATGGAAGCGCCATAATTTCCGCAGGCCTTTACATCGCCTGTGCCGCCATGAAATGCACGAACATATTTATCAGCTACCAAAATTTTAACCGGTTGTGTGTAGTATTTGCCAACCGGTGAGGCAATAATCATAAATCTAAAATTCTCGGTAGGTTTGATTCCAATAACCTCTTCACTGCAGAACACAAAAGGTCGCAGATATAAGCTGGCTCCTTCTTCCTGCGGTATCCAGTTTTTATCAAGCGCTACTAATTCGGTAACGGCTTGCATAAATAAATCAACCGGAATTTCAGGTATGGCTAGTCTGTGCGCTGAGTAATTCAAACGATTAGCATTGTCGGTAGGACGAAACAAATTGACTTCGCCTGTGGCCGATTTGAATGCTTTAAGACCTTCAAATATAGATTGGCCGTAATGCAATGTGCTCATACTTGGCGACATCATTAAATCACCGTAAGGTTCTATTCGAAAATCGTTCCACTCCCCGTTAGCATAATCGGCTATAAAAACGTGATCAGTAAATATTTTTCCAAATGCCAAATTCGATAAATCTACACCTGGTAATCTGCTCTCTTTTGTTTTGGTAATCGAAATTGGATAGCTCATAGTAAGCATACAAATTGTATTTATAGATTAATGGTACAAACCTACATTTATTTACCTTAAAAGCAAATGACCTATCAAAATTACACAAGCACCAATTTGAAAGTTTATGGAAAAAGAGTACCAATTGTGTCATTTTCAGCTAAATTTGCCACCCATGAAAAATATTGCCATTTCCTCAGCCATTCTACTACTTTCCTTATCCTTATTCAGTTCTTGTAAGAATGATTTTGAAATAGCTGCCGATTGGAAAGAAATTCCGGTAGTATATGCCATACTAAGCACTACCGACACGGCCCAATATGTGAAAGTGTCGAAAGCATTTATAGACAAAAAGACTAGTGCTCTGACCATTGCCGCCATCAATGATTCACTTTATTTTCCGGGTGTAGCAGTGGAGCTACATAAGATGTGGGGTACCATTGATTCGGGAATGATAAGCCTTTATAAGGTAGATTTAAATATAGAAGGCTACCAGAAGCCAGGCGGAATTTTCTCCACTAGCCCCAATTGGGCTTATAAAACTAAAGCAAAGCTTAATCCCAAGTTTCAATATAAACTGGTTGTACGTAGACCCGATGGAACTGAATTGACTACGGCTCAAATAATTCTTGCTCAAGATTTTAAGGTTACTTCGCCCAATCCGGTATTATTAAGTTCACGTGAGCTAAAGTTTATTAATACAAACAGCGCTTATCCTGCTGGTGATGGGCCTACCAAAATTGCCTACCGCTCAGGTATTGGCGGCAAAGTGTATGATTGTTTTCTGCGTTTCCGCTATAAGGAGGTAAAGCTATCCACTACCGATACTGTTGAAAAATTTATTGATTGGCAAGTAATTTCAGGTGCGCTTTCACCCGATTCAAAATCGAAAGATGCTGACCTGACAGATGATAAAATAGTGTATAAGCAGATTTATCCCTACCTGGCCAATAAAATTCCGGTGAACGCTTCGGTAGCACGAATTGCCATGAAAGATTCAATGGAATTGCATTTTTGGTCGGGTGGTGAAGAAATGTATACCTATCAATTGGTACAAAATGCACAAAATGGTCTAACACAAGGCAATATTCATCCTGATTACACCAATATGAGTAATGGTTTGGGAATAATGAGTAGCCGTTATCATAAAGTAGTAAGCGGCTTAACTTTAAGTCCGTTGTCGTTAGATACCCTGCGATACGGGCAGTTTACCAAAAACCTTGGATTCCAATAGTAATTGCCTTGGCGAAATTCTTAAAGCCATTCGTTTACTGATTTAGCATTTATGTATAAACTTCTGCTTCGCCCACTACTTTTTTTGATGGAGCCGGAAAAGGCACATCACACTACTTTCCGTTTATTAAAAATGGCTTGCCAATTACCTGGAGGTCGCTTGCTTTTATCATCCATTTTCAAATCGAATAGCCCTCAATTAGCCACTCGGGTATTTGGAATAGACTTCCCAAGCAGAGTAGGGCTGGCCGCCGGTTTAGATAAAAATGCTTTGGTGGTAGATGAAATGGCTTGTCTTGGGTTTGGCTTTATTGAACTTGGAACGGCTACTCCCCTGCCCCAATCAGGTAATGATCAGCCTCGTTTATTTCGTTTGCCGGCCGATAAAGCCTTGATTAATAGAATGGGGTTTAATAATGATGGGGCAAGTGTTATTGCTGCTCGGCTTGGAAAAAGAAAGTCGAAGGTGATAGTAGGTGGCAACATTGGAAAAAACAAAATTACACCCAACGAAAAGGCAGCCGATGATTATGTAAAATGTTTCGAACAGCTTTACCCGGTGGTAGATTATTTTACGGTGAATGTAAGTTCGCCAAACACGCCTGGTTTAAGAGCCTTACAAGAGAAACAGCCACTCAAAGATTTGTTGAATTTGCTGCAGGAAAAAAATAACGCATCGCCACGGCGAAAACCAATTTTACTGAAGATAGCCCCCGACCTAACAAATGAGCAATTAGATGATATAGTGGAAATTGTAGCCGAAACTAAAATAGATGGGGTGATAGCCACCAACACCACCATCAGCCGCGAACAACTACCCCCCGCAGCCGATAGTTTGAAAGCGGAAACCGGTGGCCTTAGTGGGGCACCTTTAACTAGGCGTTCGACTGAGGTAATGAAATACCTGAATCAAAAATCTAGCGGTAGCTTTCCGATAATGGCCAGCGGAGGTATCATGAATGCCGATGATGCTCTTGAAAAATTAAAAGCCGGAGCTGTTTTGGTTCAAGTCTATACCGGTTTTATCTATGAAGGTCCCGGGCTTATTAAAGAAATTAATCAGAAAATCCAGAGTGCAGGTATTTAGCTCTTCATATTTTCATACTGGAGGGGCAAATCAAATTTGGCAGCTGTACACAAGCTAATAACCGCTTGCAGGTCGTCTATTTTTTTTCCGGTTACCCGTATAATATCATCCATTATCTGTGTTTGAACCTTAAGGCCACTTTCTTTAATGGCTTTCACTATTTTCTTGGCTGTCTCCTTATCAATGCCCTGTTTTAGCTTAATATCTTTCTTAATCATATTGCCACTGGCGTATTGTTCTTTGCCAAAATCGAGGCACGATGCGTCAATGCCTTGCTTCATTAATTTGCTGATGAGTACATCTTGCAATTGTCGCATCCGCATATCGTCTTCGGTGACTATGTGCAAGTTGTTTTCTTTTTTTTGTAGATCAATCTCGGTTTTTGAACCCCGAAAATCATAACGGTTCAATATTTCTTTACGAAGATTGTTAATGGCATTGTCCAAGCATTGTTGATCTATTTCAGATACAATATCGAATGAAGGCATAGTTGAATGATAAAATTAAAAGAATTATAAACTTAAATCAATTTCCGTATTGTCACCAATGTTCAAACTTTGACTCATCCCTTTGATTAAGGCATCGCTTCCTACCACACTGTGATGGAGCACTACCTGTTCCAGTCTTACAAATTCGCCTACAATCGAGTCTTTAATTATACAGTTATTTAGTTGCGAACCTTCACCTATGGCTACATTGGGGCCAATTATAGAATTTTTAATCACACAATCTTTACCAACATAAACAGGTTGTATGATAATTGAATTATCTGTTCCCAGTATGGCTGGCGTTTGGGTGGCGGTTCGTTTAAGCAGTATGGCATTTGTTTCTAGCAATACTTCCTTCTTTCCACAATCAAACCAATTATTTACTCTAAATGCATTGAACACACTTCCCATTTCAATCATTCGTTGCAGCGCATCGGTTAAGTGGAATTCATCTTTTGTTCGAATATTGTTTTCAATATTGTATTGCAAAGCATCGAACAATTTTTTTGAATCATTAATTCTATACACCCCAACCAAAGCCTGATTCGACATGGGAATGCTTGGCTTCTCCACCAACCTGATAATTTCAGATTTATCATTCAACTCGGCCAATCCAAATCCACTGGGGTCATCTACCCGTTTGATGGCTAAACAATTTTTTCCGCAGCTAATTATGTCTCTCCAGTCGAGGTCTACTATGGTATCGCCCAATACAATGATGACATCTTCATTCTCGGCTACATTTTGTTTTGCAAGCCAGATAGAATGGCCTAGGCCTTCCCTGTTTTTTTGCTCCACATAATTTACCTTAATGTTGGGGTAGTTTTTGCTTACGTACTCACTTACCTTTTCGCCTAAATAACCGATAATAAAAATAAAATCAGTTACGCCACATTCTATTAAATCGTCCATTATATAAGCAAGTATGGCTTTGCCCCCAACCGGTATCAAGGCCTTTGGCTGAGTATATGTATGTGGACGCAATCGGGTACCGGCACCTGCAACAGGAATAATGGCTTTCATGGATGGTTGAATGTAGAAGCAAAAGTAAGATTTTGATTTTTTAATATGCTACTTTATTAAATCCCATTTTCTCCACAGCTTATCAATCTGGGCTATTGTAGATTGAAAAGAATAGCCTAACTTTATTGCTATTAGCACAAATGAAAAAGATTCTCATTTTATTACTTTTAAATTGGGTGGCAGTTTTTGCGGTTTTTTCCCAATCAGTTGCACCTTCGCATAAACCCAAAGTGGTGCGCCCAAGCGATGATGGCGAATTGGTGCTGTATGCCTTAGATGGGCAGGGCACTTTTCTGATGGATGCAACGGCATACACCGATAAGCGAAGCAACTTGGCAGTTTACAATCTTCAAGGAGAACTTATTACTACCGCCAAAAGCGAAGGTTCAACCCCGGGCATTTTTAAATTTTTTCTCGATGTTTCGAAGCGTACGGTTTATTTCTACCAACTTATTGATGAAGACAACCGAATGGCCGGCGGCAAAATCAGCATTAAATAGCTTGCTATCCGAAAATCTTTTCGCTTCAAATATTTTTAAGTGGCTAACTTTACGCCCATAATTTTCTACCAAAAATGATTAGTGAAGAAAAAGAACTGGCTCCCAAACGAACCAAACCCGATTGGTTACGTGTTAAACTACCTATTGGTCACAACTACCTGCATGTTAGAAGTTTGGTAGACAGATATAAGTTGCACACTATCTGTGAAAGCGGCAATTGCCCCAATATGGGCGAATGCTGGGGTGCAGGAACTGCCACGTTTATGATACTGGGAAATATTTGCACAAGAAGCTGCGGCTTCTGCAATGTGCTTACCGGTAGGCCCACCGAACTAGACTGGGACGAACCCAAACGTGTGGCCGAGGCTATTCACCTAATGAAAGTAAAGCATGCTGTGATTACTTCGGTTAATCGTGACGAATTGAAAGATGGCGGTGCTTCCATCTGGGCCAGTACTATTCATTCGGTACGTGAATTGAATCCAGACACCACCTTAGAAACACTTATACCTGACTTTATGGGCAAGCAGGAAAGCTTGGACATGATTATTGAAGCACACCCCGAAGTAGTATCGCATAATATTGAAACGGTAGAGCGCCTAACCAAGCAAGTGAGAGTACAAGCCAAATATCAGCGAAGTTTAGAGGTGATTAAATATTTAAAAGCCGGTGGTATGCGAACAAAGAGTGGTTTGATGTTAGGCTTAGGTGAAACCCGTGAGGAGATTATTCAAACCATGACCGACTTGCATGCACATGGCTGCGATGTGCTTACGATTGGCCAGTATTTACAACCTACCAAGGAACACTTGCCGGTAGCCGAATATGTGAATCCTATTCAATTTGCCGAGTATAAAGCAATTGGATTAGAATTAGGTTTCAATTATGTGGAGAGTGGCCCATTGGTGCGCTCTTCTTACCATTCCGAAAAACATTTAGGTTAAAATGAATGCTTGATGAGTCCAATTACATTCACCACACAGATTAAAAAATTTGCAGAGCAAGGTGAAAAAACTGGTTGGACTTATTTTGAAGTTCCGGCTGACAAAGCTCAGCTCATTAATCCGGGGGTGAAAACATCCTATAGAGTAAAGGGAAGTTTGGATAGCTATAAAATAAAGGCCATGGCCATATTGCCTATGGGCAATGGCGCTTTTATTATGCCGCTGAAAGCTGATGTGCGCAAAGCCATTGGAAAGTCGCAAGGTCATACGCTGCAAATCAGCCTGCAGGTAGACAAGGAAGGCTATAAAATGAACCAAGAGTTTATAGATTGCTTACATGACGAGCCCCGTGCCAAAAAGTTTTTTGATTCATTACCCGGTTCACATCAACGTTATTTTAGTAAATGGATTGATGATGCAAAATCGATACATACCAAGGTAAAGCGTATCACTATGGCTGTAAATGCCCTCTCAAAAAATTTAGGTTATGCCGAAATGCTCCGTGCAGAGAAGGCAAATAAAATTTTATAATTCCTTTTTGCTGAAGACAAGATTGTCAGAATCGTAGCTTTTTACGGCCATGTAAGTATTCAGGTCAGACTCTATGCGTAAAGGTTTACTATCGGCATCAATCTGGTAACAGAAATAGCCATGTTGCAAGAGTTGCTGTGCTGCCTGCACATGTGCTGAATTATTTTTGGATGAATTAATAAACTCCATAATAACTATAGGCGTTTGCATCGTTAAGGTGTTGGTGAGGCCATCAATTACTCGTGCCTCGGCCCCTTCCACATCTATTTTTATCATGTGAGGTGCTATAGATTGTTGGGCAATAAAATCGTCGCCTTTAATAGCTTCTACCAAAATCTTATTGGCTCTTATTTTTTTAAACCACACTTCATCAGCATATTGTTGACTTTCCAGGGTATTGTATTCATTATATAAAACCGGAAACTCGATTAACTCTATTTGGCTGCTCTCATCGGCACAAGCCAAATGAAAAGGCTTGGCATTTTTCAAAGATTCCAGGTTTTGATATAGCAATTGAAAAGTTTCTGTAGATGCTTCCATGGCTAACACCTTACCTGTAGGTCCAACGCATTCAGCGGCCAACAACGAAAAGAAACCCACATTGGCGCCAATGTCTAAAAAGCAGTTGCCTGTGTTCAGGTATTGAGCCAAAAATTTACAAAGTCTGATTTCTGAATTATGCGTTTTGCCGCCCGTGATATAAATATCCATGGCCGACGGCAGGGTTAACCGAAGTGGGGCTCCCCAAAATGTATTGGTGTTGACGGATAAGCCTTTTTTTAAAAGATGATAACCCAACTTTCGATAACTCATGGCCAATAAGTAATTATAAGGCCGGTTTATAAACCGTTTTAATATGGATGATGCTGCCAATTTTTCATACTCTTCTATTTGCCTCAGCATCTGAGTTTTCGTCATGGTTCACTATTTAACACAAAACTAATTAAGTGATTCCATAATACATTTGAATGCTGTTGAATTATCTTGCAGGCCATTTAAAAGCATAAGGTTGTCTTTGTTTCAAATAGTTCCTAAGCTACCCGGCGCCGAAGTACTTCGGATTGCCAATTATCGTCGCTATCAAACAGGCCGGCTACTCTTCATTTTCGGGCTGCAGATGCAAAGTGTTATTATGAGTTTTTATGTTTACTCCATCACTCATGATGCACTTTCACTTGGGTTAATAGGATTGGCCGAAGCCATTCCTTTTATTAGTGTTGCATTGGTGAGCGGCAATGTTGCCGACCTTTACAATCGCAAAAAAATAATACTATATGCTACTTGTGGTTACCTGCTTTGCGCATTAGCCATGACCGTGATTGTATTTAGTAAAGAGTCGCTTCACGGGCACACCGCTGTTCAGCTTATTTACGTAGTAGTTTTTTTAACAGGAATTGCTCGTGGTTTTTTATCACCTGCACAAGCCGCCATGCTATCGCAAATAGTTCCAAAAGAATTGTTTGGACAATCGGCCACATGGAATAGCATGGTATGGAACGTGGCTACCGTTGGCGGACCGGCGGTGGGCGGATTGCTATACGCTTGGCTGGGTGAACGCATGGCTATGGAGATAGTGGTTGTGTTTTGCGCCATTGGTATCAGTCGCTTTTTTATGATTCATCATGTTCATGAGACACCGGTGATTGGCAATGAATCCACCTTCGAAAGATTGAAAGCAGGCTTTGTGTTTGTAAAAAAAACGGAAGTGCTTCTGGCAGCCATCACTCTCGATATGCTGGCAGTGCTGTTTGGTGGTGCTGTGGCTTTGCTTCCGGTGTTTGCCAGTGAAATATTACATGTGGGCCCTCAAGGTCTAGGCTTTTTACGTGCGGCACCATCCATTGGTGCAGTGGTATGCAGCATTTGGGTAGCCTATTTTCCTATTCAAAAATCGGCCGGTAAAATTTTTATTGCCAATGTTTTTTTGTTCGGCTGTTCGATGATTGCCTTTGCTTTGTCAAAAAACTACTGGCTTTCACTCTCTCTGCTAATTTTAAGTGGAGCTTTCGACAATGTAAGTGTCATTGTACGCTCTATCATCTACCAAACCTTTACCCCTAACGAAATGAGAGGCCGTGTTAGCGCCATCAATTTTATTTTTATAGGAAGCAGTAATGAAATTGGCAGCTTTGAAAGTGGATTTGCAGCCCGGCTCTTTGGCACAGTGCCATCTGTAATAGCTGGCGGAATGGTCACCTTACTGGTAAGCAGTAGCACAGCAGTGCTTGCTAAAAAACTTTGGAAACTTGATTTCCAATAGCCAACTCATAGATTTATGGTTTACACACCTAGAAGTTTATCTTTGCGGCATATTTAATCGTAGATGAAAACCAAACAAATAAAGCCAAGGGTCAATATTATTACACTGGGTTGTTCAAAAAATACAGTTGATAGCGAAGTACTAATGGGGCAACTTCGGGCTAATCATTTTGACGTTACCCACGAAAGCAACAAATTGAAAGATAGTGAAGTAGTCATTATTAATACCTGTGGCTTTATTGAAAATGCCAAACAAGAAAGCATTAATACCATAATAGAATACAGCGATCTGAAACAAGAAGGCAAAATTGATAAACTCATTGTAACTGGCTGCTTGAGCGAACGCTACAAAGATGATTTAGTCAACGAATTTCCGGAAGTGGATGCTTTTTTTGGCACCATGGAATTGCCCGGTTTACTCCATCGCATGGGTGCCGATTATAAACATGAGCTAATTGGTGAGCGTATGCTTACCACTTCGCCACATTACGCTTACTTAAAAATTTCGGAAGGTTGTAATCGTACTTGCTCGTTTTGTGCCATACCCCTTATGAGAGGTAAGCATGTAAGCAAGCCATTGGAAGAATTGGTGAGGGAAGCCAAACATTTAGCAAAAAATGGGGTTAAAGAATTAATCCTCATAGCACAGGAACTCACCTACTACGGCTTAGATATTTATAAGGAAAGAAAATTGGCCGAGCTCCTTGAGCAACTCAACAATGTTGATGGTATTGAATGGATTAGGCTGCACTATGCCTACCCTACTGGTTTTCCCACAGATATTTTGCCTGTAATAAAGAACAATCCAAAAGTTTGTAATTATCTGGATATTCCATTTCAGCATGCTGCTAATGGCGTATTGAAACGTATGCGCCGTGGAATAAGCCGTGAAGAAACTGAGAAATTGATAAGTGAAATAAGAGCACAAATACCCGATATAACCTTACGAACCACTATGTTAGTAGGTTTTCCGGGTGAAACGCAAGAAGAGTTTGACGAGCTGTGCAGCTTTGTGGAGCGTATGCAATTTAATCGCATGGGCGTATTTACCTACAGCCACGAAGATGGTACTAAAGCTTTTGAGTTGGAAGACGATGTTCCTCAAGAATTAAAAGAATCAAGAGCCGCCCAACTGATGGACATACAGCAAGAGATATCTGCCAAATTGAATTTGGCCAAAGTAGGAACCACCCAAAAGGTACTCATTGACAGAAAAGAAGGAAATTATTTTATAGGTCGTACCGAAGGCGATAGCCCCGAGGTTGACAATGAAGTATTAATAGATGCGAAAAAGAATTTTTGCAGGGTGGGCGATTTTGCCAATTGCCAAATTACTCGAGCAGAAGATTTTGATTTGTACGCTGATGTAATTAAGTAACTATCGTTACATGTTCATACTTATGTTTAATCCTTTATAAATGGGATTAATCACATTATTGGTTTTGCTTCCAAACGTATAACTCAAACCTACTCCCATCATATAATTATAGGCTGAGCGGAGTTCTCTGTTCTTGACAAGTATATCGGCTAGTGTTGCATTTTCTTTTCTCAGATTTATTTGATTGCGTACAAATTCATATTGCCCAAAAAAATTAATGTTGATACCATTGGCTACTTTCAACGAAACCGAACCCATAAACGAGAGGCTATTCTTGCTGAAATCGGTATATAAATTTCGCCAGAAAATACCGGCGTTTACACTACCCCATTTCTGAGTAGAACTCCCAATTAAACTTAAATTTTGCCCAAGCACCCATTCTTCGGTTTTGAAGTAGATGGTGGTATCGTAGTATGAATTATAACTAATGGAAGGTTCAAATAAAAAGTTTAATCGCTTACTATTGTAATCTTCATATTTAAAAAAACTAATTTCAAAACTAGGCTTATAAGTAGAACGTAACCTGAAATTACTGAACAATGAATTAGCTAAATTGTATTCACTTCCAATAGCCCAATGATCTTTTAACCGTTTCGATAAAAATATACCTGCCTCGTAATTCTGAAATGGATAGATGGTGCTTACACCATCGCTTGTCACACGTTGGCGTTGTAAATCGGTATGCATCCATAAAATATTTTTGACCTTGGGTGTTTCCTGCACCGCTGAAATATTGGCATTAAGGTTCGAATTTCCATAAGCTTCGCTCCCATTAAAATTGCCATTGCCATTTAACTCTATAATCCAGGCATGCCAAGGATCTTTGGAAAGGGTCTGTTTTATATGCTGACCCGAATCAGCTTTCATTTCTACCGTCACTTCGTTTAAAAAACCTGATTTAGCAATGAACGGCATTAAGCCGGCCATTAGATAGTGTAGAAATTTTTCACGGCTGTCCAGTTCCGTTACTCCTTTAGGCAAATCATAACTAATCGAATCGGTTTTATGATCATATTTTTTTTGCCCTAAAAAGCTAAGACGAACATTGGGTGCTCCACTTTCATTGTATTGAGCCGTTCGCATAATGTGTACATCGGCATCCGTTCTGTTTTTAACAAAATCAACACAAGTGCAATTGGTTTTGATATAATCCAAGTTACAATCGCAATCGACAAATACCTTGAGGCGTTCTTGTGAAAAGACAAGTGTGGACAACAAGCAGAAAGCGAAGAAAGAGGCAATAAATTTCATTTAGCGGAAGTGGATTTTGGGTTAAGGGCCAATTCTATTTGGAAGGAAACATATTTCAGATTTTAAATTGCCATGGAGTCTTCCATTTCACAAATATCAAAATATTAGTTAGGTTTGGGTGATCATTGATAATAATTATGAAACTCTCAACTTCAGTTTTTATTGTGATTGCTTTGAGTTCATGCCTGCTTTACTCTTGTTATAAGCAAGAAATAGTGATGGGGCCGGCTCCTGCTATTTCCAATAATCCTTACGATAAAGTAGTATATCCTTCGGGCATAGTTTCGGAGCCTACGGTTGACAGTTTTTCTTTTGTTGGTTTACACAAATACATATTTGGCGCTAGTTGTGCATCATCAGGGTGCCATGACGGACCATTTGAGCCCGATTTTAGGACCGTGCAAAGCATTTATCAGTCGCTGGTCTATCATCCTGTAAAGAAAAATAATGCGCAAGGATCTTTCACCTATAGAGTGAAGCCCGGCGATACTACACTATCCTGGCTACATGAACGAATCACTACCGATGATGCTGTGCTTGGCCGCATGCCTCTATATAAGGAAATGTTGAGTCGACGTCAGATACTGATGATTAATAATTGGATAATGGATGGGGCTAAAGATATTTTCGGACATTCTGCAATAATTCCAAACTATGAACCAGCTACTTTTGGGCTGGTGGCTACCATACCTTTTGGTGCTAACCCAGCCTATAGAGTTGATACAGTAAGAAACGGGAACCCTTTCTTTCCCTTTTTGGTCACTAACAACACGGCACTTACTATTTGGTTTGGGTTGAGTGATGATGTTCAAATACCTTATCAGTTTACCTATAACAAAATAAAATTTAGTGCTAACCCGGTGGACTTCAGTAGTGCTATTACGCTTAATCTTACAGTAAACACCACACCCACTTTCTTGGATAATTTCTTTGCTATCCACCAGCCCTATTTCCATCACATCACTCTCAATACCGGAACATTGCCCAATAACCAGATAATTTATTGCCGCATTTATGTACAAGATGCTGACCATAGCTCACCAACAGAAATTCCGAAGGCCGATTCTCAGTCTTATTTGCAATCGTATTTTTCATTTATTGTCTCTCCCTAATTTTCATGAATCCACAACGATTTTATTTGATTCTGTTTGGTTTGCTCAGTACTAGTTTTTTTGCATGTAAGAAAAAAACTACCGAATTCCCTGGCCCTGGACCTGTAAGTGTTATTCCAAAGATAAGCCTCTTGAGTGTATCGGCCACCACCGTTCATCAATTCACTGATTCCATTCAATTTACGCTTAGTTTTGTTGATGGCGATGGTGACTTGGGTGATGAAAGTGCTGATTCTTTATCTCTTTACTTAACGGATAATCGGCAGAGCGGCTTAACCGAGCGCTATCATTTGAATCCTATAGCACCTAGTGGTGTAAGCGTACCGGTAAATGGAGTTATACCTTTAACCCTACACCATACAATACTTCTGAATAGCAGCAGTTCTTCCGAAACCACCACTTTTACACTCAAATTAAAGGACCGTGCAGGACATTGGAGCAATGAGGTAAGTTCAAATACGATTACCATTCTTCCTTAATCTCTGCCACTTCTCAACTTTCCCATTCTTTGTAAAATTAAGTTGCCCATAAATTAAAATATCATTTGCAGAATGACGTTAATCCGTTAATTCAGGCAGAATTTGATTAATTTTGCAGCGTTAAATTAAATATTATGGCAAAGAAATCTGAAGTGCTTTGTGGATTCTGCAATCGCTCGAAGGCAGAAGTGCAAATGATGATTGGTGGTATAGATACACATATCTGTGACGATTGTGTGGAGAAAGCACATCAATTAGTGGAAGAAGAACTGCATACCCACGACTCACCATCGAGCAAAGCCAGTACCTTATCTCCCACTCTTTATGTAAAACCGAAAGAAATTAAAAAGTTTCTCGACCAATATATTATTGGCCAAGATGAAGCGAAGAAAGTTTTATCGGTGGCTGTGCATAATCATTACAAACGTTTGAACCAAAAAAACGAAGGCGATGATGTGGAGATAGAAAAATCAAATGTATTAGTAGCCGGAGAAACCGGAACCGGCAAAACCTTGTTGGCTAAGACGGTGGCCCGTTTTTTAAATCTTCCATTTGCAATTGTTGATGCCACCGTTTTTACCGAAGCCGGTTATGTGGGAGAAGATGTGGAGAGCATACTCACCAGACTTTTACAAGTTTGCAATTACAATGTGGGCATGGCTGAGAAAGGCATTGTTTATATTGATGAAATTGATAAAATTGGGCGTCGAGGCGACAACCCTTCTATCACCCGTGATGTAAGCGGCGAAGGAGTTCAGCAAGCCTTGCTGAAAATGCTGGAAGGCACCGAGGTGCTGGTACCACCCCATGGCGGACGCAAACATCCTGAACAAAAATTAATTAAAGTAAATACAAAGGATATACTTTTCATATGTGGAGGCTCCTTTGTGGGTATCGACAAAATTATTTCAAAGCGATTGCGAAGTCGTTCCATTGGTTACAGCACTTCCAATGTTCATGAAGACTTTGATGCCACCAATGTATTGCAGTACATTAATCAACAGGACTTGAAATCATTTGGATTGATACCTGAATTGGTAGGCCGTATGCCCGTGGTTGTGCATTTGGAATCGTTGGATAAAGCGGCTCTTAAGCGAATTCTGACCGAGCCCAAGAATGCCATCATTAAGCAGTATAAAAAACTGTTTGCCATGGAAAATATCAAACTTGATATTGACGATGAAGTGCTCGATTTTATTGTTGACAAAGCCTTCGAAAATAAATTAGGCGCCCGTGGCCTGCGAAATATGTGTGAGTTGTTACTGATGGAAATGATGTTTGAACTACCATCGAAGAATGTAACAGAATACACCTTGGATATAGAATCGGCCCGAGAAAAACTAAGCCATGTGAAACTTAAAAAATTGATGGCAGCCTAAGCCTACATAAACAGATGAGCAGCAGAGCAATTATTTTTTTTAGTGTGGGATTAGTATTCGGAGCCCTATTGGTATGGTTATTCATTCAGTTTATTAAAAAGTTAGGCACACGAAAATCTGAACTGGGAGAAGTGCTTAAAGATAACTCATTAATCATTCTACCATCTGCTACCATGCTTATTTTTGCTTTTTGGGTAGCTATTCTGCTGTGGTTGTATGTTCAGCTTTTTGGAAGTATTTTTAATTAAATATTTTACCCAATAAAAAAGGGCGCTTCGAAATCGATGCGCCCTTTTTTATTTCTTGATAGGTTTTTAGTTGGCTACCACAATCTTTTGTTTAGCTATACCCGATTTATTTTGTCCCAACAAGGTGTAAAATCCTGAACTTAGATTTGATATGACAGCTGTATTACCATTTGAATCATTCAGCAATACCGTTCTGATTAATTTTCCTGACTGATCCATCAGATAAAATTCTCCGGATGTTTTAGAGGTAATGGTGAATGTTCCGTTGTTAGGATTTGGATAAACCATCAGCAAATTGGCTGGCAAGGCAGTCTCTTTTTCTTCCATAACCGACTCATCGCCTGATGGAATAGTGCTAGCACTATGAGTACCAACCAAGAGGGTATAATCCTCAACCTCACCGTAAGTAGAAGCTCCGCAAGAAGTTAGGTTAGGTCCGGCACCAGAATCCGTAAGTCGTATGCGCATTCTTACGGCACCGCTAATGGCTGAAGCAGGTGGTGTAAAACTGGCCGTCATTGGTCCATAGCCAGCTGCTGAGGTAAATACAGTTTCGCCTGCATCGGTAAATACTCCATTATTATTCCAATCGCAGAAAATAACCACCTTATCGGTTGAATAGGCATTTCCAATAGTAACCGTGACTACTAAAGGGGTTCCAACAGCAACATTGGTTGAGAGTGAACTATAATTTGAATACGAAGAATTGGCAGTTGTATTGGAAATGCTTCCGGCAACTACCTTGTTTATGTATTCATATGCCGTGCTGGTTGTACTGGCACCACAATAAACTATAGCTGTATTTACTGTCATGGTAATGCTATTGCTGGTAGCCGATGTTGGAGATGCACAGGATAAACTAGAAGTCATCACACAACTTACCACCTGTCCGTTCGTCAGGGTAGTGGTAGTGTAGGTTGGCGAATTGGTTCCTACCGTTACTGAGCCAACCATCCATTGGTAAGTAGGCGTAGTGCCTCCATTTACCGGAGTAGCTGTAAAGGTGACCGATGAACCTGAGTTGGTTGGATTAGTTCCTGCCGTAATAGCAATACTAACAGAAGGTGCAACAGCCGAACTAGTGCTGATGGTAATGGAATTACTGGTAGCTGTGCTGGTAGTAGCACAGGTTAAACTGGAAGTAAGAATACAGGAAACCACATCGCCGGCAATTAAGGCCGAAGTAGAATAAGTAGCTGTAGCAACTCCCACACTCACACCATTAACCAACCAGTTATAAGATGGGCTAGTTCCGCCATTTGTTGGTGTGGCGGTAAATGTTTTGGCTGCTCCTGCACAAGATGGGTTGCTACCTGTAGTAATGGCTATTGTAACGGAAGGGGTAACAGCCGATGTAATGTTCATGGTTATAGCATTAGAAGTAGCCGGATTGTTAGTTACACCGGCCAGGTTAGAAGTCATCACACAGGTTACAGCCTGACCGTTTGTAATACTTGATGAAGTGAAAGTATTTGAATTTGCACCGGCATTCACTCCGGCAACTTTCCATTGGTAAGAGGGTGCGGTACCTCCGTTAACTGGAGTGGCAGTAAACGTTACCGACGAGCCAACGCAAGTTGGGTTGGTGCCTGCTGTTTGTGCAATGCTTACGCTTGCTACTGGCGTAGTGCTACAAGGCGTTATTTGATAGGAAAAAATTCTGGTACGTGATGCGCTTGCACCAGTGGCACCTCCCATATATTCGCTGGTTGACCAAAAGGTAACACCATCGGGGTCAAGTGTAGTTTGTGAATAATCTCCCACACGGTTCATACCGGTTTGCGATCCCGTACCTGCAATCACCATGGTTTCAGTAACAGGAAGTGTACCCAATGGGTCGCAGGTACGGCGACCGGTATAATAAATTCCAGGGTAAAGAGAGCTTGCATTAGATTTAATATAACTTAAGCCAATGGAACCATTATTGTCCATAGCGATAGAACCCAGCCAACGTGTGTCGGCATCACGTGTATATATTCCTTCCTGATACATACTCCATGCACCAGTGGATTGATTTTGTCGAAGTTCACACCACTTAATGCTTCGAGTGGTGGTGTTAATTTTTACAGCCCAGTTTAGTACGATTGAATTATAACCCGTCCAGCTTTTCCACTGCGCTCGATACATGCACACCCCACCTATACCATCCAGTTTTTGAGTAGTGCCAGGCTGAGGGCAATCATTCCAAGATGAATTGTAAGATGCATCGAAAGCAGCGGTAGCTACATTGCCAGCTAGTGTAATAGTTCCTGTAGGAGTTGCCGGTGTCCAGTTTACATTCATATTATAAATGTTAACTGCATCGGTATATCCTGTTCCCCATCCATTATCCGAATAGGAAAAAATTGGGCAAGGTGTGCCAAGAGCAGGCAAATTACCATCAGCAGCATCTCCCGGTAGTGGAACAAAAAATCCTGAGCTAGGTGGGCTGAAGTTCACATATAAAGAACGAGCACCGGGTGTGCCGCTTAACATGGCCGAGCGGTCAAAACAAAATACTTTCTGTGTACTTTGATTAGAAGTCATGTAATATCCATCGGCCCAAACACTGAATTTTAAATAGTCAGGAAACAAAGGAGAAACATAGGTATAGGTATAGTATGAGCCGGTTGGGTTATTCGTGGTGGACACGGCAATAAAAATTTTCTTATCGGTACTGCTACCAAATTGTGCTAAGAACCAACGATCAGCCGCTTTATCATACATCACAATTGGGTCGCCATTGTTGGCTGTAGCCGGCGACCATAGATTGCCAAGTGTAGTGGTTAACAGCACGGCCATGGTTGCCTTATCATACACTTTGAAAGTGGTTGAATTAATCATTTGGATATAATGATTGGGGCCTACTGCGCCCGAAGGGTCAAACGGGCGAAAGCCTGAAGCAGTTTGCCCGGCTACGTTGGCTCTTGTACCGGCTGACGGTACATCACCCATTTTAGTTTGGATGGTTTTATCATCATTACCAAATTGAGGACCATCTTTAACCGAAAACGGGAACTTTGCAGCCACCCTGTTCTCACGGTCACGAGATTCCTTTTCAGTGTAAATTTTGTTTTCATCCACCGGATTTTCAACCGCTATCTCGGTTAAGGGTTTGGTGACATGAAATTCGGAAGGTAGAATTACCCCGGAAGTGCTTTTTTGAGCAAACAATTGATTGCCCATAGCAAGCAGAAGAGCTGCAAGAATTAACTTTTTCATAGAATTCGGTTTTGATTGGTTAGATAAATTTATTGACCGCTCTGAATGGTGATTCAAATTTAAAAATTAATCTTGTAAACAGGATTTATCTTTGTGAACTCCCCAGAAACGCCATCTCAACGGAGTAAACAATTCTTTAAGATTTTTAGCCCTGAGCCAAAAGTTGCCGTTTACCACTCTCAAGTGGAATAATTTGAACCTGCACGGTCTCCGGAGGTAGCAATTGTTCTATTATATGTGGCCATTCTACAAAAGCATAATCAGCCGTAAATAGTGCTTCTTCAATGCCTGCCTCTATGGCTTCCTCTTCTGATTGCAAACGATAACAATCAATATGAACAATATTTTTTGAGCCTGTGCTATAGGTATTAATAATAGGAAAAGTGGGGCTGCTTACTTCACCACCATAACCTAAAACCTGGCAGATGGCTTTGATAAAAGTAGTTTTGCCGGCGCCCATTGGAGCATTAAAAGTATACAATTTCTTATTGGGGAAATTTTTCAATAATGCTTCAGCGGCTTGGCTAAGGCTTTCTAATTCCAATTCCATTTCAAATTGATTCATGCCTCCAAGATAATGTATCCTCGGCTTATCGCAGCATTCAAAGGTAACAGCCATAACAAATCCATTTGAATCATGAGCACTAGGCTGCTTCTGGTATTACTTAGAGGTCATCCTAACTATCGGAACTATAATCTCTTCCAGCGAAATGCCTCCATGCTGAAAAGTATCGCGGTACATGTTCACGTATTGGTTGTAATTATTGGCATACACTAAAAAATCATTGTCCCTTGTAAAAATATACCAGGCACCAAGCCGAGGGGGCAGCCTGGCCTCTTCCGGACGTTTAAAAACCAATACTTCCTTCTCATTGATGGAAATATTTTTGCCCGATTTAAATCGCAAATTGCTGGTAGTAGCCCGGTCGCTAACCATCTTGATAGGGTTCTGTACGCGAACCGTTCCATGATCGGTGGTAATGATGAGTTGAATATTTTTCGAGGCTACCTTTTGTAAAGCTTCCCATAGCGGCGAATTCTGAAACCAACTTAGGGTAACACTTCGATATGCTTTTTCGTCCGGCGCCAGTTCTTTTAATAAGTCCATTTCGCTACGGGCATGGCTCAGCATATCAATAAAATTGTAAACTATCACATTCAGTTTATTGTGCATCATGTTTTGGATATTGCTCACCAATTGCAATCCGTGTTCATGATTACTCACCTTGGTGTAGCTGTGCTTAATATCCAGTTTATTGCGTTTCAATTGTTCGAAGAGCAGCTGGGCTTCAAAATTATTCAAGCTATGTTCTCCACCTTCTTCCACCCAATACTGCGGAAATTGTTTTTGAATATCGGCCGGCAGAAGTCCGGCAAACATGGCGTTACGGGCATATTGCGTAGCCGTTGGTAAAATAGCATAGTACGATTCTTCCGTTTCCATTTTGAATAATTCTTGAATCACGGGTTGAATCATTTTCCATTGGTCGAAGCGCAAATTATCTATCACCACCAGAAAGGTGCTTTGTTGTTCGTTTAAAAATGGCAGCACTTTTTGCTTCAATACTTGATGGGAAAGCAAAGGGGTTGTGGCTGAAGGTGTATTCATCCATTGTAAATAGTTTCGCGAAATAAATTTTCCAAACTCTTTATTGGCTTCCGCTTTTTGCATACTGAACACTTCCTGCATTTCACGAGCATCGTTTCTATCCAATTCCAGTTCCCAGTGCAGCATTTTCTTGTACGCATCGGCCCAGCCTTCGGCATCGCCTATCGAGTTCATATCGAGGCTCATACGCTGAAATTCCTGTCGATAATTGCTGGTGGTTTTTTCGGTAATCAACCTGCCACCATCAATCAATTTTTTCAAACACAATAAAATTTGATTGGGCTTAACAGGCTTTATGAGATAATCGGCTATTTGGCTACCAATGGCTTCTTCCATAATGTTTTCCTCCTCACTTTTGGTAATCATCACCACGGGCACCAGCGTATTAAAAGCCTTTATTCGGCACAGCGTTTCCAGGCCACTAATGCCAGGCATATTTTCATCCAAAAAAATGACATCAAAACTTTCGTCCCGGGCAGCATCCACTGCATCGAGTCCGTTAGTTATAGGGCGCACTTCATACCCTTTGTCTTCCAGAAAAGTGATTTGTGATTTCAATAAATCAATCTCATCATCGGCCCACAATATTTTTATTTTATTCATAGTATATGCCTCAAAGGCTGAGTTTTATGTTTGTTGCGTTGGAATAACGGAATGAGGTATTGATTATTTTAAATAGATACGAATAACAATAGCTCTTCATTCAGGCTTGAAAATTGTTTTGGCGAATATCCGAAATCATTAAAACAAAATTTGAGAGAAATAAAACTCACTTTTGCCAAAACATTAGCATATTAGCACATCGGCTTAGCAGCAAAATTTTATCATGAGCTACAAACACAAAATTATCAACGATCCCGTTTATGGTTTCATTACCCTAAAACATGATTTGGTTTTTGAAATTATTAGCCACCCTTATTTTCAGCGCTTGCGTCGCATTAAGCAATTGGGCTTGAGCAATTACGTGTATCCGGGGGCCAATCATACCAGGTTTCATCATGCCTTGGGAGCTATGCACCTGGCCATGCAGGCGGTGTTGGTGCTGCGCTCCAAAAATATTGCCATTAGTGATGCCGAAGAAGAAGCCCTGTGCGCCGCTGTGCTTTTGCATGATATTGGCCACGGGCCGTTTAGTCATGCCTTAGAAAACAGCCTGATACAGGGAGTTTCGCATGAGCAACTTTCGGTTCAGATAATGGAATTATTGAATAAGGAAATGAACGGCCGACTGAGCATGGCGATCTCAATTTTTAAGAATCAATACGCCAAAAAATTTCTCCATCAACTGGTAAGCAGCCAACTCGATGTTGACCGACTCGACTATCTGGCAAGGGATAGTTTTTTTACAGGCGTAGCTGAAGGCGTAATCAGTCACGATAGAATTATCAATATGCTTTCGGTGGTAAACGATGAATTGGTGATAGAAGAAAAAGGGTTGTATTCGGTTGAGAAATTTCTCACCAGCCGCCGATTGATGTATTGGCAGGTTTATCTTCATAAAACGGTGATAAGTGCCGAGCAAATGTTGGTGCAAATACTGAAACGAGCCCGGCAACTGCAGCAAAGCAATGAGCTTGCTTTTTGTACCCCCTTGATTAAAACTTTTCTTTCGGAACAAATAGCTGAGAAACAGAACGCCTTGCTTCACGAATTTTTATGGCTTGACGATGATGAAATAATGACGAATGTAAAATACTGGCAAAACAGCCCTGATAAGGTGCTTGCTTTGCTTTGCCAAGGTTTGCTCAACCGCAAGTTGATGAAAGTTTCCATTCTAAAAGAGCCAACCCCTCAGGCCGCTATTGACGCTAAAAAGGCAGAGGTGCAGCAAAAATGTAACCTAAGTGCTGCCGATGCCGACTGGCTGGTATTGCACGATAGCATTGGCACCTATGCCTATAGTTTTGATAAAGGGCAAATAAAAATAGCCATGAAAAATGGGGAACTGGTAGATGTGCTAAGCCTGCTTCCGCACCTGGATAGCGAAACATTTACTGAAATGTTTGTGAAATATTATTTCTGCTGGGTGGCGTAATGGATTAGCAAGAAATTAATAGCAAGATTGACGAATCACAAAAAAAGTAAAGAAATATTATCAAAGATGCTAAGCTTCGAACAATTCATTTATAATCCCATCTGCCACTTTTTTCGAAGCCGTTCCATCGCCAAGCATTTGGTGCAATTGCTGATAGTGGTTCTTCATCTCGGTGGGATGCTGCAGAATTTTTTCCAGTTCGGTTTTCAAATTAGCCTCCGTTAAATCGCTTTGTATTAGCTCGGCTACAGCCGGCTTGTCCAAAATCAGATTGACCAACGAAATGTATTTTACCTTCACCAAGCGCTTGCCTAACTGATAACTCAACCAACTTCCCTTATAGCAAACCACCTGAGGCACATTGAATAAGGCTGTTTCCAAAGTGGCCGTACCCGAGGTAACCAAGGCCGCCGTAGCTGTTTGCAATAGTTCGTACGTTTTATTTTCGGCAACAGCCACTTGTCCGTTTATGTTTTTCATAGCTTCCTGGTACCATTCTTCTTTGGCTCCCGGCGCTTTGGCTATAACGAATTTATAATTGGGAAAATGCTTGACCACCGAAAGCATGATGGGCAGTTTCACCAAAATTTCCTGCTTTCGGCTGCCGGGCAGTAGGGCAATTATGTTCTCCTGTTTTTGATTTTGACTTTTGGTAATTGAACTTATTTCCTCGACCAACGGATGCCCTACATACTGCACCTCATAATTCCATTTGGCAAAAAAAGCTTGTTCGAAAGGCAGTATCACGAACATTTTATCTACACATTTCTTAATCAGATTTACGCGACCACTTTTCCAAGCCCACACTTGTGGGGCTATATAATAC
>DAIMNW010000120.1:0-7406 GCA_036719905.1 Chitinophagales bacterium
GTTTATAATAAAGCTGATTTCAAATCGAGCCGACCACCCTTCAACGAGAATGGTGGCGGTGGCAGGTAGTTGCCTATATAGCCTAATTAGAAACAATATTTGCCGGCATCAATCAGTCGCTTGCAAATTCTTCTTCGAGCTTCCTTGGCATTAAAAGGTTCTGCTTTGGTAAATCGTTTAATGCCTAGCAGCAACATTTTTAGTTCGTCGCCTTCCGAAAAACTGCTCACTGCATGTCGGGCATGCAGGGCCGAATTATCCATAGCCACCGAAAGATAGGTACGGAAAATATCTACTTCAGCGGCGCAGGCCTCTAAGCCTTTGGCGGCAATTAGCTTTTCTACCCGGAGCATCACCGATTCGGCGGTGTAAATTTCTATCATAATGTCAGCACAATTCATCAGTATTTCCTGCTCCCTGTCAAGCGTCATCATCAATTTTTGAACGGCTGCACCGGCCGTAAGCAACAATAGTTTTTTCAGCTGCGCTATGTATTTTTTTTCTGCTGAAAATATTTCTTCATCGGCCGTGGCACTAAAATCAGGAATAGCCATCAACTCCTTTTGAACATTAGTGGCCGCCGTCATTAAATCCAGTTCACCCTTGAGCGCTCTCTTAAGCAGCATGTCAACGCTTAGCAAGCGGTTAATCTCATTGGTACCTTCAAATATTCGGTTAATGCGGCTATCGCGATAGGCACGTGCCATAGGATACTCCTCACTAAAACCATTTCCGCCGTGAATCTGCACACCTTCATCCACCACATAGTCTAATGCTTCACTACAAAAAACTTTAATAATAGCACATTCCACAGCGTATTGTTCGGCAGCCAGCAAAAGCGATTTGGAGTGGTCGTTTCCGGCGGCTATCAGTTCTTTTTCTTTCTCTTCTATCATGCCGGCCGTTCGATACACTATAGATTCTGATACATAATTTTTAATAGCCATTTCAGCCAGCTTATGCTTGATGGCTCCAAATTTCCATATAGGTAATTTGAATTGTTCGCGGCTGATGGCATACTTGATGGCCTCGGTGGTGGCATGTTTGCTTCCGCCTAAGGTGGCTGCCCCCAATTTTAATCGGCCAATGTTCAATATATCAAAAGCAATTTTGTGCCCCTTACCTATTTCACCCAATACATTTTCAACCGGTACTTGGCAATTTTGGAAAAATACCTGACGGGTAGAGCTTCCCTTTATGCCCATCTTATGTTCTTCTTCGCCAAAGGAAATACCGGGGAAAGTGCGCTCCACTATAAAGCCGGTAAACTGTTCGCCGTTTATTTTGGCAAATACCGTAAACACATCGGCAAATCCACCGTTGGTAATCCACATTTTTTGGCCATTGAGCTCATAGTATTTACCATCAGCCGTTAAGGTGGCTGTGGTTTTGGCGGCCAAGGCATCGCTACCACTTCCGGGCTCGGTAAGGCAGTAGGCTCCTTTGTTGGCTCCGGTCGACAACTTGGGTAAGTATTGCTTTTTCTGCACCTCGGTGCCAAAGTACAAAATGGGCAAAGTGCCAATGCCTGTATGACATGCATGTGCCACCGAAAAAGAATTGCCTGCGCCCAGCGACTCATTGATCAGGGTAGCGGTAATAAAGTCTTCACCTAATCCGCCGTATGCTTCGGGTATTACGGCTCCCATTAGCCCCAGCTCACCGGTACTATCCAGTAGCTTAATCATGATATTATCCTCTTGCCGGTCTATTTTATCCAGATTGGGATAAACTTCAGTTTCTAAAAACTGATGGCACATAGTGGCCGCCATACGTTGTTCTTCGGTAAAATCATCGGCAGTAAAAATATCTTTAGACTGAGATTCTTTAAGCAAGAACTCTCCTCCTTTTAATTGAATGGCACTCATAACTTAGTATTTAATTTTTTATTAATAATTATTTCTCCTACAACTCCTCCATACCGTAATCTTTCAATTTACGATAGAGTGTACGTTCGCTTATGCCTAATTCTCTGGCTGCTTCCTTGCGTCGGCTTTTGTGTTTGATAATGGCTTTATAAATTACTTCTTTCTCCAGTTCGTTCAGGTTTAAGGTTTCCTCTACCACCGGAGCGGTTTGCAATACCACAGGTTGCTGGTGGCTTATGCTTTCCGCCGGTTGAATATAGGCCGGTGCTTGCTCGGTAGAAGGCATAAAATTGGTGGTATCGAAACTAGTATTATTCATGACCGGCTTGCCTTGTAGAATATTGCCAAAAGCCTGCTTCAAATCGTTTACATCTTTCTTCATATCAAACAGAAGCTTGTACATAATCTCTCTTTCATTGGCAAAACTAGGTTCACTCCCATTCGGCTGATTGATTAAAGCCGGCAATCGGTCTAATTTTCCTTCGGGCATAAACGGCTGCAAGTCGGCTGCCGAAAGCACCTTGTTTGGAGCTAAAACACTTAGCTGCTCGGCCATATTTTTCAACTCACGAATATTGCCCGGCCATGCATACGCTAGCAGAACATTCTTAGCTGAATCATCTAACTCCACCGCTTTGCTTCTATATTTTTCACTAAAATCAATACAAAATTTGCGGAACAGCAGCAAAACATCCTCTCGGCGTTCGCGAAGTGGAGCCACCTTGAGCGGTACTGTACTCAATCGGTAATAGAGGTCTTCCCGGAATTTGCTAAGTCGAATAGAATCTTTCAAATTCACATTGGTAGCAGCTATTACTCGTACATCGGTTTTCAAAACTTTCGACGAACCCACCTTTATAAATTCACCCGTTTCCAGCACTCGAAGCAATCGGGCTTGTGTGCCTAAGGGCATTTCGGCTATTTCATCCAAAAATATAGTACCCCCCGAAACGGTTTCGAAATATCCTTTACGTGAATCGGTGGCGCCGGTAAACGAACCTTTTTCGTGTCCAAACAATTCGGAATCGATAGTACCCTCAGGAATGGCACCGCAGTTCACCGCTATAAATGGATTGTGTTTTCGAGCCGATAATTGATGGATGACATGGCTAAAAACCTCCTTCCCTACACCACTTTCGCCGGTTATCAATACAGATAAATCAGTAGGGGCCACTTGCAAGGCCACCTGCAATGAATAATTGAGTGAAGGGGTATTGCCCAGTATACCAAACCGTTGCTTGAGTGATTGAAGTTCCATAGTGTAACGTGTCGATGCTGAATCAGAAAAAAATTGACGAATGAAGAATCACCTAACATTGGGAGTTGGGTTATCCGTTTATCGTATGAATCAAATTCAATGCAAATATACTTTGATTAGCAGAGTATCGGCAATATTGGCAGATAAACTTTTTGGTAATACGATGTAAATAAGCGGCAAACGGCCAAATGTCGTTCATTATCAAATTTTAGCGACTGCAAATATGACAGTTATCATGTTTATAAATTAGTGGACTTACGCCCTGCCGAGACTGTAAAAGATGGTGCAGTTTAGCTACATTTGCACTCTCAATTATTACATACATGATTTACATTATTCTATTTTTTATTGCTCATTGGTATCTATCCTTATTTGGGCAAACATTCTATTACCATCGTTACGGTGCCCACCAAATGTTCACCATGAACAAGTTTTGGGAAAAAACTTTTTACATTTTCTGCTGGGTTACACAAGGTAGCAGCTATCTAAATCCACGAGCCTACGCCATTTTACATCGTATGCATCATGCTTACAGCGATACCGAGAAAGACCCTCATTCGCCAGTGTTCTTCAAGGACTTATTTGGCATGATGTGGCATACCAAGAAAATTTATTACGGTATTCTATCAGGCGAATTTAAACATGAAGAACGTTTTGATAAAAATTATCCGGAGTGGAAGGCCGTAGATAAAATAGCTGATAGCTGGTTTTCAAGAATTGGATTTGGTGTGCTGTACACCCTTTTCTACATACACTTTGTACCAAGCGGCGGTATGTACTGGATGCTTTATTTGTTGTTACCATTTCATTATTTGATGAGTCCTGTACATGGTGCCATTGTAAACTGGTGTGGTCATAAGTATGGCTACCGCAATTATGATGAGGAAAAAGATGACAGCCGTAACACTCTGATATTCGACTTTTTGATGCTGGGTGAATTATTCCAAAACAATCACCACCACTATGGCGCTCGATTAAATTTTGCCAACAAATGGTGGGAGTTTGACCCTGTGTATCCCGTTAGCAAAGTGCTTAGCTGGATAGGAATAATCAAATTAAACCTGCAGAAAGCTTAGCTATAAAGTTTTTAATAAAAATTATTGTCCGGCTATGAGTCCATCCTCCATAGCCGGATTTTTTTTGGAAAGAATTTTCTCTCTTCCTAAACCAATGGCGGTATTGAGTTCGAAGCCAATGAGCATAATGATGGAGTTAAAATAAATCCAAAGCATAATCACAATAATGCTTCCCAAAGAGCCATACACTTTGTTATACTGGCCAAAATTATTAACGAAGTAGGAGAAGGCAATGGAAGCCAAAATGGATAACACCGTGGCCAAGGTGCTACCGGCCGAAACAAATCGCCATTTTTTGTGAACTGCCGGCCCATAATAATAAATGAATGAAATGGTAAAGAAGAAGAGACCGATGATGATGGAGTAGCGCAATAAATTGACAAAAATTACTCCGGTGGAATCGTGAATTTTTAGCACATCGAAAAACCAACCAAAAATGCTTTTTTCAAGAATGATAAGGGTGATGGAAGCAATCACTAAAATAGCAATCAGCACGGTAAGTTTGAGCGCCACCCAATTATTCTGGAGCATATTCCGTCGCTTAAAAGTAGTGTGGGTTTTATCGAAGGCATTAATTAATGCCTTAACCCCGGTCATAGCGGAATAAAGCGCAAAGAAAAAACCAAACGACAACAAGTTGCCATGCGGAATAGCCACAATATCGTTGACGGTGCTCCTAATCATTTGATACGCTCCCGGATTATTAATCACATCTTTAATGGTGAGCAATAAGTCAGTCTGAAAATGCTTAATAGGCAAATAAGGAATCAACGTAAACAAAAATATTAAGCCCGGAAAAACGGATAATATAAAAAAGAAGGCAATGGAGGAGCCCCTTATCACCACTCCTTCGCTTTTCAGTTCTCGATACAAAAATCGGAGTACGGTCACCAGCGGAACCCCATCAAAGCCCGGCAGGGTAAATTGCTTTATGCGCTTTATTTGCTCGTCGGTGAGTATCATTTTTGTGCGTTGTAGGCAGTTAAGGCTTGCTGGTATTTTTTGGCATTCAGCTCATGTTGCTTGTAATCGGCTGTAAAGTTATGATATCCTGAAAAATCTTCACGTGCACAGAAATACAAATAATTGTGCTGCTGAGCGAACAAAACGGCATCAATGGATTTAATACTGGGAATACAGATAGGACCGGGCGGTAAGCCGGGCTTTTGATAGGTATTATAATCTGATTCAAATTTTAAATGCTTAAACAAAATTCGCTTTATGCTAAAGTCTGACAAGGCATAGCGAACAGTGGGGTCGGCTTGTAGCAGCATGTTTTTTCTTAATCGATTCAGGTAAACGCCTGCAATTACCGGCTTTTCATCCTCCTTGTTGGTTTCTTCTTCTACAATGGATGCCATAGTGATAACCTCGTATGGAGTTAGCCCAAGGCGCTTGGCTGCTGCCAATCGGTTCGAATTCCAGAATTTAGCATACGCCGACAATATTTTATCCCAAAATTGTGGTGCTGATGTGTTCCAGTAAAATTGATATGTATTAGGTATCACATAGCCCATCATATCTTTTTGCACCACCTGGGTATCCATCTGTCGGGCGCTCACTATGCTATCAAAAGCGTATTGCAGTTGAATACTATCTGCCTCAATATGCTTGGCCACAAAAACCCGAAACTGTCTGTTTAGCCGGTATTTACCTATAACCAGATTAACCGGCTCTTGTTTACCGCTTCGCAAAAGATTCACCATAGCTATATTACTCATGCCGGGCTCTATCTTGTATCTACCCGGATGAATTTTTTCGGGATAGCCCAACTGACGAGCCATCCAATCAAACGTTTCCACATTGTCGACCACATTTCCATCCTGCAAGCGCTTCAGCACAGTACGATAATTATCGCCGGTATGAACAAAGAAATACTCTTCTGATGTGATATACTTCGATGTATTCGAAGCCGCATAATGACGCAGAAACCTAGCCCCCAGAATAAGTACAATACCAAGAATAATAAATGCCCAAACAATGAGCATCTTTTTAAGGGGCGAATATTTTTTAAACTCGGTCAATGTAAAGAAGAAAATGAGGGTGCAGTAACGCTGTGAGAAGCTACACGTTTACGTTTTGCCAATTAATATTCAAAAGTTCCAAACTCACTTCTAAGGGTTAGCCGCTTAGCATCGCTAGACTCTACCCTACCCACTATTTGCGCTTCAATATTAAATGATTTTGCTATGGCAATAATATTTTGAGCTGCCGTGGGCGGCATATAGAGTTCCATCCTATGCCCCATATTAAATACCTGGTACATTTCTTTCCAATGGGTACCGCTTTGCTGCTGAATAATTTTGAAAACCGGCGGTGGTGAAAACAAATTATCCTTGATCACATGCAGGGTATCAATAAAATGCAAAATTTTTGTTTGCCCTCCTCCGCTGCAATGAATTATACCGTGTATATCGTCAAAATTACTTTTCAGCATTTCGTTTATCACCGGCGCATAGGTACGAGTTGGCGACAGCAACAATTTACCGATGTGTAATCCGGTTTCAGCATCTGTGTCGGTCAATTTCAAGTTGCCATTGAAAACTACCTCATCAGGCAAGTTAGTATCATAACTTTCCGGATATTTTTGAGCGTAATACTTACTCAGCACATCATGCCGGGCACTGGTGAGTCCATTGCTGCCTATTCCGCTATTGTATTCAGTTTCATAAGCCGCTTGACCAAATGATGCAAGGCCTACAATTACGTCGCCGGCCTGAATTTTTTCATTCGAAATAATTTTTTTTCGTTCTACACGACAGGTTAAGGTGCCATCTACAATCACGGTTTTTACCAAATCGCCTACATCGGCAGTTTCGCCACCCATCAGATGTATCTCAACTCCCACTTTTGCCATTTCCTCAATCAACTCAGCCGTTCCGTTAATTAATGCACTAATCACCTCAGCGTTAATCAAATTTTTATTTCGGCCTATAGTGCTCGTAAAACAAAAATTGGTAGTGGCTCCAACACAAATTAAATCGTCGGTATTCATCACCAAAGCATCCTGTGCTATGCCTTTCCAAACCGAACTGTCGCCGGTTTCTTTCCAGTACAAATAAGCCAATATAGATTTAGTACCGGCGCCATCGGCATGGCTGATACTGCAGTACTGCTCATCATTTAAAAAGTAGCCGGGATACATTTTGCAAAAGGCTTTTGGAAATAATCCTTTATCCAGGTCTTTTATGGCTGCATGCACAT
>DAIMNW010000121.1:0-7368 GCA_036719905.1 Chitinophagales bacterium
ACGAAGAAGGAGGGCAACTGACAGAAAAAGTCCGTCGCAAACCTTACAGTGTCATACTTCTCGATGAGGTGGAAAAAGCACATCCCGATATCTTTAACGTGCTCTTGCAGGTTTTTGATGATGGCATTTTGACGGATGGATTGGGACGTAAAATTGATTTTAAGAACACCATCATCATCATGACCTCCAACATTGGAGCCCGACAGGTGAAAGACTTTGGTCAAGGAGTGGGTTTTGCCACCAGTACTCGTGAAGCTACTAAGGAAGATCATTCAAAAGGGGTAATTGAAAAAGCTTTGAAAAAATCATTCTCTCCCGAATTTTTGAATAGAATTGATGAAACCATTGTTTTCAATTCATTGACGAAAGAAAACATCCACAGCATTATCGATATAGCTTTGGGCGATTTATTGAAGAGAGTTCAAAACTTGAAATTCAACATTGAAATTAGTGATGTTGCAAAAGATTTTGTGGCCGATAAAGGATTTGACCCCGAGTATGGCGCAAGACCACTACACAGGGCTATACAGAAATGGTTAGAAGATCCATTGGCTGAGGAGTTGCTTTCGCTAAAAGCCAAAGAAGGCGATGTGATTATGGTGGATCGTTTGGAAGGAGAAGACAAACTAACCATCAGTCTGAAAGATCAGGAAAAGAAAAAGCCCAAAAAAGAGCAGAAATAATCTTTTCCATCAAAATAAAAGCCCCTTTAGCGAAACTAAAGGGGCTTTTTCTTGGAGGTCCCGAGCGGATTCGAACCGCTGTACGAGCTTTTGCAGAGCTCTGCCTAGCCACTCGGCCACAGGACCTTGATTGTTTTCAAGAGGCGCAAATGTAAAAACTGTGTGGCACATTACCCATCTTTTTTTCAATCATTCTTATTTTTCCTAATCATTTGCAACCTTTTACACCCAATTACGTCATATATAGCAGCTAGAATTTGCAGAATGCACTGAGTGGGCTATAATTAATCTATAGGCAATGCGTTTTTCACCTAAACCTTTGAACTATGCAACTAAGTTCCCAACCGCTTATTACCCCATTGCAAAAGCAATTGCTCGAAGGTTGCTTATGTGGAGATAGAAATTGCCAGCTGCAGCTTTATAATATGTTTTCTTCCAAAATGTTTTCGGTGTGCCTGCGCTATGCACATGATTACCACGAAGCCGAGGATTACCTGCAGGAAGGATTCATCAGAGTTTTTAAAAACCTGAAACAATACAATCATACTGGGGTGTTCGAAGGATGGATACGGCGAATATTTGTGAATACGGCCATTGAGCATTATCGAAAAAACAACCCCCTCTTTTGCGTAAGCGATGTGGTGCCCGGCAGGTTTGGATCTATAAATGAAAGCGCCCTTCAGCACCTCATAGCTGACGATTTGATTGAAATGATTCAGCGGTTATCGCCCGGTTATAGAACCGTATTTAACCTCTATGCCATCGAAGGATATTCACACAAGGAGATAGGAGAATTACTAAACATTAACGAAGGCACCAGCAAATCGCAATTGGCTAGGGCCCGTATTTTATTGCAAAAGATGCTGGTAGCCGAACAAAAAAATTTAGCGGTAGTATATGTGGAGAATTTATAAAAATAACGCCAATCCGGTGGACCGCATTTTCTACAGTAAATTGCGAAAGCATCGACCTACCGTAAATCGTGAGGTATGGGAAAAAATAAGCACCGAACTAAATGAACCCAAACGTACTTTTACCAAAAGCGCTTGGAAAATCCATGGGGCGATAGCAGCCGTGCTGCTCATGGCCATGGCTACGGGCATTGTTTTTTGGCTCAATAACACTCAGGCTACCAATGGAGTTCTTTATACAGGCAGCCAATTGAGGCTTAACCACTTGTTAGGGGCTGTTTTGCCAAAGAAATCAAAACCTGTCATTTCACAAAAAGAAGAGTCAGGAGTATTGCTGGCAAGCAACCTTCCTGCTAAAGTAATCCTAAACAGAACCACACCCATTTTGGTTTCTCCAATGACAGTTGATCACTTGGACATAAAGAACCATGCAATGCATTCCATTTATCTTCTCCGAAAACTTACCCCTGCTAATAATAATCTAGCGTCTGAGAGCAGAGCAAGCAACTCCAATTCTCGATTGTTGGCTAGTGCCGATAATGCATTTCTTGCTTCTCTAAATTGGGACCAGCTACCTTACAAAACGGCTGAAGGCAATTCGGCTGCTGATGCACCACTCACTGAAAAGGCAAATGATTCAGAAGTGTACATCGACAAATTGTTGCTTAATCAACTTTCGGTTGTGCAGGGCTGGCATGCAGGCATTAAAGGCGAATTCAATAACACTTGGATATTTTTAAAAATGCCATCGCTCAACGCCGAAACGCCTCAGATTACCTATAAGTTTAATGCAGGTAAGTCATACGGTATACTGGCTGGTTACGATTTCAATAACTCATTTGGTTTGCAGGCCGAATGGCACTTTTGGTCACGACAGGCGCAAGCTCTTTTTGAACAAAAAAACGGTCATGTCTACAATAAGGATATAAACCTAACCTACATGCATTTCCCTGTGGTAGCTAAGTTTAAGTGGAACCGGCTGAACGGCATTGGCAATTGTCCACTGGTGATGAACTACTTACTTGGCCTGGAGTATGGGGTGCTACGCTCAGCTAAGGTTTCGAGCGAAATGAATGACCAACAAGCTCTTGCTAGCCAAATCAATCGTAAGGAGTTGGCAGTGGTTGGTGGCATCAATTACGACTTGTACTTATCCGACAAATTCTTCCTCTCGGTAGGCGGAAGGGCAGCCTATGGCAATGATATCACTAAAACCACCTTCAGCGATTTAGTTTCGAATCAATCGCGAAATTTAAGGGTAGGTTTGGAAGCCAGTTTGCACTATAAAATTGGCCAGGCTAAATAATTTGGCCACAACTGAATAAGGCAGATCGAAGCGCTTTTCTGTGCCACCTTTCTCACATCGGTTTAATAATTTGAATGCCAAGTACTACATTTGAGCCCTTAATTTTTTTTGAATTTATCATAACTCATTCATAATGAACAATCAATTTGAAAAAGACCTTACTATCTGGATTGAAGATGAAAAGGCAGCCATTGAACTAATCGGAATTATTGGCAATCTGTGGTACGAAAAACAAGTAGAACTTATCATCTATCGCAATGTAATGATAGACCGCAGCGCCAGCGAATTGCTCAATTTGATGCACTATAGTCGCACATTTGTAAAACAACCCATCAATATACATCATGTGGTAGCCATAGCCCGTGAACTTACTCATCTGCCTGCATTAGCCCCTTCGCGTATTGATGTGGGTCGTATGTGCAGCGAATGGTTACAAGAAGCAGCCAACTATAACAATGATGTGGCCGCTTTTGTAGGGGATAAAATGAAACCATTTGTGGGTGCCGATAAAATAGAAATTACCCCTAAAGATGTGGTGCTGTATGGTTTTGGACGAATAGGCCGCATAGCAGCACGTGAGTTAATTACCCAAGCCGGTAAGGGTGGGCAGTTGCGCCTGAGAGCCATTGTAACCCGTGATAAATCGGATGATGATATTCTGAAACGAGCCGATTTGCTCCGTAGTGATTCAGTACACGGACCATTTCCGGGTACAGTAATAGCCGATATGGAGAATAAATGCCTGATTGTAAACGGCCATCGTATTCATATGATTAATGCAGCTACGCCTGAGAGTATTGATTATACTATCTATGGAATTAATGATGCACTGGTAATTGATAATACCGGTGTGTTCCGCGATAGAGAGGCATTAGGTCGCCATTTGAAAGCGAAAGGAGTAGCCAAGGTATTGCTAACGGCACCGGCCAAGGGCGATATACCAAACATTGTGCATGGAATCAATCATGAAAACTTTGACCCTAAGGAAACCATTTTTTCGGCGGCAAGTTGCACCACCAATGCTATAGTACCTGTGCTGGCTGTTATTGATAAAGAATTGGGCGTAAATAAAGGGCATATTGAAACCGTGCATAGCTACACCAACGACCAAAACCTGTTAGACAATTATCACAAAAAATACCGCCGAGGTCGCAGTGCGGCGCTCAACTTGGTAATTACCGAAACCGGTGCCGATAAGGCCGTTACAAAAGTATTGCCTCAATTTGCCGGCAAGCTTACCGGTAATGCCGTAAGGGTACCTACCCCCAATGTATCGTTGGCCATTCTCAATCTGCAATTGGATAAAAAAGTAACCAAAGAAACGGTGAACGAAATAATGCGCAATGCCGCCTTGCATGGCGAATTGGTGGAGCAAATTCAATACATGGATAGCAACGAATTGGTAAGCAGCGATTTAGTGGGCAATCCATGTGCCTCTATATTCGATTCGCAGGCTACAATAGTAAGCCACGATAGCACTAGTGCCATACTCTATGTATGGTATGATAACGAGTACGGCTACACACGTCAGGTAATTCGCTTTAGCAAATGGTTGGCTGGGGTGGTACGATTGAGGTATTACTAGAAATGATGGCCAATGGGCCAACTTGTTTAGGCATAATGGTTTGTGCATGAATGCATAATTGGGTTGTCTTGCATTTCTAATATTTTATAAAAGGGATACGAGAAACTGCTACATCCATTGAAGTTTCTTTGTTCTCTGAATCATCTGTTCGATTTAGCCTCGAAGCGCTTTTTGTAAAAATTTAGCTGACCGTAAAAAAATGTTGGCAACATCTCATTTTATCCAAAATTTTTAGCTTCTAAATACTATTTTTGCCGTCCTTTAAAAAAAGAGGTAATTCATAAATTTTATAACTACAACTAAATGAACAATTTATTCTATTTAATTCCGGTTTTTGGGGCGGTAGCACTTATTTATACCTTCATCAAAAGCGCCTGGGTTACCAAGCAAGATGCAGGCAACGAGCGCATGCAGGAAATAGCCAAGTATATAGCCGATGGTGCCATGGCGTTTTTGAAGGCTGAGTATAAGATTTTGACCTATTTCGTTATCATTACTGCATTACTACTTGGATTTATGGGTAGCCAGAATGCAAATAGTGATTGGACTATAGCACTTGCCTTTATAGTGGGTGCCTTTTGTTCGGCACTTGCCGGGTTTCTGGGTATGCGTATAGCTACCAAGGCCAATGTGCGTACAGCGCAGGCCGCCCGTACTTCTTTATCAAAAGCGCTTAGCATATCATTTGGCGGTGGAGCAGTTATGGGAATGGGAGTAGCCGGTTTGGCGGTGTTAGGATTAGGCAGTTTATTTATCATATTATTAAAATATTTCGGCGCAGAGGCAGTTGATAGTTTGCCTATGGAGAAGGCGATTGAGGTGCTCACCGGCTTTTCATTAGGTGCCGAAAGTATTGCGCTTTTTGCCCGTGTGGGTGGAGGTATATATACAAAAGCCGCCGATGTGGGTGCCGATTTAGTAGGTAAAGTAGAAGCCGGAATACCGGAAGATGACCCTCGTAATCCGGCAACAATAGCCGATAATGTGGGCGATAACGTAGGCGATGTGGCCGGTATGGGTGCCGATTTGTTTGGTAGCTATGTAGCCACCGTGTTAGCCACTATGGTTCTTGGCCGCGAAACCACTTCTATCGATAATTATAACGGAATGGCTCCCATCCTGCTTCCTATGATGATAGCAGGAACAGGCGTTCTGTTTTCCATATTTGCTACCTTCTTTGTTCGCATATCTGAAACCGCAGGAGTGAAAACCAATAGCGTACAACGTGCCTTAAATATGGGTAACTGGGGCTCTATTGTGCTTACCGCTATTGCCTCTTTCTTTTTGGTTCAATGGTTAATGCCTGCTAGTATGACCCTACGTGGCAATGAATTTACCAGCAACGGAATTTTTGGAGCCATCATGGTGGGATTAGGTGTGGGTACATTAATGAGCATCATTACCGAATATTACACAGCTATGGGCAAGCGCCCGGTGCTGAGCATTGTTCGCCAATCGTCAACCGGCCATGCTACCAATATTATTGGCGGATTAAGTGTAGGTATGGAAAGCACCTTGCTTCCTATCATTGTATTGGCAGCCGGTATCTATGGCTCGTATGCATGTGCAGGATTATACGGTGTAGCTATAGCAGCAGCCGGTATGATGGCCACCACAGGCATGCAATTGGCCATTGATGCTTTTGGTCCTATAGCCGATAATGCAGGGGGTATTGCCGAAATGAGTGAACTACCTGCCGATGTTCGTGAAAAAACCGACGTGTTGGATGCTGTAGGAAACACAACGGCGGCTACCGGTAAAGGATTTGCCATAGCCTCAGCAGCGCTTACTGCATTGGCATTATTTGCAGCGTTTGTAGGTATTGCCGGCATCGATGGTATTGATATTTACAAAGCCGATGTACTGGCCGGCCTTTTTGTAGGCGGTATGATTCCGTATATTTTCTCATCATTGGCTATCACCGCAGTAGGTAAAGCTGCCATGGCTATGGTTGAGGAGGTTCGTCGCCAGTTTCGTGAAATACCGGGTATTATGGAAGGAACAGGCAAGCCTCAGTATGAAAAGTGCGTAGCCATCAGTACCGATGCTTCTATCAAAAAAATGATGCTTCCGGGAGCTATTGCTATTCTTACACCGGTTATTGTTGGATTTATTTTCGGACCAGAGGTTTTGGGTGGAATGTTGGCAGGTGCTACCGTAAGTGGCGTATTGCTGGGTATGTTTCAGAACAATGCCGGCGGCGCTTGGGACAATGCTAAAAAATCATTTGAAAAAGGCGTTGAGATAAACGGTGAAATGTTCTACAAAAAGTCGGAGCCGCACAAGGCATCTGTTACCGGCGATACAGTGAGCGATCCTTTCAAAAATACCTCTGGCCCGTCTATGAACATTTTGATTAAGTTGATGAGTATTGTTTCACGGGTTATAGCCCCTACATTGGCTCAAATTCATCATACTTCACCATTTAAACATGGTGATGCAGGCAATCAAAAAATGGAACAGTGCATGGAAATGATGAAATGTCATCCGAATATGACGCATGAAGAAATGGAAGCTATGTGTGCCAAGATGGGCTGCTCAATGGAGGCTTGCGAAGCAAAGATGGAAGAGTGCAACGGAATGAAAAGTGATTGTTGCGGCGGTGCTGAAAAAACAGAAACTTGCGATACCACTTATGAGAATGGCAAAATGAGAATTGAAAAGAAAGTAATGATGATTAATCATGGCGGCAAGCCAAAAGATCATTGCGCTGAAGAGCACTCAAAGAAATAGAATAAATAAATTCAAATGAAAAGCCCCGAAGTAGGAATACTTCGGGGCTTTTTTTATTATTACAAATGTACAGATTAAGGTTTACCCCAAATCTCCGGATTACGGCGCCAGGCCGCTAACGAAGGCAATTGATTTTCATCTATATACTTA
>DAIMNW010000122.1:0-7347 GCA_036719905.1 Chitinophagales bacterium
GTGTAACAACAGTACCGTTTCATCACGTTACCCTCAGGCAGCTATTTACAATCCTTCAGGCAATACCACTCCTTCAAACGCTTACATGATGTTTGTGGGTCCATATCACATCAATTCTGATTGGGATGGTATCAATTCAGGATCTGCCAAATTAGATAACACCCCGGCATCTTTCGTCGATTCAGTAAACCAAATGAACGGTGGCGATTTCTTAATTCCTTCTAGCTTTGTTAAAGGAGCTCCTGGTGTTTATTGGAATATTGCAACTAACGAGGCAACTGCCGACGGTTCAATATTGGTAATGAAAGGAACTTACAACCCGGCTAATAAAACCTTGGGCTGGAAAATAAACACTATCATTCAACCTATTTTCGACCACCAGTCTGATAATACTGATCATATGACTATTCCAAACATTGCTTTTGATGCTACTGGTCAAAATGGTTGGATAGCTTGTTTGGCCGATATGACTGAAACTTTAGATCCAGGTACTGATTTCGTTTATCAACCATGTTTTTATAAAACTACTGATGGTGGAAATACTTGGACCGGTCCTATTAAGTTTTCTTTCTCTGCTTTTCCTAATTTAAGAAACTCTTTCTCATTGCCATTTGAATTCAATGCTACTACAGCTGATTCAGTGTATGCTGTTACTTCTGCTTTCGAATCTGATTTAGTGGTGGATAATCTCGGTCAGCCACATTTAGGTTGTGCAATTGGATTTGGACCAAGCATGAGTGAAGCCACTACCGATCCTGCTACCAATGGTTACACTATTAAAGGTGGTTTCTTAGGATTGTTTGATTTCTCATGGAATGCCGCTCAAGATCGTTGGTATTGCTCTTTCATTGATAGCTTGAAAGACATTCGTGCCGATACAATTGGTGTTACTGTAGCTACTCCTGCTGCCGTATCTCAAGATAACCGTGTTCAACTTTGTATTTCTCCTGATGCTTCTAAGGTTTACTATTCTTGGGCTGACTATCGTGGTGTTCCCGGTACAACAGCCGCACGACACGGCCGTAACGTTTACCTCCGCGGTTTTGACCCTGCCAACTATAAAGTTACTTCGAATGAAGTTTCAGTTACTGAAGGTGTTGCCGGTTGGAACGACCGTGGATACTTACATTCAGGTGGTTATATGGGCTTCAGAAATGCAGCCAATGACAGTACCAATGTACCTGTAGTTTTAGCTAAATTTTCAGTAAACAAAAATCCGGAAGATACCACTCACTTTTATTATGTAAACAATGTAAATTTTGCAGATGCAAGCTTTACCCTGTTGACTGATACTAGCTCAATTGTATATGTTGCTCCGGTTAGCGGTGTAAATAGTGTAGCTAATCTTTCTAAAGTTGGTGTATATCCAAATCCAAGCAATGGAAAGATCTATGTTAACTTAAGCAGCCTTACTGGCAACAATGCTGATGTATTGGTTTACAATTCAGTTGGTCAATTGGTTTCAAAGTCAACTGGTATCTCTGTTGCCTTGAATCCGGTTTTGGAACTTAATTTAACTAAGCAAATGGCTGGAACCTATTTTGTTTCAATCATTAGCAACAATAACATTCAAACTCGTCAGGTAATCATTAAGTAATAGTTGATTACAAACGCATAATTTGAAGCCGCCCTTTCGCTTGTCGAAAGGGCGGCTTTTTTATAGTAAAATGGTTAGCTATTAATTTTTAGAGAATGTAACACCTCCAATTATTCAAAATAAAAAAAGCATGCAGTTTATACCGGCATGCTTTTTCGCTTTAGTTGAATCTATAAGTTCAGTACATCTTATTTCTTTTTTGGACTAATAGTGATAAACATCTTTTTACCTTCCAATTTAGGCATTTGTTCAGGTAAGCCTATTTCTTCCAGAGCTTGGGCAAAACGAAGCAGAAGCACTTGGCCTCTTTCAGCATACGCAATGGCTCGGCCTTTAAACTGCACGTAAGCTCTTACTTTATTTCCTTCCTTCAAAAAATTGATAGAGTGTTTCACTTTGAAATCAAAATCGTGGTCATCTGTATTGGGAGTAAAACGAATTTCTTTCATTTGCCCCACTTTGCTGGATGCCTTTACTTCTTTCTCTTTTTTCTTTTTCTCGTAAAGAAATTTGTTGTAATCAATGAGTTTACAAACTGGTGGATCGGCATTGGGCGAAATCTCGACCAAGTCAATCTGCAGTTCCTGAGCCATCTTAATAGCTTTGGAAGTGTCGTAAATACCTGGTTCAACATTATCCCCAACCAAACGGATTTTTGGGGCCTGAATACCTTCGTTAATTTTGTGTTCCTGTACCTTCATGGGTCCTCTTCCAAATCGAGGATTGTAGGTTCGCACAGGCGGGCGATTTGCTGGGGGAATAAATCCCGGTGTAGTAGCCAAAATAATTTTTGGTTTAGTGGATAATAAATTAAGTAGTGCAAATGTAAGTCTTTTTTCGAAGTTAGTACCTACGGCCCTTCTCCTAAATTATTTACTAAGTCATCAGCCATACATTCCTTTCAGAACCAATTCCGTCTTACATTTGACCATCATTTCTGTGAAACGTCAAATTAAAATACTGGCTATTGAAACAAGTTGCGACGATACCGCTGCCGCAATTTCCTCTAATGATGCTATCCTTAGTAATGTTATCAATACGCAAACTATTCACGAATTGTATGGGGGAGTGGTCCCCGAATTGGCCAGTCGTGATCATCAAAAGAAGATTGTTCCTGTAGTGCAAATGGCTCTTGCTAAAGCAGCAATTCGACTGGATGAGTTGGATGCTATTGCCTGCACTATTGCACCAGGATTAATGGGTTCGTTATTGGTTGGGGTAAGCTTTGCTAAAGGGTTGGCTTTTGCTTTGAACAAACCATTTATTGCTGTCCATCATCTGCAAGCACACGTCATGGCTAGTTTTATTGGTAGTAGAAAACCTTCATTCCCATTTTTATGTTTAACTGTTTCAGGGGGCCATACGCAGATTGTGCTTGTTGAAGATTTTTTAAAGCAAACCATTTTGGGACAGACAACTGACGATGCTGCCGGTGAGGCATTTGATAAAAGCGCTAAACTACTAGGGTTACCTTATCCGGGTGGTCCCTTGATTGACCGATATGCTCAACTTGGAAACCCAAATAAATTTCAATTTCCTGAACCTAAAATACCCCATTTGGATTTTAGTTTTAGTGGTTTAAAAACCTCCATTCTCTATTTCATTCAACGAGGGGTAAAAGAAAATCCCAATTTTATTAAGGACAATCTGAACGATATCTGCGCCAGCATTCAAGAGAGAATTGTAACCATTTTAATGAATAAATTAGAAAAAGCCGCTTTGCAAACCGGTATAAAAGAAATAGCCATTGCAGGCGGAGTGAGCGCCAATTCGGGCTTGAAAAAATTGGCTATGCGGAAAGCTGATGAAATGAACTGGAACTTGTTTATCCCCGAAATGCAGTATTGTACGGATAATGCTGCCATGATTGCCATTACAGCATATCATCAATTTTTAAATGAAAAGTTTAGCAAGTTAGATACTACACCAACACCATCTTAATTTACATGTAATCATTCAATATGCCACGAATCAAAATCGAATTACCCGAAAAATTTATTTTCAAAACTAAAATCCCAGTAAGAATAACTGATTTGAACTATGGGGGACATTTGGGAAATGATGCCATGCTCAGCATCATCCATGAAGCCCGGTTACAATGTCTTCAATTTTTGGGTGGCAGCGAACTCGATTTGTTTGGTACGTCAGTAATCATGGGTGATGTAGCCATTGTTTTCAAAGCCGAGGCTTTCCATCAGGATATGTTAACAATAGAAATAATGATTAACGATTTCGGGCCATTCAGTTTTGATATGGTGTATTCAGTTACTAAGCAACTAGACAACAAAACTGTACAGGTGGCTATTGTTAAAACGGGTATGGTGTGTTTTAACTATACTGAGCGTAAACGTCAAGCAGTGCCTGAAGGATTCAAGGCAAAAATTGACTCATTAATTCTTAAATAAAAAAAGAGAAGGTGTTAACCTTCTCTTTTTTTCAGATAGCTACCAACGGTCGCTACTCTTTCCTTTATCGCCGCTGCTCTTTCGTGGGCGTTTTTCATCCGGATTTCTTCTAAAGGGTGGTTTATCGTTACCACTTCTTTCCGATGGTTTACGAAATGGCGGTCTTTCAGAACTGGCGCCTCGGCTCTCATCGTTTCTTCTAAAAGGTGTACGTTCGCCACGTGGGCTATCATCTCGTCTGAATGAGGAGCGTTCGCCGCCTCGTTCACCTCCACCTCCACCCGTTCGCATACGTTTACCATCATGACCTCTGCTACCACTTCGGGCTCGGGTGGTTTCGGCAAAAATTTTGCGCCCTTTAAATAGATGGCCATTCAATGAAGAAACAAATTGTTCAACAGAAGCTGGTTCTACTTCAAAGTAGGTTTTAATATCTCGTAAGTCAACATTACCTAAAACGTTTTTGCTTAATCCGGTGGTGTCCAACACAAACTCAAGCAACGATGCTTTGTATAAACCATCCTTGGTGCCTAGGTTCACATAAATCTGCTGATACTTACCACCACTCACAAATTCATTTTCACGGCCAGGTTTCTGATTCAAATCAGAAGCGTTACGATAATAGTGCAGGAATCTATTAAACTCCAATGCTGAAAAACGTTTGATAATTTCCTCCTTCTCCATATTTGCAAATTGTTCTTTCAACACAGGTAAATAGGTATCATACTCTTTGTCTTCCACTGGCGCCTTTAACACTTTATCAATAAAGTGGAAAAATTGCTTGCGACAAACATCATGACCACTCGGCAATTCAATACGATGAAACTTGGTGCTTACCAGTTTTTCAGTTTGAGCACATTTATGGGCATCTTTTTGAACAATGATGGAAATACAAATTCCACTCTTACCGGCTCTGGCCGTACGACCGCTACGGTGAGTGTAAACTTCCACCTCGTCAGGTAATCCGAAATTAATTACGTGCGTAACACCATCCACATCAATACCACGGGCAGCTACGTCGGTAGCAATCAATAATTGCAGGGTCTTTGAACGAAAACGACCCATCACCATGTCACGGTCGCCTTGCTCCATATCGCCATGTAACGCCTCAATTTCATATTTTTCACGGCTGAGTTTATCAGTAATTTCTTTAGCCTCAGCTTTAGTACGGGTAAAAATTATTCCATACATGTCCGGATTAAAGTCAATCAACCGCTTAAGCGCTTCATATTTCTGACTCAAAGCCACCACACAATACTGATGGTCGATATTGGCGGCGCCGGTATTTTTTTTACCCACTGTAACTTCAGCAGGGTTGGTCATAAATTTCTTAGCAATATTTCTTACTTCGCTAGGCATGGTAGCCGAAAAAAGCCAAGTTGATTGCTTATTAGGCGTATCAGCTAGAATGAAATCAATATCTTCTCTGAAGCCCATATTGAGCATTTCGTCGGCTTCATCTAATACAATATGTTTTATTGAAGTAAGATTAATGGCTTTACGTTCCATCAAATCCATTAGACGGCCCGGTGTAGCTACCACAATTTGCACACCTTTTTTAAGCGAACGAATTTGTTTTACAATATCGGTACCGCCATACACAGCCAATATTTCTAATCCTGATTTGTACTTAGCTAGCTCGAGCAAGTCGCGGCTTATTTGCATACATAATTCACGAGTAGGGCAAAGGATAATGCCTTGTAAGGTGTTATCTTTTGAATCTACATGATGAAGGAGGGGTAAACCAAATGCCGCAGTTTTGCCTGTTCCGGTTTGTGCCAAACCAACTAAATCGGTAGTAGATTGAAGCAATACCGGAATGGCTTGTTGTTGTATAGGGGTAGGGGTTACGAATCCTAAATCGTTGATGGCTTGCAGAAGTTTTTCGTCAAGTCCAAGGTCACTGAATGTTTTTTCCATTGTAATTATTAGTAAAAGTTATTTATTAAAGTTGGTTATTGGGTTTATTAGATTCTTTTTTTAGGACTACATGACTTGCAGTATGGCAAATTTCAGATAGCTAGTTTCAGGTATATTCCAAATAATTGGATGGTCGGGAGATTGAGACTGAAAAACCACTTGCCGAACTATTCGCTTAGCATCATCAGCTGCTTGGGTTATTACGTCTTTAAATTCTTCAGGATAAATAAAATGGCTGCAACTGCTCGTTACCAAATAACCGCCCGGTTTGGTTAGCTGCATTCCTCTCAGATTAATTTCTTTATACCCATTCAAAGCGCTTTCCGCTTGTTTGCGGCTCTTAGTAAAGGCCGGCGGATCGAGCATCACTACATCAAATTTACGTCGCTCTTTAAGCATCAGTTTCAACTCATCAAACACATTAGCTGTTTTCAGTTTAATATTATTCATGCCGTTAAGCTTAATATTCTCTTCGTAGAGCGAAATGGCATCCTTGGAAATATCAATTCCCAAAACTTCCTTAGCACCAAAGTGTGAGGCGTACAAGCCAAAGGAGCCGGTATAACTAAAAGCGTCTAACACAGAAGCATCTTTCACCAGGGGGGCAATCGCCATTCTGTTCTGTTGCTGATCATGAAAGAATCCGGTTTTTTGACCGCTAGCTACATCCACGGCAAACTTAACTCCATCAACCTCTATGTTGAACTTGGTTTCAAATGGTTGAGAAAGAAATCCACTGATTTCCTCCATTCCTTCCAACTTTCTCACCGCTGCATCATTCCGTTCATAAATACCTTCATTAGGAATTACTTCATTCAAAATCTCCACTATTTCCTTTTTCCATTTATCAATACCTAAAGCCAGAGTTTGAATGACCAATACCTGATCAAACTTATCTACGACCAAGGCTGGCAAACCGTCAGCTTCACCAAAAATAACTCTGCAACTACTCTGGTAACCTAGTTTTTGACGCAATTGCCAGGCTTCTTTTATTTTCTTTTCAAAAAATAATCGATCAATATTTTCCTTCGGATTTCGGGTAAGCAGGCGTACCAATATCTGCGAACGGCTATTGATATAGCCTTTACCAATAAAGAAATTTTTAGAGTTGTAGACTTCAACAATGTCACTATTGACGAAACTGCCTTCGGTTTGTGCAACCTCATTGGCATAAATCCAGGGATGACCTGCAGACACACGGAAGTCCTTTTTAGGATCTAGATATACTTTTGCCATTGGCTCAGCTTTATTTTTTTAGCCGGAACCTATTTCACAAAAGCCTATTTGTGCAGAAAATTCCGGGTGGTTAATCTATAATCGGACAAGGTATCTTGCCGATGGTTCTATTTAAAAAAAATGCTTGTTATGATTCAATCACTAACAAGCATTTTATATTGAGAGCAATGTATTATTAAATACTAGACC
>DAIMNW010000296.1:0-1995 GCA_036719905.1 Chitinophagales bacterium
CCGCACTAAGCCAAAGGGTTGTGAGAACACTAAACGCCAACAAACTACTGACAGGGAAGGTGCGTTTTCTGCTCACCAAATTTACCCCTAAGGCAAACGTGAGCGGTACTAGAAAAAATGAACAAATGCCAATGCCATTATAAAAAAAGAAATGCGAAACGATAGCGCCAAGGCGTCCAAGTTTATTAGCATACTTAACGCCGTCTTCTATGAATAATAATCGCCAGGAGAAGTTAAACACTTTATCCTGATCAGTTTTCCAACTCAACAGATAACTTGAAAATGAAACTAAAGCGAATACCGAAACCAACAAGCTCAGCAAGCCAATTATTTTTACAAACCTACCATCTGTAAAAAAGTTTTTGGCCGGCATGGTATCCTCCTTCTTCGTTTCGTTCAATTCGAAATCTTTAGCATTGCCATCCGGCGCTTTTTCTTTTTGCTTTTTAGCCATTATTTCTAAAAAAAAATGATTGGCTCAAATTTACGAAGAAGGCTTCGGGCAAAGCCATTTACTCCTTGTAATTGACAAGGAGTTATACACCTGATAAAAAAATCGTGTAGTGAAATGTAAACAAAAAATTAATTGAATGGGTTATACGCGTTAAGCCGATTCAATAGCTTTTACGCCAGGCAACTCTTTACCTTCAAAAAACTCGAGCAAAGCACCACCTCCTGTACTTACATAGCTCACCTTATTTGCATAGCCAAACTGATGAACGGCGGCGGCACTATCGCCACCACCAATTAATGAAAAAGCACCTTGTGCGGTGGCTTCTGCAATAGCTTGTGCCACTGATTTGGTTCCGGTTTCAAACGCCTTCATTTCAAAAACACCCATTGGTCCATTCCACAATATGGTCTTCGAATTTTTTATTTGATCTGAAAATTGCTCAATAGTTTTTGGACCAATATCCAATCCCATCCATTCATTGGGTATTGAATGATTATCCGCTATTTTGGTTTCTGCATCTGCCGCAAACTTATCGGCCACTACCGAATCTACAGGTATTAAAAGTTTAATGTTTTTTGCAGCAGCCTTAGCTATTAATTGCTGGGCAACTTCCAATTTGTCGAGCTCACACAACGATTTACCAATCTCTAACCCTTGCGCTTTCAAAAAGGTGTAGGTCATACCACCGCCAATAATCAAAGCATCTACAGTATCTAATAATTTATCTATGATTAAAATTTTATCCGAAACTTTAGCACCGCCAACAATTGCCGTAAAAGGTCGTGCAGGATTTTGAATTACTTTTCGGCCATTGGCTACTTCAGCAGCCATTAAAAAGCCAAACATTTTTTTACCAACGGGAAAATGATTGGCAATCATAGTGGTGGAAGCATGTGCACGATGAGCCGTGCCAAATGCATCATTCACATATACATCAGCAAGCGATGCCAATTGTTTGGCAAAATCATCATCGCCTTTTTCTTCCTGTTTGTAGAAGCGCAAATTTTCGAGCAATAACACTTCACCACTTTGGAGAGCAGCTGCTGCTGAAGTTACCTGCTCACCAATGGAGTCGTTGACAAATTTTACTTCGCGACCAATCAAAGTACTCAGATGTGCCACCAAATGTTTCAAAGAATATTTTTCAACCGGTCCTTCTTTTGGCCTGCCCAAATGACTCATGAGAATAACGCTGCCCCCATCATTTAATATTTTATTTATAGTTGGTAGGGCGGCCGTCATTCGGCTGTCGTCGGTTATTTTAAATTCAGCATTAAGGGGTACATTAAAATCTACCCGAACAATGGCTCTTTGATTTTTAAAATTATAATCATTTACAGTAAACATGATGGCTGTTGTTTTTAATGGAGGCGCAAATATAATCCCTCTTTGCTTTCTATTTAGTTAATTGCTTTTGCCCATTTCGAAAGATGAGATAGGTGATATAAAAATGAGCTAAGGCTGCCACTTCGAACACAAGTATATACCATGGCCGTTTGCCTATCACCAATGGATTTTTGGCTATGGGTGGAGCACATAGA
>DAIMNW010000123.1:0-7288 GCA_036719905.1 Chitinophagales bacterium
TGTTTTGGATGGTTTTGTAAAAAAATACAATTGAGCGTAGAATGTTGATCTATAGGCAGTTATCTTTGTTTAAGAGTTAATTTGAAAGTTTAAAGGTATTATAAAAAATGAATCCTCCAAAAAAAATTAGGTTGGCTCTAACTCTAGGAGGATAAATGCAACTAAAAGGTTGCATGGCAGTTCCCAAAAATAAGTTGAAATTATTTAATGAATAGGCTATATTTGAAAGCTAATTTAATAAATACTTTAATTTGAACGACAATGAAAAAGATTGTACTTCTATCTCTTTGTATTCTAGGTTCTTTCGCAGGTGTGAAAGCTCAATACTGTCCACCTCCATTTTATACTGTTGGCACCGGGGGATCGGACTATCTGAACGGGTTTAGCTGCAACACAATTAGCAACCTTAATTCAGGGCCTTCTTCATCTCCGTTCCAAACGGATTATTCATCAACGATGACAACTACCTTGATGATGAATAACACCTATACGGCTACTACCTATAACTGCCCTGGATGGACAGAGGGGGTTATTATCTGGATTGATTACAACCACAATTTTATTTTTGATGCCGCTGAGGTATGTGGCAGTGTGGTCATGTCGCCTGGGGGAACCGGTACCATTACCTTTACTGTTCCGCCAACTGCTGTTCCGGGGCTTACTAAAATGAGGGTTCGATTAAATTATTCACCTACCTCAGGCTTTACTCCTTGCGGCCAATACACCTACGGAGAAATTGAGGATTATGGGGTTTTTATTCCGCCTCCATCGCCTATTGATGCGGCCACCACTGCTATTACTGCACCGGTATCCGGTTGTGGATTAACAAGCGCCGAAACCATAGTGGCTACCATTATGAATTCAGGAACTCAAGCAATAAACACCTCTTCGTTTAACATGAGTTACTCCATCAATGGTGGAGCTCCTGTAGTGGAAACTACAACTGTTAATCTGGCTCAACTAGCTACCACATCCTATTCATTCACCACTCCTGCCAACTTATCTACTGCCGGTATTTATCAAATAAAAGTTTGGTGCACATTAGCTGGCGATACGGTACCAATTGACGACACCTCAACCATTTCAGTAACCAATTACGGGGTACTTAGCACCTTCCCAACTACGTTCGATTTCAATAGTGGCACCATGCCAATTTCATTTAGAACAACCACCAGTACAGCATCAGGCGTAAGCATTACAGCCGGGGCAGCCAATGCCAGTGCCTTCGGTTTGCAAATGAACGGTAGCCCTGTTTATGTGGCGTATACTACTCCTACAGCCACCAATGTTTGGACCACCAATACTAACAGAATTGCCAAGGTGAGCCTTTGTGTAGATGCTTCCAGTTCACCCTGCCCCTTACGCTTGAGTTTTGATTTAAAACAAACCTATCTTTTTGGGCCCTACTATAGTGCTTTTAGATTATTGATAAATGGAGTTCAGGTAGGCCCTACGCATTTCCCCACCACTAGCAGTAGCGATCCTTTTGTGACCATTACCGAAGACCTTTCGGCTTACGGAAACATAATGGATATCACTTTTGAAACCCGAAATATCTACTCGGCCAGCTATAGTTCGCCTGGCGATAATGCATTTATTGACAATGTGATTCTACAACCTCGACCTCCCATTGACGTGGGGGTGATTTTAGTAACGCCAAATTCGAGCAATTGTGGCCTTACCAGTTCACAGTTAGTTACTATCGGCATTAAAAATTTTGGATGTGATACAGTTTTGGCAAATACCAATATACCGGTGTCGTATATGCTGGGATTCCCGGGCTTACCGGTTAGTGCTACAGCTGTGCTACCAAATGATCTTCCGGTTGATTCTGTATATTATTATACTTTTGCTACACCTGTTAACATGGGTGCTACCATGACTAATTACGTTTTTTATGCATGGTCGGCACTAGGTACCGATCCGTTTGCAGGCAATGATACTGCAAAAATCAACGCTTTCAATTCGCCATTGATTAATGCCGGTACTTACTACTTCGAAGGTTTTGATAGCACCAATTTATTTTGGACAACCCAAATTATTGCAGGTGGCACCCAATGGACAGTTTCTCCATCCTCCTTTGCCCCAAACGTTTATCCTATTTCTCTTTCAAAAATTGCCACTTTCTTGAGCGGAACTTTAGCCGCAGGCAGTCAGGCTCGTTTGGCGTCGCCTTGTCTTGATTTAACCAATATGGTTCATCCTATTCTCTCATTTTATTTCGGCCACGATAACTATAATGGAGTAGATGATTATGTTACTCCAATGTATTCATTAGATGGTGGCGTAAATTGGATTAACCTACCGGACGTTCATCGTTATGACCCAGGATCAGGATCGGGTCAATGGATTAAGCATAGTTTTTGTATCGACTCAGCAGCAGGTTACAACAATGTTAAAGTTGGTTTCTTGTCGTATGCTGGTGGCTTTGGTGATAATATGGCTATTGAGAATGTTGTTATTTCTAACCAGGTGGTTACACTTCCGGTTAGTGGTCCGTCAGCTGTGTGCTCGGGCGACCAAGTAACTATTCAGGTTCAGAACACCGATGCCAATTTCTACTACTCGGTTCAAAACCATGTGGGCGCCACAGTTAGCAATATTTCTACCGGAAATGGGGGAACTCTTACCTTGGGAATTCCGACACTACCACCTGCCATGGATACTTTGTACGTTATGGTAGCAGCTGATTCTATACCTGGCACTTGCGCTAAAGCTTGTCCAACCAGTATACCAATAGCTGTGTATGCTTATCCAACGCCTAATGCCGGTAATGACACCACCATTTGTACGGGAAATCCGCTTCAGATTAATACAACCGGGGGCGATAGCACAGCGGTTTACACTTGGGCGCCAACTGCCGGATTAAGCAATCCTAATATTGGAAATCCTTTGGCCAACCTTTACTCACCTGGGGTAAATATTTTTACAGTAACGGTGACTAATGGTGGCATTTGTACTCGAATAGATACCATTACCTACACTGTAAATGTTAGCCCAGTGGCTAATGCTGGCATTAATGCTGCTCAGTGCTATGGCGATACTATCACTTTAGGTGGAATTCCTTCTGGTCAAGGTGGTACAGGTATACTCAGCTTTAATTGGAATCCTGCTATTGGACTTTCTTCGGGCTCGGTTGCCAATCCACTCTGCTCTGGTTTGGGTGCCAATACCAATTTTGAATTAACGGTAACCGATGGTAATGGTTGTTTTGCCAAAGATTCAGTCTATATTTCAATGAGTCCGGCTATTTATAGCCAAATTGCCATTACACAAATTAGTTGCAATGGTGCAAGCGATGGGTCGGCATCGGTTTTAGGAAGTGGCGGTTCCGGAGGTGTAACTTATATTTGGAGTACAGCACCTATCCAAACCACATCTACAATTTCGAATCTGAATGCCAATACCTACATTGTTACAGTGGTTGATACGAACGGTTGCTTTGTACGCGATTCGGCTATTATAATTGACCCAGCGCCTTTGGCACTCACTCTTGTTGGAAGCAATCCTTCTACTTGTGGGCTGTGCAATGGGGCCGTGCAAGCATCTATTGCCGGTGGTACCACCCCTTACAATTTGAGTTGGAATTCAACCCCGGTTCAAACCACTCTAACTGCCAATAACCTCTGCGGTTCTACTTCCTACGTTCTTACTGCCACCGACTCACATGGCTGTGTAGATACACTTAATTCACCTTATATTACCGGATCCAATATTCCTTTTAATGCTGATGCTGGAAGTCCACAATCTATTTGTAACGGATTCTCATCAGCTTTAGGAGGCTTCCCAACTGCCATTGGGGGTAATGGACCATATACATACAATTGGACACCATCAACAGCTCTTTCAACAACTGTAGGCCCTAATCCTCAAGCCAATCCATCTAGCACCACCACTTATCAAGTTGTAGTGAGCGATATTGATGGTTGCTTAGATAGTGATGTGGTTACGTTAACTATTTTGCCTGTTCCAACTGCCAATGCCGGTCCTGATCAATTTATTTGTGAAGGACAAAACGTGCAAATAGGCGGCACCCCTGCTGCCACCGGAGGTACTCCTCCTTATAGCAGTTTCTATTGGTTTCCATCAGGTAGCTTGACAGCTTCGGGCATAGCCAATCCATATGCTTCGCCGGCCAGCGCTACAGCGACCTATACAATAACGGTTACCGATGCTAATGGATGTCAGGATGTAGACAATGTGGTGGTCACCGTGCACCCAACACCAGTTATTAATGCCGGTGCCGATCAAATAACCAACCCTGGAGTTTCGGTGGGCCTAAACGCAACAGGCGGAACATCCTACGTATGGGCAGCCGATCCTAGCTTAAGTGCAACCAATATTCCTAATCCAACTGCTTCGCCAAATGTAACCACAACGTATGCCGTTACTGGTACCGATGCAAATGGCTGTTCAGCAACTGATTATGTGGTAGTTTTTGTTGAAGCTCCAAATGGTATTGATGAGCTTGGCAAACAGATAGGATTAACCATTTACCCCAATCCATTTAGCCAAAGCACAACAATAGAATACACATTACCTGCTGCGTCAGATATTAATATCATTCTATTCAATGCCCTTGGTCAAGCGGTAATGCCATTACAAAGTGGCCGTCAGGGTAGCGGAAAACATAAGGTTACCCTTGATGCTTCTCCGTTATCATCAGGTAATTATTTACTCATGATTCAATCGGATAAAGCTTTGAGCACCCGTAAAGTGATAAAGCAATAATTTGTACCATCTATAAGTACCTCATCCAATCTAAAACTGACTTTCCCGTTTTAAAAGTAGGGAAAGTCAGTTTTTTTTAATCCCTCATCGAAACATCATGTTACAAAAGCGAACGTTAGCGGCTATAATTACTATTACAAGTGTACTCTTATTAGACCAAGCCATAAAGTTTTGGGTTAAAACGCACATGGTAATAGGAGATGAAATTACCATTACTTCATGGTTTCGAATACACTTTATCGAAAATGAAGGAATGGCTTTTGGATGGAAACTCGGCGGCAACTGGGGCAAACTTCTTCTCAGTCTCTTTCGAATAGTAGCTGTGGGTTTTATTGGTTATTACCTAATGACCCTTATTAGAAAAAAAGCTCACCCCGGCTTAATTATTACCATGAGCATGATTTTGGCCGGAGCCATTGGAAATATTCTTGATAGTATCTTTTACGGTGTGATCTTCAGTGAGAGCAATTTTGAGTTAGCCAAGTTTTTACCTACTGGTGGCGGTTATGCCTCATTCCTTCATGGCCGAGTGGTTGACATGCTTTGGTTTCCGCTCTGGGAAGGCTTTTTACCTCAATGGATTCCGGTTTGGGGTGGTAAATATTTTATGTTTTTTGAACCGGTTTTTAACATTGCTGATTCATCTATTTCGGTTGGAGTATTTCTCATACTCATCTTTCAAACCGTATTTTTTGCTGAGCCCAAAACAGAAAATAAGGAGCTAAGTACTGATGGCGTTTCGGGTTAAATTACCTCCTCCATCAACTTGGTAGCAGATGCTTCACTACAATTTAATTTACGTAAAGCGTAGTGCGATAGGTATCGGATGAGGTGGCATTGCTAACCATCAGGATTATTGCCTTACTACCATGGGCCGCAAATGAGTGAGTTGGGTTCTGTTCGGTAGAAAAAGTACCATCGCCAAAATTCCACAACCAGGAAGTGATATTGCCAACCGAATAATCATTAAATCGAACCTGATCATTCAGATACACACTGCCACCGCTCGACGTAATATCAAAATACGAAAAATTAGCCCCCACGGGATTTAAAACAGATGAGGTGGTTATTTGAATATTTTGATTTAAGACAGATGCTTTTTTCTCATTACCCGACTTGGCAATAAGAGTAACCGTATAATTGCCTGGCACAGTATAGGTATGCGCCGGTGAGGCTTCATTTGAGGAAGTGCCATCGCCAAAGCTCCATTCATACTTTTTTGTATTCAAACTTGTGTTGGTAAAGTTGATGCTTTCGCCCGTGAGTGCCGAAGTTTTAGAAGCTACAAAAATGGCCGTGGGTATACGATTACATCCTAAAACCAATAAGAGGAGTGGCAAAGTCAGTGTATAAAGAAATTTAAGATTCATGCACGTAAATAATTTAGATAGTAATGGTTGCAAATGTATAAGGTGAAATCGATTGCAGGCTACTAATTATTTGAAAATTTATTTAAAAACAATCATTTTCCACCACAATTAGCTGCAAATGAAACTTATTTAGAGATAAATACTGGAGCCAAAAGGTGCTGGCCACCAAAAAATTACGTACATTTTTTTGCTGATTATCAATCATTTGTGCCATTTGATAAAAATAAATAACGCAAAATGCTTGGCAGATGAGCAATAGCCGAGTACATTTGCACCCCTTCTTAAAAAAACAGAAAATTTATAACAGTGGATACATTAAGCTTTAAAACAACATTTGCCAAAAACGAAACTCATAAACCTGAATGGTTTGTGATTGATGCTGAAAACCAGGTTCTGGGACGTATGTGCACCAAAATTGCCTCCGTATTACGCGGTAAGCACAAGGCCACCTATACTCCTCACGTTGATGCCGGGGACTATGTAATTGTGCTCAATGCCGGAAAATTCAGATTAACAGGAAACAAAATGGACGATATGCAGGTAATTACCTTCAGCGGCTACCCCGGCGGTCAAAAAATTTCAACTGCACGTGAAACGAATGCCAAGCACCCAACTCGTATCATTGAGAACTGTGTTAAAGGAATGCTTCCTAAAACCAAATTGGGACGTGCCATGGTCAAGAAGCTTTTCATTTATGAAGGCACCGAACATCCTCATGGAGCTCAAAAACCAAAAGCATTAAAGTAAACCAACCTCTAAATTAATTACTAACTAACAACAATATTCAAATGGAATTAATAAACGCCGTAGGCCGTCGAAAAACTTCAGTAGCACGTGTCTTCATGAAAAAAGGTACCGGAGCCATTATGGTGAACGACCGCGAAATGAATGCTTACTTTCCGGCATTAATGCAAATAAGTGTAACCAAACCACTTCAAGTAGCTGAACTAACTACTGAATTTGATATTCAACTTAACTGCACCGGGGGCGGAGTAAAAGGCCAAGCCGAAGCAGCTCAATTGGCTATAGCCAGAGCTTTGGTAAAATATAATGCCGAATTGAAACCGGCTTTACGTGCCAATAATCTGATGACACGTAATAGTGCTAAAGTGGAGCGTAAGAAACCAGGACGCAGAAAAGCACGTCGTAGCACTCAGTTCAGTAAGCGTTAATATTTTATCATTAAT